>NZ_JBFODK010000062.1:0-111925 GCF_040908275.1 Aeromonas sp. R4-3
TTTGATGTTCGATGCTGTGAGTGCCCACACAGATTGCTTGATTCAAATTGTTAAAGAGCGTCACGCTTATCGCGTTGAGGAGGCGCATCTTACGCTCCTCACTTCGAAAGTCAAGCGGTTGTTTTCGCTTTTCTTTCGGCGCCCACTTCGCTAGGAAGCTGGCTCATCAGTTCGGCGTGTTCCGCCGTGCTGGTAGGGGCGCATTATAGGGAGCCGGATCACGATGACAAGGGATTTTTTGAAGAAAGTCACGGAAACTTCAAATTATCCAGTTAGAAACAGCTTACCCAGTGTATATATACAATGTTATCCACAAGCTGATGATTTCAGCTCTGTTTTATTGGCATTTAACCGGGTCTTCCTTGCTTAAGGAATGCCATACTGAAGCGGATAATGTGTCCCAAGTGGTCCATGGTAGCGTCCTGTCGTAAAGCTGGTTACCATGGAGGTGAATAGAGTGTTGCACCTTTTTTGCTTTCATTTACAAAAGGTCTTTAAAGATGAATTTATCCAAGTTTCCCGTTTATGTGCAGGCGGCCGTTCTCGCTCTGGTGTTGGCGCTGGTCGGTTATCTGGTTGCCCAGGCCCTGCAGTTTTCCCTGAAAGCCGAAGTCATTTTTGCCGTAGGTCTGGCCATTGGCGGTTTCGTAGTACCGCTGTTCCTTAACCGGGCTCCTGCCGCTGTGGCCGAGCAGAACGCCAGCCAAGAAACATGCACCTTATATGTAGGCAACCTGCCCTACCGTGCCAACGAGATTGCCGTGCGCGAGCTCTTTGCCGAGCAGGGTCTGGTGATTTCCGTCCGTCTGATGAAAGACAAGGCCACTGGCAAGCGCAGGGGCTTCGGATTTGTTGAGATGCCGGTCGCCGATGCGGCCAAGGCCATAGCCGCGCTCAATGACAAGGAGTATCAGCAGCGCACCCTCAAGGTACGTGAAGCCAACGACAAGCGGGACAGGGATGAGAGGGAAGGCGCCGACGTCGACGCCTGAATACTCAGCACAGCACCTCTTCGAGTGATGACAGCCCCCATGCTTGCAAGGGGGCTGTCAGTTTTTGGGCCCGGGCATCCAGCAGGCTGCAATAGGCGTGGCCCTGTCCTTCACCGGTGAAGGTGGATGGAAGCGCGGCCAGCAGATGAGCCACCCGCCTTGCCACCGCATTGCCCGAGTCCACCAGTTGGCACTCCGGCATCAGTTGCCGGATTTCATCCCCCAGCAGCGGGAAATGGGTGCAGCCCAGCACCAGGGTATCCGGCCTCTCCTCCCCTTCCATCCAGTCAGCCAGCACCTCTCGCAGCAACCCCATGTTGACCGGCTGTCCCGCCAGCTTGCGCTCGGCCTCGATCACCAGCTCGGTCGCTCCCTTGAGCAACACCCGCTTGCCCGGCGCGAACTGGGCGATGAGCTCATGGGTATATTCGCGGCTGACGGTGCCCGGGGTTGCCAGCAGACCGATGCAACCATTGCGGGTCAGGGCGGCGGCAGGTTTGATGGCGGGTACCACGCCCACCACAGGAATGCTCAGAGTGGCTCGCAGGGATGGCAGGGCTATGGTGCTGGCGGTGTTGCAGGCAATCACCACCAGATCGATGGCGTGTTCGGCCACCATGTGGCTGACCAAGCCGGTGCAGGCAGAGATCAGTTCTGGTTCGCTCAGCTCGCCATAGGGGAAGTGGGCGTTGTCGAAGCAGTAGAAATAGTTGTGCGCCGGCAGGGTGCGACGGATCTCCCCATAGACGGTCAAACCGCCCATACCGGAGTCGAACACGAGAATATTGGCCACCAGAGCTCCCCCTTGGATGCGAGGCGGCGATCATACTCCCGCCAGCGACCAATAGAAAAGGCCCCGCACATGGCGGGGCCTCGCTTTTTCCTCTCTATATAAGCAGAGCAGCAGATCAGCAGATCAGCAGATCAGAGACGGTAGTCGGCGGTCAGCTTGAACTCGGTGCCCGGTGAGGCATAGCCATAGGCCGGGACATAGTCACGATCGAACAGGTTGTCGATGCGACCGCCCAGGGTCAGCGCAGGCGTCACCCCGTAGCTGGCACCCAGATTGACCAGGGTGTAAGAGCTCAGCACCACCCGCTCTGCGGGGAAGCTGCTGAAGTTCTTGTCGTCCCGCTTGCCCACGTAGAGCAGTTCGGTCGACAGATCCACCGGGCCCAGCTGTGCCTGGGTCAGCCAGCTCGCCTTCTGCTTGGCGCGGCGCAGCAGCGGCTGATCGCCGTCGTTCTTGTCTTCGGTCTTGGTGTAATCGAAGCTCAGGTCATGATGGAGCGGACCGGTTTCCAGCCCCAGCGCCACTTCCACGCCGCGGATCTCGGCATCCGTGTTGTCCGGCTTGCAGCTGGAGAAGGCGCTCTGGCAGGAGATCAGGTTCTGGATCTGGTTGCGATAGAGGTTCACTGACCAATCCCAGGCGGTGTAACGGCCGGAGAAGTCCAGCTCCAGGTTCTTGCTCTCTTCCGGCTTCAGATCCGGGTTCTCATAACCGGGATAGTAGAGATCGAGGAAGGTCGGCGCCTTGAAGCCGGTGCCGTAGCTCAGCCGCACATTGTGGTTGTCGTCTATATCCAGCCCGCTGGCGGCGGACCAGGTGTTGTGACGACCATACTGCTCGTTGTCATCGGTGCGGCCGGATAGCTCCCACAGCAGGGCCTGCCAGCGATAACTGCCCACCGCAAACAGACCTGTGTTGTCGCGATCCGGGGCATTGAAGGCCTGGCCATAGCTGCGCGAATCGGACTTCATCTGCTCCTGCTGCCAGTCGGCGCCACCGGTCAGGTTGAGCCCCTCGATGCCGCTCCAGCTGTTGATCCAGGAGAAGCGGGTCAAGCCGGTGTGGATCGGCTGGGCGCTGGATTCCCCCTGGCTCTCCAGCCAGCTCTTCAGCTTGTTCTCGCCGTAGCTGGCTTCCAGCCGGCTGGTCAGGGTCTCGCTCTGGAACTTGAGGCCACCGTCGTACTGGAAGGCCTTCACCCGGCTCTGGTCGGCCGACTGATAGGCATCGTCCATCTCGGTCTGGTTGTCATAACCCTGGGCGTTGAAATCGGCACTCCAGGCGTCGTTGAAGGCATGGTTCATCCCGACCTGGCCATTGAGGCTGTCGAAACCGTCCCGATCCGGCTGCTGGGCACCGGCCACCACGTCGAACCCATCGGTGCGCTCATAGCCCACCAGCAGGTTCATGTCGGTCTGCTGGCCCAGAGCCTGCACGGTTCGCAGTTGGCCCTGACCATAACCATGGCTGCCTGCGCCGCCCTTCAGGTGGGTCTCGCTGCCACTCTTGGCGGAGGTCTTGGTGATGAGGTTGATGACGCCACCTATGGCATCCGAACCGTAGACGGCGGCGCGCGGCCCGCGGATGTACTCGACGCGCTCTATGTTGCCGAGGGGGATCTGGCTGAGATCGGGCGTGCCAGCCACCATGGCGGCGATGGGGCGGCCATTCATCAGCACCAGGGAGTGGTTGGAGTTGGTGCCGCGGATGAAGAGGCTGCTCATATGGCCCCGGCCACCCAGGGTGGTGATCTGTACCCCGGGCAGGGTCTTGAGAAGATCCGTCAGGCTCGATACCTGGCGGGATTCAATCTCGGCGCGATCGATCACCACCACGGGAGCCAGCACAGCACTGACGGGTTGTTCCACCCGGTTGGCGGTGACCACCATGGTGTCATTGGCAGGAAGGGAAGACTGGGCAAAGGCCGCCGTTGGCAACAGGGCAGCCGCCAATAATTTCTTGGACATGAGAGATCCTTAAGTTCGCGTAAGCATCTACTTCGTGGCCGGTTTCTCTCGGCCCGAAATACGAACTTTGGCAGGTCTTCGGGCTTGGGGGCTGATGGCCTACGGCGACGGCTTCCCACCTGACGGCAGTGCCCTGATGTCGCTTCGTTCCCCCTTACCGCTGCGCGCCAGCTCCGGATTCTCACCGGATTCCCTTTTAAGCATGATGCGCCAAAGCGGGGGGATTATAGGCAGAGCCAGATTGGATGTATAGCCATCTGGATTTCTATCATCGTTTTTTCCCACAAGAGGGTGTCGAGTGGCACAGATGCTACCCTGCACCTCTGTCATGGCCGCCGTTGGGCGCAATCCGAAGGGATCAGACGCAAGAAATGTTGAGCCAGGTCCCACGGCTTTTTGGTAACATGCGGCAAACGTTTGACACCCCCGAGGAAGCCGTAATGACGACCCCCCCAATGATCGGCCTGGTAATGGGCTCTGACTCCGACTGGCCCGTGATGCAAGCGGCAGCCCGCATCCTCAAGGAGCACGGCGTGCCCTATGAAGCGCGCGTCGTCTCCGCCCATCGCACCCCGGATCTGCTGTTCGAATATGCCGCCAGTGCCCGCGAACGCGGCCTGCGCGCCATCATCGCCGGGGCCGGCGGAGCCGCCCACCTGCCGGGCATGCTGGCCGCCAAGACCACAGTGCCTGTGCTGGGTGTGCCCATCCCGACCCGTCAGCTCAAGGGGATGGACTCTCTGCTCTCCATAGTGCAGATGCCCAAGGGGGTGCCGGTCGCCACCTTCGCCATCGGTGAGGCGGGTGCCGCCAACGCAGGTCTGTTTGCCGTCTCCCTGCTGTCGGTTGCCCAGGATGGCGACGCCCCTCGCTATCACCAGCAGCTCGACAGCTTCCGTGCCAACGAGCGGGATCGGGTGCTGGCCCTGCAACTGGAGGACCCGGCATGATACTGCCCCCCGCTACCCTCGGCATGCTAGGTGGCGGCCAGCTCGGCCGCTATTTCGTGATGTCGGCCCATCGCCTCGGTTATCAGGTGATAGTGCTGGATCCGGATCCCGCCAGCATCGCCGGCGCCGCGGCCGACGCCCAGATAGTGGCAGCCTATGACGACGCCGAGGCGCTGCGCGATCTGGCCAGCCGCTGTGATGCCGTGACTTGCGAGTTCGAGAACGTGCCGGCCGCCTCCCTGGCTCTGCTGGAGCAGCACCTGCCGGTACGCCCTGCGGCCAGCGCAGTGCGTGTCTGCCAGGATCGCCGGGAAGAGAAAGCCTTCCTGACCCGCGCCGGCGTGCCGGTCGCCCCGAACCTGACCCTGCTGCCGGGTGAGCCCCTGCCGGCCCTGCCCAACGACCTCTTCCCCGCCATTCTCAAGACGGCCCGCGAAGGCTACGACGGAAAGGGACAGTGGACTATCAACAAGGCCGACGAGCTGCCAGCGGCCCTGGCCGCCAGCGGCGTGCCCTGTGTGCTGGAGAAGCGCCTGCCGCTGGAGGGGGAGTTTGCCCTCACCCTGGCCCGCAGCCCGAGCGGTGCCATCAGCGCCCTGCCTCTGGTGCAGAACTGGCACAGCGGCGGCATTCTGGATCAGACGCGCTCCCCGGCCAATGTCCCCGCCCTGGAGGCGGAGGCTCAGCGCATCGCCGAGCACATCATCGCCGCCCTCGACTACGTGGGCGTGCTGACGGTGGAGTTCTTCCTGGTCGGCGGCACGCTGCTGGTCAACGAGATGGCGCCCCGCCCCCACAACTCCGGACACCCCAGCATCGACAACGCCGGTTGCAGCCAGTTCGAGCTGCAGGTGCGCGCCCTGTGCGATCTGCCGCTGCCGGCAAAAGCAGAGGTGTGCCCCGCCATACTGCTGAACCTGCTCGGGGATCTCTGGCAGGGCGGCACCCCTGACTGGGCCGGCGCCCTGGCCCTGCCCGGCGTACACCTGCACCTCTATGGCAAGGGCGACGCCCGCCCCGGCCGCAAGATGGGTCACGTCACCGTCACCGGCACCGACTGGTCTGCGGTCGAGGCCACCGCCAGCCAACTGCGCACCTTGCTGGGACTTCCCCCCCGCTAAACGCCGCTTGTACCAACGAAAAGACCCGGGCCAATGCCCGGGTCTTCTTTTTTACCGCCGTGGAGACCAGGTCAGCCCCGATCCGCCGCCACCGCAACGGGAGCCGGCAGCCGTATGGTGAGGGAGAGCACCAGGGCCACCACCAGCAACACCAGAATGAGGTTGAAGGTCGCCATGAAGCCGCCGAACAGGGACGCGACTATGGAGCCTATGATGCTACCCAGACCGAAGCCCAGATAGATGACGCCGTAGTTCTTGGTCAGGTTGTTGAGGCCGAAGAAGTCGCTCACCAGGGAGGGGTAGACTGTGATGGTGCCGCCGAAGCTGAAGGCCACGCAGGCCACCGCCACGAAGAACAGGTTGGCGTTGAGGGGCACGAACAGCAGCAGCACCATGCCTGCCAGGGTGATCAGCTGGGCTATGGTGATGACCCGGATGCGGGACATCTTGTCGGAGAGAATGCCCAGCACCAGACGGCCACCCAGATTGGCCATGGCGATGATGGCGACGGCGTTGGCGGCCACCACGGCAGGCAGGCCCACCATCTTCTCGCCTATGTCCTTGGCCACGCCGATGACATAGAGGCCGCTCATGCAGGCGGTGAGGAACATCAGCGCCAGCATCCAGTACTGCGGCTTGCGCATGGCCTCGGCCAGGGTGAAGTCGCGGCTCTCGGTCTGTTGCACGGAAGTGGCCTGCTGGGGCGCATCCTTCATCAGCATGCCGCCCACCAGCACCATGGACATGGCGATCAGCCCCCACAGCTGGAAGGTGGTCTCGAGGCCGGAGCTGGAGAGCAGCAGCAGGTTGATGTACTTGAAGCCGAGGCTGCCGAGGCCATAGGCGCCGATGGAGCAGGCGGAGATCAGCCCCTTGCGCTCCGGGAACCACTTCACGCAGTTGGAGAGGGTCATCAGGTAGCCTGTCCCGTCGGCGAAGCCCACCAGTATGCCGGCGCAGAGGTAGAGCATGGCCAGGTTGCTGGCGTGGGCGGTGAGGAAGAAGCCGATGCCGAGCAGCACGCCGGCCCCCAGGGTGACGTTGCGCACCCCGAACCGCTCCTGCAGCTTGCCCGCCAGGGAGGAGGCCACCGCCAGGGAGAGGCTGAGCAGGCCGAAGGCGAAGGCCACCTGGCTCACCGGCTCGTCCAGCTTGTCGGAGAGCTGGGCGTTGAACAGGCTCCAGGTGTAAACGGAGCCCAGCGCAAACTGGGTGATGATGGTACCGATCAGGGTCAGATACCGGGTGCGATTCATCTCTTTAGTCATGATGCGTCTCGGGCGATGGCCATAAGGAAATTGAGGCCACTATAGGCAAGACGCGACTCGCGCCGGCAGATTAAGGCATGAAATGCAGATCGGCAGGCATGAATGGCAATCAGAGCCGCATCAGCTGACGGAACGCCTTGATGTTGCTGCGGCTGACCGGCACCTCGAACGGCAGATCATGGAGCCGTATGAGATAGGTGCTGTTGAACCAGGGCACTATCTCGCGGATCTTGTTGATGTTGACGCAGTAGGAGCGGTGGCAGCGGAAGAAGCCCTCCGCCGGCAGGCGGCTGACAAACTCGCTGAGGGCCATGGTCATCACGTAACGATCGGTGCGGGTGTAGACATAGGTGAGTTTCTCGTCCGCTTCTGCGTAGTAGATCTGCTCGCAGGGGGTGACTATGATGCGCTCCCCCTTCACCAGGTTGATGGTGCGATTGTGCGGGCTGCTCACCTCCCCCTGCCCCGGCTGCGACTTGCCCGCATGCTCGAGCTTTTGCAGCAGATTGATGATGCGCGGCTCGTTGTAGGGCTTGAGAATATAGTCGAACGCCTCCAGCTCGAACGCCTCCACCGCGAACTCCTTGTAGGCGGTGACGAAGACGATGTGGGGCGGATGGCTCGACTTGTGCAGGTTCTTGGCCAGCAGCAGACCATCGATGGAGGGGATCTGGATATCCAGAAACACCACATCCACCTCGTGATCCTGCAGGTATTTGAACGCCTCCAGCCCATCCTCGAAGCTCGCCACTATCTCTATGGTGCTGTGCTGATTCACCAGATAGACCAGCTCCTCGCGAGCCAGGTATTCGTCTTCCACTATGATGGCTTTCAGCATGGCATTGCCCCCTGAGGGAACGCAGGAGAGGCCAGCTCCTCCCGCATCAAACATTCATCTTCGACACTAATGGCTTTCAACATGACAACGCCTCTCCAGTCAGCGACTCGTCTTCAACAGTGATGGCTCTCAACATGGCATCGCCTCCTGATCCGGCAGATAGAAACAGACTTCGGTACCCGGCTCCAGCCGCTTGAGGTGCAGGCCGTCGCCATAGAGCAGCTTGACCCGCTGATGCACGTTCATCAGGCCTATGCTGCGGCTCTCCACCCGGCCGGCGGCCACCCCGTCGATCACCGCCTGGCTGATGCCGTAACCCGTGTCGCGTACCGCCACCCGGATGCCGCCCGCCAGCTGCTTCACCTCTATGGTGACCCGGCCAGGCGCACTGCGGGGCTGGATGCCGTGCAGGATGGCGTTTTCCACCAGGGGCTGCAACAGCAGGCAGGGCACCTGGATGTGGACGTCGTCCACCTCGAACACTACCTCCAGCTTGTCGCCGAAGCGGGCCTGCTCGATGGCCACGTAGTCGCGCACCTGCTGCAGCTCCTCCTGAATGTCGATGAGCTCGTCCCCCTTGTTGAGGTTGTAGCGCAGGTAGTCCGCCAGGTTGGCGATGAGCTGGCGCGCCTGCTGGGGGCGGATGCGGATGAGCGACGAGATGGCATTGAGGGCATTGAACAGGAAGTGCGGGTTGATCTTGCTCTGCAGCGCGGTGAACTCCGCCTTGCGGGTCATCTCCTTGAGCTGCTCGATGCGAGACACCTCCATCTGGGTGGAGATGAGCTGGGAGAGGCCCACCGCCATCTCCCGCAACGAGCTGGTGATGCTGTGGGTGCGGCGATAGTAGATCTTGAGGGTGCCGCTGACGGCGCCGTTTTCCCGCAGCGGGATGATGATGACAGAGTGAAAATCGGAGAGGTGATACTGACGCAGATCGTTGTTGATGATGATCTGGTCCAGCAGCACGGCTCTCTGGGTCATGTCGCTGATGGCGTGGTGCTCGTCCAGCTCGTAGTAATCCTTGCCCACCCCCACATAGGCCAGCACGTCCCGGGTGTCGGTGATGGCCACCGCATCGGCGTCGATCTCGCGCCGGATCACGGCACACACCTGACCGAGGGAGTGGCGATCTATGTTCTGGAAGAAGGGCAGCGTCTGGTTCGCTATGTCCAGCGCCAGCTTGGCCTGCTTGGCAGCAATCAGCTCCTTCTCGTCATCCAGATCCTGCACCAGCTTGATGATGAGACCGATGCAGAGCGTCCCGGCGATCATCGGATAGGCGATGTGGCTGACGATCTCCACACCCACGGCATGGGGCTCGGTCAACAGCCAGATCAGCAGCATGGTCAGCCCCTCGCAGGCCATGCCCGCCAGTATGCCGTAGAGCCAGAGCCGCGACTTGCGGCATCTCAGGTGCAGCCAGGTCGCCAGCAGACCGGCGATGATGCTGGCGATGAGGCAAGGGATAGAGGTGTGACCATCCATGTCGATGAGGTAGCGGTGCAGACCCGAGATGACCCCGGCCGGGATGCCGACCCAGGGGCCAAACAGTATGCCGCCCGAGATGATGGCGATGATCCGCACGTTGATCAGCGCCCCCTCCACCGGAATGCCGGTGTAGGTGCTGAACACCGCAAACAGGCCGAAGATGGCGGCCACCAGCAGCAGCTCAGCCGGGGTGTGATCCCGCTTCTGGAACAATCGCTGGAACGGCCTTGTACGGGTCAGGAGGAAGAGCGTCATCAGCATCAGCGCCGCCCGTTCAAACACCGCCAACAACATCATCTGATTTTCGAGCATGGGGCCCTCCGGCCTATGGCCACAAAGGGGCGCACTATAGAAGGAATCTGGCCGTGGACGGCTGACCCCGATCAAATCAGGGACATGAGACCACGGCGGCAGGATTGAAAAGAGAGAGGCCCTCTCATCGAGCCCTAGTGTACCGCAGGCAGGTGCCGGGGAGGCATAGCGCTGCCATATTCAGCCCGATGGAGCAGGAAAGGACGGGATCAGGACGACAGGGTCGCCAGCCTGGCCGCGAAGCCCATGAAGAAGAGGCCGATCAGGCCGTTGCCCAGCTTGGCGAGACGCACCTTGCGCGCAAAGAAGCGCGCCATCAGGGTGCCGCCGAAGATCAGCAGGGTGAGATAGACGAAGCTCATGGCCTCCAGCATGCCGGCCAGCACCAGGTAGGAGATCCAGGTGTGGGCATAGCTGAAGTCGATGAACTGCACGAAGAAGGAGACGTAGAAGAGGATCGCCTTGGGGTTGGTGAGGCTTAAGGTGAGGGCCTTGGAGAAATAGCGCTCCCCCAGCTCCACCGCGGATTCCTGCCCTTCGCCCTTGGCTATGAAGTTGGCATGGAGGATCTTCACCCCCAGATAGAGCAGGTAGATGGCGCCGAGGTAGCGCACCAGGGTGAACAGCAAGGGGGTGGTGCGAATGAGGGAGGCGATCCCCAGGTAGGCGCAGAAGATGAGGATGGCATCGCCGACGAAGACCCCGAGGGCGGCGCGATAGCCAGGCCCTATGCCCCGCACGGCGGCGGTGCGCAGCACATAAATAGAGTTGGGACCCGGCGCTATGATGATGAAGAAGAGCCCCACCAGATAGGTCCAGACATTGATGACTCCCAGGCTTTCGAACATGTTCCCTCCATGGCGGGCTATGGGCCGGATAGCGGCGGCAGGCTTTCTATACTAATCCGCCAGGCGCCAAGCACAAGATCTGACCTGTCATCCACACACCTTCAGGGTGAACGGCTTGCACGCCGATCGAGAGCAGCCCCGGCGTTCGCCCACTTTGGTTATGTCCAGATGCACCGGGATAGGGCATGGTAGAGGGAGTATGAAACCGCAGATACCTCACCCATGGACAAGACCTTGAGCACCGATACCTCTGTCACCGCGACGCCCTCGGCCGACCCCCTGAACACCACCACTTATCCGGTGATTGCCGCCATCAGCTTCTCGCACCTGTTGAACGACATGATGCAATCTGTGCTGCTGGCCATCTATCCGTTGCTCAAGCTCGGCCTAGACCTGTCGTTCACCCAGATTGGGCTCATCACCCTCACCTACCAGTTCACGGGCTCGTTGTTGCAGCCGCTGATCGGCTTCTACACAGACCGCAGGCCCATGCCGTATTCGCTGCCCCTCGGCATGGGCTTTACCCTGCTCGGCTTGCTCTCCCTGTCACAGGCGGGCAGCTTTGGCGCCGTGCTGCTGTCGGCCATGCTGATCGGCATGGGCTCGTCCGTCTTCCACCCGGAATCCTCCCGGGTCGCCCGCATGGCGGCCGGCAGCCAGCCGGGCTTGGCCCAATCCCTGTTCCAGATCGGCGGCAACCTCGGCTCGGCCATAGGTCCGCTGCTCGCCGCGCTCATCATAGTGCCGCAGGGACAGGGCAGCGCGGCCTGGTTCTCGCTGTTCGCCCTGGTGGGCGTCATGGTGCTCTGCCTGGTCGGGCGCTGGTCGAGCCAGCACGGGGCCAACTTCCACAAGCGGATGAAAGCCCATGCCGGCAGCGGCCTGAGCCGCCGCCAGATCGGCTGGTCGCTGGCCATCCTGGGCCTGCTGATGTTCTCCAAGTTCTTCTACATGACCAGCCTGAGCAGCTATTACACCTTCTACCTGATGGACAAGTTCAACCTGCCGCTGGATAGCGCCCAGTTCCATCTGTTTGCCTTCCTGTTCGCCGTCGCGGCGGGCACAGTGCTCGGCGGGCCTGTCGGTGACCGCATCGGCCGCAAGCGGGTGATCTGGATCTCCATCCTGGGCGTCGCCCCCTTCACCCTGCTGTTGCCCCACGTCGACCTGTTCTGGACCTCGGTGCTCTCGGTGATCATCGGCCTCGTCCTGGCGTCGGCCTTCTCCGCCATCCTGGTCTACGCCCAGGAGCTGGTGCCCGGCAAGGTCGGCACCATCTCCGGCCTCTTCTTCGGCTTCGCCTTCGGCATGGGGGGCATAGGCGCCGCCCTGCTGGGTCAGCTGGCCGATGCGACCAGCATAGAAACCGTGTACCAGCTCTGCGCCTACCTGCCGCTGATCGGCCTGCTGACCGCTTTTTTGCCGACCATCAGAAAGGGTTAATAGATGCCCCGCACGGAAGACCGTCCATAAAAAACGCGGCCTGAGAGGCCGCGTCTGAAGTTGATGAGAACGAAGGTTGGTCAGCAGTACTGACCGGCCACCCAGCCCGATGACCAGGCCCACTGGAAGTTGTAGCCGCCGAGCCAGCCGGTCACGTCCACCACCTCGCCGACGAAGTAGAGACCGGGCACCTTGCGCGCCTCCATGGTCTTGGAGGAGAGCTCGTTGGTATCCACGCCCCCCAGGGTCACCTCGGCGGTGCGATAGCCTTCGGTGCCGTTCGGCAGTATCTGCCAGTCCCCCAGCAGGGTGGCCACCGCCTCCAGCTCCCGCTCGTTGTACTGGCGCATCGGCTTGCTGTTGAGCTGCCCCAGCTCCACCAGCTTGTCGACGAAGCGCTTGGGCAGCTCGCGTCCCAGCACGGTTTTCAGCTCCTGGGCCGGGTGCGCCAGCGCCCAGGCCTTGAGGGCCGTCGCAATATCCAGCTCGGGCAGCAGGTTGATGTGGATCTTCTCCCCCGCCAGCCAAAACGAAGAGATCTGCAGTATGGCGGGGCCCGAGAGGCCGCGGTGGGTGAACAGCATGGCCTCCTTGAAGCGGGTGCCATCCTCGGCGGTCACCGCCACCGGCAGGCTGACCCCGGCGAGATCGGCGAAGGCCTCTTTCTGTTCCTGATGCAGGGTGAAAGGCACCAGACCGGCGCGGGTGGGCAGCACATTGAGGCCGAACTGCTCCGCCAGCTTGAAGCCGTAGGGGGTAGCGCCGAGTTTCGGCATGGAGAGGCCGCCGGTCGCCACCACCAGAGAGTGGCAGGCGATCTCGCCCTTGCTGGTGTCGAGCAGGAAGCCGTCATCCGTCTTGCTGACGGAGAGGATCTCGGTCTGGCACTGCAGGGTCACTCCGGCCCAGTCACACTCGGTGAGCAGCACCTCGACTATCTCCTTGGCGCTCTCGTCACAGAACAGCTGGCCCAGGGTCTTCTCGTGATAGTTCACCCCGTGCCTGTCCACCAGATCGATGAAGTCCTGCTGGGTGTAGCGCGCCAGCGCCGACTTGCAGAAGTGCGGATTGCCGGAGAGGAAGGCGTGGGGACCGGCCTGATGGTTGGTGAAGTTGCAGCGACCGCCGCCGCTGATGAGGATCTTGCGGCCCGGTTTCTTGGCGTTGTCCAGCAGCAGCACGGATCGCCCCCGATAACCGGCCTGGGCCGCACACATCAAGCCGGCCGCCCCGGCCCCGATCACCACCACATCAAACTGCTTCATCATCACGCACCCATCAAAAGAAAAACGGCCCCTGCCAAGGAGCCGTCATCGCATGGCCGAAACCACAGCGGCGGTTTCATGGCTGCATCAATCGAAAACGGCCCACAAGGGGGCCGTATTGTACTGGCGCAGCACTAAGTGTCCACGACTATCAGGCGTTGCCGTCCATGATGCTGGCAGGGGCGCCCTTGGCCAGCTCGGCCAGCTCCTTGTCGATGAAGTAGAGACCCTTGCCATCTTCGCCCACCAGCGACAGACGATCGACGATGCTCTTGAACAGCTTCTCCTCTTCGTGCTGCTCGGCCACGTACCACTGCAGGAAGTTGAAGGTGGAGTAGTCCTGGGTGGTGAATGCCACATGGGCCAGACCGTTGATGCACTTGGTGATGTGGAACTCGTGCTCCAGGGTGGTGCGGAAGATGTCCCCCAGCGAGTTGAACTCGTGGGGAGGCGCATCTATGGCCCCCAGCAGCGGCATGCCACCGGTCTCGCTCACGTAGGTGAACAGGCGCTCCATGTGCTGGCGCTCCTCGGCGGCGTGCTTGCGCAGGAAGGTGGCAGCCCCTTCGAAGCCCTTGTCCTCGCACCAGGCGCTCATCTGCAGGTAGAGATTGGAGGAATAGAATTCAAGATTAATCTGCTCGTTCAACTTCTCGATCATGGCTTTGGCCAACATGATGATTCTCCACTGTGATTTGGTCACGATTGTCGCCACTGTTGCAGCCTGACGCAACCAGATACGACGGTCAGCGCTCGCAGTTGTGACCCGGCCTCGCCTCATCCTGTCCCCCATACGGTTATAGAGAAGCAAAGAAACATGGTGTAGGTGGCGTCAGCCATTATGATGGCGCCAGTGGTCTGGGAAAGGATTCAATGAGATTCATTATGGCACTGGCGCTGCTCTGGATAACCCAGTTGCAGGCCACTCCCTCCTTGCTGGAAGAGGCTGAATTGCAGGCGGCGCGCGATCCCGTCGGCTATCTGCAGCGCCTCGACGCCAGCCCGCAGCAGGACATGGAGCTGTTCCATGCCAGGGCCCTTGCCCAGGCCGCCCTGGGACGCTACCAGCAGGCTTTGCTGGACAACGCCCGCGCCCGCGGGCTGGCCAGTGCCCAGCAAGAAAGCCAGCGCCTGCTCGACTTCAGATTGCAACAGATAGCCCTGACCCTGGATACCGAGGCCCCCGAGCAGGCCCTCCAGCTGCTGACCCAGCTCAGGCCGGCCGTCCTGGGCCATGTCCAGCAGGAGTCCGAGTGGCATGCCCTCAATGGCCTCGCCCTCTACCGTACCCAGCAGATGAAGGAGGCGATCGCCGAGCTCAAGACCGCCTTCCAGCTCAAGCAGAAAGGGCCCGGAAGCACCCTCTCCACCCTGCAGTGTGCCCGCCTGATGATGACCCTTGGCAACCTCTATGCCGATCTCAGCCTCCACCGGGAGGCCGAGACCTACTATCAGGATGCCCTCGGACAGATGGTGCGACTGAACGAACCCAACAGTCAGGCCATCATCCGGGCCAACATGGCGCGGCTCTACATCGACATGGCGCGCCCCGATCGGGCGAGCGAGCTGCTCGATGCCCTGTTGGCCACCCCCGGGCTCTCGCCCCACTATCGCGCCATCGTCCTCGGCTACAGGGCCATGGTGTTCAACGCGCAGCGAGACTGGCACTCGGCCTGGCAGAGCCTGGAGGAGGCGCAAGCCATCTATGAGGGGCTGGGTTATCCCCATGCCGCCTCCCGGCTGACCGAGATCCGGGCCAGAACCCTGCAGGGACGGGGGGAGACCCAGCTGGCCTTGCAATTGCTGACGACCCAGCCAGGCCCGGTCAGCATAGAGGGCAAGGCGATGCAGGCCAGGCTGCTGGCAGATCTGGGACGCTACCCCGAGGCCTATGGTGTCATGACCCGCTACATGCAGCACTACAGGCAGCACTTCAATCAGACCCTGAGCCAGCATGCCGCCGCCTTCCAGGTCGAGATGGACCTGGCCCGCAGCGAGGCCAGCAACCAGGCGTTGCAGCAGGAGAACGAGAACAAGCGCCAGCAACTGCTGTATCAGCAGAGCGCCCGCTACTACCAGCTGATGCTGGTCGTCCTGCTGATCGGTGCCCTGATCCTGCTCGGGCTCACCACCCACAGGCTGCACCGCAGCTCGCGCCACCTCTACAAGCTCGCCACCTTCGATCAGCTGACCGGGCTGCCGAACCGCCGCGCCCTGCTGGAGCAACTGGAGCAGCAGTGGCAGCTGGATGCGCCACTGACCCTGCTCATCATCGACATCGACCACTTCAAGCAGATCAACGACAGGCACGGCCACCAGACCGGGGACCAGGCCATAAGGCAGCTGGCCCGGGAACTGAAGAGCTGGGCGCCGGACCTGCAACAGGTCGGGCGTTGGGGAGGGGAAGAGTTTCTGGTGGCCATGACGCAGGACGGCGCCACCTGCTGGCGGCTGGCCGAACAGCTGAGAAACCGGATCGCCTACCTGGCCGCCCCCCACATGACCATCAGCATAGGGGTGGCGGAGCGCTCACCGGACGATGACAGCCTCAGCCAGCTGATCCACAGGGCCGACATGGCCATGTACCAGGCCAAGCGTCAGGGGCGCAACCAGACCATACTAGCTCCGGCCCCCAACCAGCCAGCCTGCAACGTCGCCTGAACCACCAGCGCCCAGATCAGGGCAGCAGCTCGGTCAGGGAGGCGACATCCACCGGCGCCCCATAATCGACGCCGGGCAGCTCGAACCCGTTGAGCTCCATGAAGTCCTGGCGCAGCCCGGCGAAGTCCCCCAGGGCGTGGAAGTTGTCCGGCGTCACCTTGGGCCAGAGCGCCGAGACGGCGGCCTGAATGGCCGGGTCCAGCTCGTGGTCATCCATCCGGATCAGGCGGTTGCCGTCGGCCACCACCCCATGGGGCCCATACATCTTGGCGGCAAACAGCCGCTGCATCTGTTCGATGCAGCCCTCGTGCACGCCCCGCTCCTTCATCACCCCCATCAGCAGGCCCAGATAAATCGGCAACACAGGAATATAGGCGCTCGCCTTGGTCACCAGCGCCTTGCAGACCGACACCCAGGCGTGGCCACCGAGCTCGGCCAGCTGCAGGTTGATGGTCTCGGCGGTGGCGTGCAGGTGCTCCTTGGCGTAACCGATGGTGCCGTCTCTATAGAGGGGATAGGTGGATTCAGGGCCTATGTAGGAGTAGGCGACTGTCTGAACGCCTGGGGCCAGACAATCGGCCTGCTGCAACGCCTGCAGCCAGAGCTGCCAATCCTCGCCCCCCATCACTGTGACTGTGTCGCGGATTTCCTCCGGGGTGGCGGGAGACAATGACTGCTGCACCAGGGTGTCCTGCTCCAGATCCAGCCCCCAGCCGCTGAAGGGCTGGCCGGTGGTCTTGAGCACCGAGCGCACCTGGCGACCATCCGGCAGCACCCGGAGGCCGCTCGCCAGGGAGTAGACCACCAGATCCACCTGGCCCAGCTGCTGGCGGATGCCGTCGATGGCCTGCTGGCGCAGGGCGTCCGAGAAGGCATCGCCGATCAGGTTGATGGCGATGCGTCCCTCCTGCTCCGCCGCCTGGCGAAACCAGATGTTGTTGTACCAGCCCGCGCTGCCGAGCCCCTTGTCGGAGGGCCCGCGCTCGAACGAGATGCCCAGGGTATCGGCGCCGGCCCCGAAGGTCAGCGCTATGCGCGACGCCAGCCCGAAGCCGGAGGAGGCCCCCAGCACCAGCACTCGCCTGGGCCCGTTGAAGGGGCCCGCCGCCTTGACGCTGGCGATCTGCTGCTGCACGGCGGCGCGGCAGCCGATGGGATGGCAGTTGCGGGCCACGCAACCCTGGATCTGGGGATGAATGATCATGGATGAATCTCCAAGAAATCGATGGAATACGAGGAGCGGCGGCCGCAAACACATCGATCATCGGCGGCATCGCCACGGGAATTGGCTAGAGCATAACCAAGAAGCCGGGGATTACCTTGATGTCGGGTGGCATAGGGGCAAGAAAAGGGGGCAGAAAAACAAGAGGGAGCACAAGGCTCCCCAAAGCGTTATTCAGATGCTTTTTGTTGTGTTGTGTTCATTGCGAAGCACGGGCACATCCTATTCCCCTCCCTGGGTCGGGGCAATAGAGTGGCTGTGATCGGCTTCAAACTCCTGTTCAAAATATGTGCGACCCTTTTATCCGCAATGGCAACCAGGGTGTACGGGCCTGCCATGGAAATCCTGAAACTGTGGTGACATCGCCGTTTTAGTTTCAGCGGACATTGGTATAGTGAACCCAGGATCAGTGAGGAGAATTCCCATGAGTGGAACCTATTACAAGCACATACTGGCGGCGATCGACCTGTCGGAAGACAACCGCAAGGTGATCGACAAGGCGGTCGACCGGGCCCGTTCCAATGGCGCCAAGCTGTCGGTGATCCATGTGGACGTGGACCTCAAGGATCTCTACACCGAGATGATCGATATCGACATCGACAACGTGCAGGATCAGGTGATCGCCGAAGCGAAAGAGAAGCTGGAGGCCTTCCTGGCCTCGGTGGACTACCCCATAGAGAAGAAGCTGGTGATCTGCGGCGATCTGAGCGAGCGGGTCAATCAGGCGGTCAAGGATTACCAGATAGACCTGCTGGTGTGCGGCCACCGCCAGAGCTTCTGGAGCCTGCTCACCTCCAGCGCCCGCCAGCTGATGAATACGGTGCCCTGCGATCTGCTGGTGGTGCCCTTGCAGAAGTGATCAAACAGGCGTAGCTTGATTTGCCATGAACATGACCATCGTCAATCACAACTACTGGTGGTGCTGCTTATAAACAGGCGGCACTGCTTTTCTATGTAATTTTTCCCAAAGAAAACACCGTGACCGCCGAGAGGCGGTCATTGTTTTCATCCCTTTGTCGCCTCCCGGCCCACCCCAACTGGAGAGAGTGACATGCACAACCCCGTTATCCTGACCGGCGATCGCCCCACCGGTAAACTGCACATAGGCCACTACGTCGGATCCCTGCGCCAGCGCGTCGAGGCCCAGCACCATTACCGTCAATTCGTGATGATCGCCGATCTGCAGGCGCTGACCGACAACGGCCACAACCCGGCCAAGGTGACAGATCACGTGCTGGAGGTGATGGCCGACTACCTGGCCGCCGGCCTGGACCCGGCCAAGACCACCTTCTGCCTGCAGAGCGCCCTGCCCGCCCTCGCCGAGCTCACCACCTATTACCTCAATCTGGTCAGCGTCGCCCGGCTGGAGCGCAACCCCACCGTCAAGGCGGAGATCCAGCAAAAAGGGTTCGAGCGCAGCCTGCCTGCGGGCTTCCTGGTCTATCCCGTCAGCCAGGCCGCCGACATCACCGCCTTTCGCGCCACCCATGTGCCGGTGGGCGAGGATCAACTGCCCATGCTGGAGCAGACCAACGAGATAGTGCGCCGCTTCAACGTTCTGATGGGCAAGGAGGTGTTGACCGAGTGCCAGCCGATCCTGAGCGACACCGGCCGCCTGCCCGGTATAGACGGCAAGGCCAAGATGTCCAAGTCCCTCGGCAACACCATAGAGCTCGGCATATCGGCGGAAGAGATCAAGCAAGCGGTGTTCGCCATGTATACCGACCCCAACCACCTCAAGGTGAGCGATCCGGGTCAGGTGGAGGGCAATACGGTGTTCGCCTATCTGGACGCCTTCCACCCGGACAAGGCGCTGGTGGCCGAGATGAAGGCCCACTACCAGCGCGGCGGTCTCGGCGATATGCGCTGCAAACAGGTGCTGAACGACTGCCTGCAGACCCTGCTCGCCCCCATGCGGGAGCGCCGTCAGGCAGCCATCGCCGACAAGGAGAAGCTGCTGGCTCTGCTCTATCAGGGCACCTTGCAGGCCCGCGCCCTCACCGACGAGGTACTGGCAGAGGTCAAAAGCGCCATGGGACTGGATTACTTCGCCGGGTTGCGCTGAGTCGGCGCACCCAGCGCGTCTGCACCGTAACGCTCGAAGGCGAGCCGGTGCAGCAGCCCCTTGAACCAGCCGATCGCCTCGTCGTGGGCGGTGAGCGGGTGGCCCGCCATCAGGTAGACGATGGGAATGGCGGGCTCCAGCTGATGCAGCCGCAGCGGGTAGTAGCGGCAGAAGTGGCGCCCTATCATCTCGGGCACCACCACCAGATAGCGGCCGGTCGCCATCAACTGCGGCACCGCCATGAAGCTCGGCAACCTGACCCCCAGCTCCCGCGCCACCCCGAAGCGGGCCAGCCAGAGATCCACCATGGCCTGGCTGTGCCCCCAGCTGGAGGTGTGGATGTGGGGGCGGCTCACCAGCTCGTCCGGCCCCAGCTCATCGGGCAGTTCGCTGCCGAGCGGCGACAGGCAGACCAGGGGATTGCTGAACCACTCCTCGCGCCACAGGCGGGGGGAGAGGTGGTTGGCGCCGGCAAAGCCGATCACCAAATCCAGCTCCCCCTTCTCCAGCTCCCGCTCATAGTCGCTGTCCGCCAGCTCGCACACCTCCAGCCTACAGTGGGGTGCCTGCTGGACCATGCGCTCCACCAGGGTCGGCACCAGGCCGTGCTCCACCGAGCCCGGGGTGGCGATGCGAAACACCCGCTGGGCACTGGCGGGATCGAATCCCTTGGCCTGGCGCAAGCCCTGCTCCAACATGGCCAGCGCCTGGCGCACCGGCCCGGCCAGGGCCTTGGCCCGCTCGGTCGGCATCATCTCCCGCCGGCTCATGACGAACAGGGGATCATCCAGCGCCTGGCGCAATCGCCCCAGGGCGTGGCTGACGGTGGACTGGGAGAGGTGGAGCCGCTCCGCTGCACGGGTGACGTTGCGCTCCTGCATCAGCATGTCAAACACTGTGAGCAGGTTGAGGTCGAGGCGGGAGAGGGGGAGTTCCATCGATATTGGCCATAGTTGAATGACGACAATTCATTTTTGGCATAGTAGCAGATTGCATAGAATGCGCGGGCGAATTACATCGGAGATTAACATGCGTAGCTATCTGTTATTGCTGGCGATAGGCCTGTTGTGGGGCTCCCAGTTCATTTTCATGCATCAGGCCGTTACCGAACTGCCCCCCATCATGGTGGCGGCCGGTCGTGCCCTGTGCGGCAGCCTGACCCTGGGTCTGCTCTGCCTGTTCATGCGCCTCAAGAGCGAGCACACCCCCTGGCGTACCTATATGCTGATCGCCCTGCTCGATGCCACCATCCCCTTCATCATGGTGGCCTGGGGTCAGCAGTATGTGGACAGTGCCATCGCCGCCGTGGTCATGGGTTGTATCCCCTTTGTGACCATTCTGGCTGCACCCCTGTTTATTTCTGGTGAAAGAATCACCAAGGGTGGTCTGCTCTCCGTGGCCATCGGCTTCGTCGGCGTGCTGGTGCTGTTCTGGCCCAAGCTGGCCAACGGCATGAACGCCGGTCTGCTCGGCGCCATGGCCATACTGTTCGGCGCCAGCTGCTTCGCCATCGGCCTGCTGATGATCAAGCGCTTCGCCAAGGACCACCCCGTGGTAGTGGCCCGCAACATACTGATCTCGTCAGCCATCCAGCTGCTGCTGGCCGCGCCCTTCGTCACCGATCTGAGCGCCCTCACCCTGCCGAGCCAGCAGGCCATAGGTGCCGTGGCCGTGCTGGGGGTCTTCTGTACCGGTCTGGTCTACTTCCTCTACATGGCGCTGATCCAGAAGGCGGGCCCGACCTTCGCCTCCTTCAGCAACTACCTGGTGCCGCTGTTCGGCGTCATGCTGGGTGCCCTCTTCCTCGGCGAGCAGGTGCACTCCACCACGGCCGTGGCACTGGCCCTGATCCTGGGTTCGGTCGCCCTGAACCAGTGGGCACAGCAGCGTCGTGCCCGTCGGGAGGCCAGCCTATGTCAGGCATCCTGACCACATTGTGCGGCGGTCTGGTGCTGATAGCCGGCTGGCAGTATCGCCACCGGCTGGCCGGACTGCTCGGCCTGCTGATGCTGACCCTGCCCTGGTTCTTCGACAGCAAGCTGCAGGCCATGCTGAGCTATGCCCTGAATGCCTGAATGCCATCTCTGAATGTGTGACGAGAGTGTATCTCTCCTGTTTTTGGGACCGTTTTAAAAAAACCTCCGATTTGTCCCCGCTACCGGCGCTCTGCGCCGGTTTTTTTATGCCGGTTTCCCGCCCTACGACCAGTAGCGGTAGCTGAGCCGCTCGTTCTTCCGTGGCCCCCTGATCTCCCAGCCCAGCAGAAAACCGCTCGTGGTCTGCGTCAGCTCGGCGCTGTAGTGATCCTGACCGCACAGGTGCGCCTCGGCGGTGAGCCAGCGGCCGTCCCCCTGGGGCAACAGCTCGAACAGCAGCACCGGCGCCTGGTGGCGCAGGTGGGAGAGGCTGATCCCCCGCTCGCCGCGCTGCCACCAGAAGCTGTTGTGCATGGTGAGTACCCGGCCATGGGGCGTGGTGTAGCACCCCTGCTCCGTAAAGAGCCAGCCACCCTGATGATCGGTCACCCGCACCTCTCCCTCGCCACGGCCGTTCCAGTCGGTGGCGGAACCCGCCCCGTTGCTCGCCTCGAAGGCAAAAGCGCCGATCTGTGGCAACTGCTCCCATAAACGCTGGATCGCGCTTTCCAACTCGGCCATCATAGCGCCCTCCAAATTGACAACTGACGACAATTCAATCACATGAACTACTTGATAGGGGTTACCCTGCTCTGGTCCTTCTCCTTCAGCCTGATCGGGGTCTACCTCGCCGGCCAGGTGGACGCCTACTTCTCGGTGCTGACCCGCATCGCCCTCGCCAGCCTGGTGTTCCTGCCCTTCCTGCGCCGCCGTTGGCTGCGCCCCGATCTGGTCATCAAGCTGATGGCTCTCGGCGCCATCCAGCTCGGCATCATGTATCTCTTCTATTACCACTCCTTCCTGCTGCTGACGGTGCCGGAAGTGCTGGTGTTCACCATCTTCACCCCCATCTACGTCACCCTGATCCACGACATGCTGGAGGGGCGCTTCAAGCCGACCTACCTGTGGGGGGCGCTGCTGGCGGTGCTGGGGGCGGCCGTCATCCGCTTCGACGGCCTGACCGAGAGCTATGTGATGGGGTTCCTGGTGGTGCAGGGAGCCAACCTCTGCTTCGCCCTGGGCCAGGTGGGTTACAAGGTGCTGCTGGCCCGAGAAGCGCAGCAACCGCCCCAGCTGGCTGTGTTCGGCTGCTTCTATCTGGGGGCCCTGGTGATCGCCCTGCCCGCCTGGTGGCTGCTGGGCCAACCGCAATACCCGACGAGTGGATTGCAGTGGGGCATACTGCTCTGGCTGGGGGTGGGGGCATCCGGGCTCGGCTACTTCCTGTGGAACAAGGGGGCCACCCTGGTGAGCAGCGGCGTGCTGGCCATCATGAACAACGCCCTCATTCCGGCCGGTCTGCTGGTCAATCTGGTGCTTTGGGGCAAGGATACGGATCTGTTCAGGCTCAGCCTCGGCGCCCTGCTGATGCTGGCCTCCCTCTGGGTCTGCCAGCGCCAGCCGGCGCGTAGCACGGAGTGACGAACCGCCAGGCCTGCCGATGCAGGCCTCCTTTAACCCACAGGCGTCAGCGGGTGAGTGAGAACTGACTAAAAATCAGCCAACTACTGCGTTGCGTTCCCGTCTTGCCTGGCCGTGGCAGGAGGCCAGCCGGGCCAGCAGGTGATCGAGCTGCTCGGCGTTCTGGCTCTGCACCAGGCCTATGCTGACGGTCACCGGCCGCTCGGGCAGCAGGCTGGCATCGGCAATCTCGAGACGCAGCCGTTCGGCAATCTCGAGGCCGCTCAGCCGATCTGTCTGGGACAGCATCAGGATGAAACCGTCCTCGTCCCAGCGGGCGAAGGGATCTTCCCGCCGCAATTCGCGGCGCACTATGCGGGCCAGCTTGGCCAGCATGGCGTCGCAGGCGGCCTCGCCAAACAGCTGCAATATCTTGCTGCGGTGATCCACGGTGAACTGCAGCAGACAGAAGCTGCCGCTCTCGCTGGCCAGCCGCTCGTCCAGCAGCGACTCGAAGTGACTGCGGCTCTCGAGCCCGGTGAGGGGATCGGTGTCGTGACGATCGTCCAGCTGGGGCATGGCCGCGTCCAGATGGCGCACCACCCCCAGCAGCTGGCCCCCTTCGTCGCGGCGCACCCGCTCCTCCAGCCGGATGTAGTGACCCTGATGGTGCAGGATCCGGTACTCGAGCCGCAACCCGCTGCTGCGCCCTTCCCGACAGGCGTCGATGGCCTCCCCCAGGCGGGGCCCGTCATCCGGGTGCACCCGTGCCAGCCAGCCGAGATCATCCAGCTCGTTCCCCGTCAGCCCCAGCAGTTGCAGGCAGGAAGGATCGCGCCTCAGGCCCTGTTCGGCCGACCAGGTCCAGATCCCGGCCTCCAGCATCGCCATGGCTTCTGCCTTCAGCGTCACCTCAAGCGGGGTAATGACCTCAACCCCGGGAGTCTCATACCTTTCCATCACGCGCCTCGACACAGGATCTGACTGTCTGCCCAGACAGCAACATTCAATAAGTAACATTGGCGATTGCGCCGAGCAACAGCGTCAACTCGCTTTTCCCTGGCGCCCTCTCATCCGCCCCAGCCACTCCCTCAGCCCTGATAGCCCTTCATCAGAGCCTGCCAGTTCTCCGGCACGAAATGGAAGCTGGTATGCAGCTGGGACTCTTTGCTGAAGGAGCGCTGCAGCCGCTCCAGATTGGCCTGCTGCCAGCTGCCGGGGGAGCGGATAGCCCCCTTGTCAAAATCGATCACCCACACCTTGCCCTCCTTGTCGAGCAGCAGGTTGTGGCTGTTGAGATCGGCGTGATAGACCCCGGCCTCGTGCAGCCGGCGCACCGTCTGACCCACCTTGTGCCACACCTCGTCGGCGAGGGGCCCCTGCTTGAGCAAGGCCACCAGATCCTTGGCGCCACGGATGCGCTCGATCAGGATGTCGGCGCGATAGAAGGGTCCCTGCTTGACCATGCGGGCCGCGAATGGCCGTGGCACCGGCAGCCCCTGCTCGCTCAGCTGGGCCAGCAGACGGTATTCGGCCATGGCGCGGCTCGATTCGACCCCTTCGAACCAGAAGCGATCCCGTACCAGCTTGCCCACCATGCCGCCGCGATAATAGTGGCGCAGCACCAGGTGGCGCGACTCATCCTTCACGAACCAGGTCACCCCGCGACCTATGGCGGAGCCCACCACCTGCCGATGGGTCTGCCACCAGGCCGGATCGAACAACGCGGGGGAAGGGTCGCGGAAGGCGCCTTCGGCATACCAGCAAATCTGGTTGTGGGCGGTCTGTGTCAGCATCATGAGTATTCCGGTCGATAGTGGGGCGCAATGCATCCCGTCATGGGGACTGTGCCGGTCGGGCAGCTGGCGCAATTTTACAATCCACAAGGGAGTTTGCATAATGCCATCCATCCATTTTGCCACCATTGCGCCACATCATGCCGCTGTTCCAAACGCCGCCCTCCTCTATCTGCATCCTGCGGCTCTCCGCCATCGGGGATTGCTGCCATGCGCTGGCGCTGGTGCGCGTCATCCAGCGGGCCTGGCCAGAGACTCGCATCACCTGGATTACCGGCAAGATAGAGGCGACCCTGTTTGCCGATCTGCCCGGGGTCGAGGTGATCCCCTTCGACAAGAGCAAGGGCTGGCGCGGCTACCGCGATCTCTGGCGCACCCTCAAGGGGCGCAAATTCGATGCCCTGCTCCACCTGCAGGCGGCCCTGCGGGCCAGCATCGCCACCCTCGGCATCAGGGCCAAGATCAGGCTCGGGTTCGACAAGGAGCGGGCCAACGACGGCCAGTGGCTGTTCACCAACCATCAAGTGCCGTCCCCCGCCTCCCCCCATGTGCTGGATGGCTTTCTCGCCTTCGCCAAAGAGCTTGGCATCCAGGATCTGACCCCGGACTGGCAACTGCCCATCAGCGCCGAGCATCAGGCCTGGGCCAGGGAGAAGATAGACGGCAAACCGACCCTGCTCATCTGCGCCGCCGCCAGCAAGGCATTCAAGAACTGGACTGCCGAAGGCTATGCCGCCCTGGCGGATCACGCCGCCAGCAAGGGGTTTCAGGTCTACCTCTGCGGCGGGCCGGCCAAGCTGGAGCGGGATCTGGCCGCCGACATCCAGCGCCTGAGCCTGAGCAAGCCGGTGGATCTGATGGGGCAGACCAACCTCAAGCAACTGCTGGCGCTCATCAAGGAAGCCAGCCTGGTGCTGGCCCCCGATACCGGCCCCACCCACATGGCGACCCTGGTGGGCACGCCGGTGATCGGCCTCTACGCCCATCACAACCCGGATCGCACCGGCCCCTATCTGTGCCGCGAGCACGCGGTCAGCGTCTATCAAGAATTGATCGAGCAGGAGACCGGCAAGCCGCTGGCGGCGCTCGACTGGCGCACCCGCCTCAAGGATCCGGACGCCATGCGCAAGATAACCAGCGAACGTGTCATCGCCGCCTTCGAGCGGCTCTGTACCGAGCGCCAGCTGCCGGGCTGAGGAGCAACTCGGAAATTCCGAGCCCTGAGGCAGGGATAATCTGATGGCCCAAGCCGAGTGCCGGGGGCAGAATAGCGGCCGATGTGGGTAACGCTCCCGCAGCAAGCAACGAATACTTTGATCGGCTGGAATATGATTCCGGCCGTTTTTTTATCCGCCCCCATCTGCTAACATTCGCCGCCTTTACAACCTCCCGACTCAAGAATTTCCCGCGTTTTGCGAGTGACTGTCTCCCTTTCGGGCACATGACGGCAGCCTCTGCTACAACCAAAACACGGGTCATCGCTTAAAGGTACAGACATGGCGCAACAAGGCACTCTCTATATCATCTCCTCCCCGAGCGGGGCCGGTAAGTCCAGCCTGCTCAATGCCTTGCTGACCCAGCACAACGACGCCGGCAAGATGCAACTCTCCGTCTCCCACACCACACGCGCCACTCGCCCCGGCGAAGAGCACGGGGTGCACTACCACTTCGTGCAGGTGGAAGAGTTCAAGGCGCTGATCGAGCGCGGTGATTTTCTGGAGTGGGCAGAGGTGTTCGGCAACTACTACGGCACCTCCCGCGCCGCCATCGAGGCCTGTCTGGCCAGGGGCATCGACGTCTTCCTCGACATCGACTGGCAGGGTGCCCGCCAGATCCGCGAGCAGATGCCAACCAAGTCCATCTTCATCCTGCCTCCGAGCCGGGAAGAGCTGGAGCGCCGCCTGATCGGCCGCGGCCAGGACAGCAGCGAAGTGATCGCCGGCCGGATGGCGAAAGCCATTGCCGAAATGGTGCACTACGACGAGTATGACTATGTCATTATCAATGAAGACTTTGAGCAGGCGCTGTTCCAGCTCAGGGCCATCATAGAGTGCCAGCGGCTGGAATTGCGCCAGCAGCAGCAGGCCCAACAAAACTTGCTGCAACAGCTACTGGCAGAATAGGCCAAAAACAAGTAAACTTTTGCGTCATTTTTAAACACTGCTTTTTCAAACACAGAAAGCCCAAACACTGGAGTCCTGCATGGCACGCGTTACTGTAGAAGATGCTGTAAAACAGGTAGGTAACCGTTTTGACCTGGTGCTGGTCGCCGCACGCCGCGCCCGTCAAATCGCGGTACAAGGCAAAGATCCCCTGGTCGACGAAGAGAACGACAAGCCGACCGTGATCGCCCTGCGCGAGATCGAACTGGGTCTGGTCAACAACCAGGTGATGGATACCCAGGACCGCTACGAGCAGCAAGAGCAGGAAGCCGCCGAGCTGGCTGCCGTTGCTGCCATCGCCGAAGGCCGCGGTTAAGTCAGTTATTTCTCATAGTCGGCGCCCGCCCGGGTGCCGACTGTTCTTCCCATTTACAACCGCTCGAAAACCTCGCAAACTCGAGGGCATACCCTCAATTCCACGGATTGTCGTTTCACCGCTGCGGGGACTGTCTTGTATTTATTTGAAAACCTTAAAGAAATAGCCAGTTCCTACCTGCCTCCAGAGCAGGTTGAGAAGCTCAGGCAAGCCTATGTGGTGGCCCGTGACGCTCACCAGGGACAGATGCGTTCCAGCGGCGAGCCCTATATCACCCACCCGGTTGCCGTTGCCCGCATTCTCGGCGACATGCGACTCGATCACGAAACCCTGATGGCCGCCGTGCTGCACGACGTCATCGAAGATACCCCGGTCACCAAGGACGATCTCGCCGAGCTGTTCGGCAACGCCGTCGCCGAGCTGGTATCCGGCGTCTCCAAGCTCGACAAGCTGAAGTTCCGCGATCGCAAGGAAGCCCAGGCCGAGAACTTCCGCAAGATGGTGATGGCCATGACCCAGGATATCCGGGTCATCCTGATCAAGCTCGCCGATCGCACCCACAACATGCGCACCCTGGGCTCACTGCGGCCGGACAAGCGTCGCCGCATCGCCCGGGAAACCCTCGAGATCTTCGCCCCCATCGCCAACCGCCTCGGCATTCACACCATGAAGAACGAGCTGGAAGAGCTGGGCTTCGAGGCGCTCTACCCCATGCGTTCCCGGGTGCTGCGGGAATCGGTACGCCGCGCCCGCGGCAATCGCCGCGAGATCATCGACTCCATCGAGAGCGAGATTGAGGGTCGCCTGCGCGAGGCCGGCATCGATGCCCAGGTCAGCGGTCGCGAGAAAAATCTGTTCTCCATCTACAACAAGATGGAGAAGAAAGAGCTGCAGTTCCATGAGGTGATGGATATCTACGCCTTCCGCGTCAGGGTGAAGGACATAGACACCTGTTACCGGGTGCTTGGGCAGATGCACAGCCTCTACAAGCCGCGTCCCGGCCGCTTCAAGGACTACATCGCCATTCCCAAGAGCAATGGCTACCAGTCCCTGCACACCTCCTTGGTGGGGCCTCACGGGGTGCCGGTGGAGGTGCAGATCCGCACCGAGTTCATGGATCAGATGGCCGACAAGGGGGTCGCCGCCCACTGGGCCTACAAGCAGGATGGCGACAGCTCGGGCACCACGGCCCAGATCCGCGCCCAGCGCTGGATGCAGAGTCTGCTGGAGTTGCAGCAGAGCGCCGGCAGCTCGTTCGAATTCATCGAAGGGGTCAAGACCGACCTCTTCCCGGACGAGATCTACGTCTTCACTCCGGAGGGCCGCATCATGGAGCTGCCCGCCGGCGCCACCCCGGTGGACTTCGCCTACACGGTGCACACCGACATCGGTCACGCCTGCGTCGGCTCCCGGGTCGACCGTCACCCCTACCCGCTCAGCAGTCCGCTGCATTCGGGCCAGACGGTGGAGATCATCACAGCACCGGGCGCCCGCCCCAATGCGGCCTGGCTCAACTTCGTGGTGACCACCAAGGCGCGCTCCAAGATCCGCCAGTTCCTCAAGAACCTGCGCACCGAAGAGTCTGTGGTGCTGGGCCGTCGCCTGCTCAACCATGCCCTCGGCGCCAAGAACATCGAAGACATACCCGAGCCGCGCATCAAGCAGGTGCTGGCCGACACCAAGCACGAGAACCTGCAGGGCCTGCTGGCCGACGTGGGCCTTGGCAATGCCATGAGCGTCATGGTGGCCCGCCGCATGCTGGGTGACGAGTTGCCGCCGGAAGAACAACCGAAATCCAGCAGCAAGAAGATGCCGATCAAGGGGGCCGACGGCATGCTGGTCACCTTCGCGAACTGCTGTCGTCCGATCCCGGGGGATGCCATCATCGCCCACATCAGCCCGGGCAAGGGACTCGTCATTCACCAGGAGTCCTGCCGCAACATCAAGGGCTACAGCCGCGAGCCGGACAAGTACCTGCCGGTGCAGTGGGAAGTGGACAAGGATCAGGAACAGGAATTCCGCACCGGCATCAGCATCGAGATCGTCAACCACCAGGGTGCCCTGGCGGAGCTGGCCAACGTGATTGCCGCCACCGGCGCCAACATCCACGCCATCAGCACAGAAGAGAAGGATGGCCGGGTCTATCTGGTCACCCTGCTCATCACCACCAAGGGCCGCATCCACCTTGCCAACATAATGCGCAAGATCCGGGTAATGCCCAATGTGCTCAGGGTGAGTCGACAGAAGAACTGATCACACAGGCGGCGCGAGCCGCCTGATGCTTTTATAGAGACAAGCCATGACCCCCGAACGCTTCAAGCGGATTTCCGACATGCTGGCCCAGCGCCAGCTCGATTTAACCGTCTGCATGCACGGGAAGAGTGCACAAGCCTCACTGCATAGAAACCGATATGACTCCCGAACGCTTCAAGCGGATTTCCGACATGCTGGCCCAGCGCCAGCTCGATTTAACCGTCTGCATGCACGGGAAGAGTGCACAAGCCTCACTGCATAGAAACCGATATGACTCCTGAACGCTTTAAACGGATCTCCGACATGCTGGCCCAGCGCCAGCTTGATTTAACCGTCTGCATGGAAGAGGTCCACAAGCCTCACAACCTGGCCGCCATAGTACGCACCGCCGATGCCATCGGCATTCACCGGGTCCACGCCGTTTGGCCCAAAACCTGGATCCACAAGCGCAAGGGCACCGCCCGCGGCAGCCAGAACTGGGTCGACGTCAAGCTGCACCCGGACATAGGCAGCGCAGTGGCCGAACTGAAAGCCTCCGGCATGCAGATCCTGGCGACCCATCTCTCGGAGAGCTCGGTGGACTTTCGCGCCATCGACTACACCAAACCGACAGCCATCCTGGTGGGCCAGGAGAAGCACGGCATAGGGGAAGAGGCGCTGGCCCTGGCCGATCACCATATCGTCATCCCCATGGTGGGCATGGTGCAGTCCCTCAACGTCTCCGTGGCCGCCGCCGCCATCCTGTATGAAGCCCAGCGCCAGCGCGAGCTGGCCGGCTGCTACCAGCGCGGCTGCCCGCTCGACCTGGAGGAGCAGAACAGCATACTGTTCGAGGGGGGCTACCCCATCTATGCCCAGCTCTGCAAAGAGAAAGAGATGCCATATCCCCAGCTCGGCCCAGCCGGCGAGATCCTGGCGGACGAGGCCTGGTGGCAACGGATGCAGCTGACCCGCAAGGGCTGGGCCGCACAACAGGAAGATCAAGCGTGGCAGGAGGAGTGATGGAGAATCCCTTCGGTAGCTGGCTGGAATCCCAGGTCATACGGGATCATCTCAGCAACCCCAATATCGAGGCAGGCGACTACAGCTACTATTCCGGCTACTACCATGGCAAACCGTTCGAGGATCACTGCGTACGCTATCTGCTGGGTGACGGCTCGACCCGGGATACCTGGGAGAGCGGCATCTGGGGCGAAGTGGATCGCCTGATCATCGGCAAGTTCTGCTCCATAGGTTCGGGTGCCACCTTCATGCTGGCCGGCAATCAGGGCCACCGGCTGGATTGGGCCTCTACCTTCCCCTTCGACGCCACCCGTTTCGGTGATGGCGTACACGACGGCTTCCAGCGCAAGGGAGATACCCAGGTTGGCAACGACGTCTGGATAGGCTCGGAAGCCATGATCATGCCCGGCATCACCATAGGCGATGGCGCCGTCATTGCCACCCGGGCAGTCGTCACCAAAGACGTTGCCCCCTACACCATAGTGGGCGGCAACCCGGCCAAACCCATCCGTCGCCGCTTCACCGATGAGCAGATCTCCATGCTGCAGGCCATGCAGTGGTGGAACTGGCCCCTGCCCCGCCTGCAGGCGGCCATGCCCCTGCTCTGCTCGGGCGATATCCCAGCCCTCTACCAGCATTGGCAACAGGAGTACGCATCATGAACCGGTTATCTTCTGCCCTGCTGGCCCTGACCCTGTTTTCTGCCGGAGCCCTTGCCGTGACCAATCCCTATCAGCTGACCACGGAAGCCGAAGTCCCCGCCCTCCATCAACAGACCCTGCCGGATTTCTGGCGCGACCATGCCGTCGAAGGGGAGTTCAAGGGCAAGGACGGGGTGACCATCCGCTACGCTGCCCTGCGCCAGGCCAAGGTGGACAGAGCCATACTGCTCGTCAACGGCCGGGTCGAAAGCTACCTCAAGTATCAGGAGCTGGCCTGGGATCTGTGGCGTCAGGGCTACAGCCTCTACCTCATCGACCATCGCGGCCAGGGGCTGTCGGATCGCCTGCTGGCCGACAAGGAGAAGGGCTATGTCGCCGACTTCGACGACTATGTGCTGGATCTGAAGCAGTTCCATGACGACGTCATACTGGCGGACAAGCCTGCCAAGCTGTTCCTGCTGGCCCACTCCATGGGCGGCGCCATCTCGGCCCGCTATCTGGAGCGCTGGCCGGATGATGTCAAGGCGGCCGTGCTCTCCTCCCCCATGATGGGCATCAACCTCGGCGGCCTGCCCAAGTGGCTGGCCCAGGGACTGGCGGCCACCATGGATACGGTCGGCAGCTGGTGGGGCGAGCCCCCCTATGGCCCGGGCCAGACCGGCTATGTCTCCCATGAATTCGCCGACAACGGCCTGAGCCACAGCGAGCCCCGCTACCAGGCATTCCGCCAGCTCTATGAGCAGCGTCCGCAGATCAAGCTGGGCGGGGTGACGGCGCACTGGATCCGCGAGGGTATCAAGGCCGGGGATGCCGCCATCGCGGAGGCAGACAGGATCAAGACGCCACTGCTGCTGATCCAGGCGGGGGATGACGGCATAGTCGACAATGCGGCCCAGGACGAGTTCTGCACCAGGGCCAGTTGTGAAGGGGGTAAGCCGCTGCGGATCGAGGGGGGCTGGCACGAGCTGTTTATCGAGGCCGATGCACAACGTCTGCCTGCCCTGACCGCGACCCTGGACTTCTTCGCCCGCTTCTAGTGGCCAGTTGCATGACTTGCCAGAGGAGTGGCCAGCGTCCCGTGTCCAAAATGGCGTCACCTGCCACCCAGGCGCGGCCTGGTCCGGCACGGCAACAGACCCCGGGACTGGTTATTTTTTGGATCCCTAAATAAATGGGGTGGCGCAAGACGCTGGGGTACACTGCCCCGGCGTTCCACTGATGCCGAGGTAATGATGTTCAAGGTAGTTGTGTCCGATCTCGATGGTACCCTGCTCAACGGGCAGCACCAGATCTCCCCCCGCACCCGGGATACCCTGCACCGTCTGGTGGATCAGGGGATCAAGTTCGTGGTGGCCACCGGCCGTCACCATGTGGATGTGCGCAGCATCCGCGATGCCCTGGGGCTGGATATCTACCTCATCACCTCCAACGGCGCCGTGGTGCACGACAAGCAGGATACTCTCGTCTTCAACCAGGCACTGCCGAGCACTGTGGCGGCCGAACTGATCGCGCTGGAGCGCGACCCCTCCATCCACATCAACGTCTACTACGGCGACGAGTGGCTGGTGGAAGAGGAGATGCCCTGGCTGCTGCAGTTCCATCACGATTCCGGCTTCAGCTATCGCCTGACCGATCTCGCCAGCCACCCGCTGGACAAGATCAACAAGGTGTTCTACATCGGCGAACACGAGAAGCTGCTGCAGATAGAGGCTGAGCTCAACCAGCGTTATGGTGATCGGATCAACGTCACCTTCTCCCTGCCGGATTGCCTCGAGGTGATGCACGCCGGGGTGCACAAGGGCAATGCCGTGCGCGCCGTGCTGGAGCAGCATGGGCTTGAGATGTCCCAGGCGGTCGCCTTCGGTGATGGCATGAACGACTTCGAGATGCTGAGCATGGTGGGCCGGGGTGTGGTGATGGGCAACGCCCATGATCGTCTCAAGCTGGCCCTGAGCGAACACGACAGAACCCTGAGTTCGGATGAGGATGGCGTCGCCGTCTATCTGGAGCAGCTGTTCGCCATCAATCAGACTGGCGCGGCCTGATCCCTGCCATCATGGCGATCTCCCCGGGATCGCCATGACACTATGGCGCGCGAGTGCCCTCATCGTTTGAAGCTGTGGTTGCACTCCTTGCACCAGTATTGCCGGGAGAGCTGGCGATCCAGGGTGCGACCCAGCCATAGCCCGATACCCCCACCGGTTGCACCGCCGACCAGAGCGCCGCTCAGGGCCCCTGCGATAGAGCCTATGGGAATCCCTATGCCACCCAGCGTAGCCCCATCATCAACTGAGACCTGGCAGGCCCAGGCGATCCAGCAGGCTGCCGGTCGGCGTCCAGGTGAAGCTCTGATTGGCGCCACCGTAGCACTCGGCCAGTCGTAGCGGCACGGCGGCTCTGTGGCGGCGACCAGCCACATCCAGACACAGTGAAACCTGCCGGTTGAACAGTCTATCCCCCTGCCACTGCCATTGGCGGCTGTCGTCCTGACACTCTCCCACGGCGAGGCCGTCGTCCCCCCTGGCGATCAGGCAACCCTGCGCCAGCTGCAAGGCCCCCGCATCCCAGGTGAACAGCTGGCGGGGGCTCTGATCGCAAGGCTGGGTGAGCAGGCTACCTTGCTCGCTCAGGGCCACGCAGAAGCCGCCGCCAGTTACCAGGGTGGCCGGGGGAACCGGCGTTGATCTGGGGGCGGCCCCCATCAGCAGACTCTCAGGTCTCGGCTGCAAGGCACAACCGCCGAGCAACAGTGCCATCAGGGCGAGCAATCGGATGTGAAGGGGCATGATGATGCATAGGCCTGTGTCTGAATGGGTCGCGGGTGTCCACTATTCTGGTGGCTCCCGGCCAAGCATACCGAACTCGCGGCGAACAGGCGCCTGCAGAAATGTAAGAAGAGGTGACAGAGGAATGATAGATACACAGAAAAGCAAAAACCCCGCCGAAGCGAGGTTTTCAGAATGTGGTCGGTGATAAAGGATTCGAACCTTTGACCCTCTGGTCCCAAACCAGATGCGCTACCGGGCTGCGCTAATCACCGATGGGTATTTCCAAAATACAAAGATGACCATGTGGTCATCCTCGTCATACAGCAAGTATGGTGCGAAGAGAGGGACTCGAACCCTCACACCCGGGGGGCACTAACACCTGAAGCTAGCGCGTCTACCAATTCCGCCACCTTCGCATACCTGACAAGCTGTAAAATGGGGTGGCTGATGGGGCTCGAACCCACGACAACCGGAATCACAATCCGGGACTCTACCAACTGAGCTACAGCCACCACAGCTGTTTTGTTCCACAACAACGCCCGCTTAACTGGCGCACTTTGATGGTGCGCCCGACAGGATTCGAACCTGTGACCTCTGCCTCCGGAGGGCAGCGCTCTATCCAGCTGAGCTACGGGCGCTACGCTGTCGAACGGGGCGCATTATTGATGATGGCGCCCACCTTGTCTACTCTTTTTTTATCCCCACGGTTCAAGTGTTTGTTTTTCAATCTTTTCGTGCACTTTTATACCTCTTCTTCAGCCATTCGGCCAAAAACGTCCTCACTCGGCCCGCTTTTGGATCCTCTTCTGGCAGTAAAGTGGCTGGCATCCCTTGACTTGCTTTCCTCTCCACCTAGAATGAATGAACGTTCATTCACTCGCTGAAGTCTGATCATCATGGATAAGAAAGAACGGATTTTCGAGGCAGCGCACGAAATCCTCGGCGAGCAGGGCTTCTACGGCCTTTCCATCGCCGCGGTTGCCAAGAAAGCCAAGGTAGCGGCAGGCACCATCTATCGCTACTTCAGCGACAAGGATGATCTTGTCCGCCAGCTTTATCAGCACACCATTCTCAAGTGTCATCCCTTGGTCATGGAAGATGTGCAGATAGAAGAGGTGTCATATCGGCAGTATCGACGCCTCTGGCTCAATATCGACGCCCTCTTTGCCAGCCATCCCAATGTACTGAAATGCAAATTGCAGTACGAAAGTTCTCCATTGGGGGCTGAATTGGAGCGGGATCCGGTCATAATGGCGACATGGGCCCCACTTGAGCGTTTCTTCGAACAGGGACGCCAGCAGGGCCTGTTCATCGATTTGCCCGTTCTGGTGCTGCAGGCCCTGAGCCTGAGCTGCGTGGTCAACCTGGTACAACAACGCCAGGCTCACGAATTTGAGTTGACGCAAGAACAGTTGGAGACGGTCATCCGGGCCAGCTGGAATGCCATTTTAAACCCTAATTATTCCATCACAGGAGCCTGTTCATGAAAAAGTGGATGGCCATCATGTTGCTGATAGCACTCGCCCTGTTCGGCAGTGTCATCGGCTTCAATATGTTCAAGCAGAAGAAGATTGCAGAGTTCATGGCCAATCGACCCGAGCCCGAGTTCCCGGTGACTGCCATGGTGACCAAGGCGCAAGACTGGGTCCCCACCATAGAGGCGATCGGCTTCATCGAGCCTAACCAGGGGGTCACCCTTTCCAGTGAGCTGGCGGGCACCATAGACAAGATCAGCTTCGAATCCGGGGCTCAGGTCAAGGCGGATCAACTGCTGCTGAGCCTGGACTCCAGCGTGGAGAAGGCCAACCTGAACGCCTCCCAGGCCAGGCTGCCTGCGGCTCGTGCCAAGTTCGAGCGCTACCAGAACCTGTACCAGAAGAACTCCATCTCCCGTGATCAGCTGGATGATGCCGAAGCGGCCTATCGCTCACTGGAAGCGGACATCGACAGCCTGAAGGGCACCATAGCCCGCCGCGAAGTCCGCGCCCCCTTCGGTGGCGTCGTGGGTCTGCGCAACGTCTTCCTCGGCCAGTACCTGGAACCCGGTACCGAGATAGTGCGACTGGAAGACACCAGCGTGATGCGCCTGCGCTTCACCGTGCCCCAGACCGATATCTCCAAAATTACTCTGGGCCAGACCGTCAAGATCAACGTGGATGCCTATCCCCAGACCCAGTTTGACGGCCAGATCACCGCCATCGAACCAGCCGTCAACTATCAGAGCGGCCTGATCCAGGTGCAAGCCAACATCCCGAACAACGACGGTCAGCTGCGCTCCGGCATGTTTGCCCGCGCCAGCATCATATTGCCCACGGTGAAAGACCAGATTGTGATCCCGCAGTCTGCCATCTCCTTCACCCTCTATGGCGAGAACGTCTACGTCATTCACGAGGCAGACGGCGTGAAACGCGCCAAGCAGGTGGTGGTGAAGGCGGGTGAGCGTCGCGGCAATGATGTCCATGTGTTGTCCGGCATCAAGGCTGGCGATCAAATCGTGCTGTCGGGTCAGGTTCGCCTGAGCAACGATACCAAGGTGCACGTGGTCGAAAACGATGCCCTTGCCGTTCCGGCACAAACCCCGATGCTGTAAGCGCGGAGATCTGCGATGCGATTTACTGACATATTCATAAAACGGCCGGTGCTGGCGATCTCGCTCAGCTTCCTGATAGCCCTGCTGGGCTTCCAGGCCATCTTCAAGATGCAGGTGCGGGAATATCCCGAGGTGATCAACACCGTCATCACGGTCAACACCAGCTACTATGGCGCCAGCTCGGATCTGATCCAGGGCTTCATTACCCAGCCTCTGGAGCAGGCGGTCGCGCAAGCCGACAACATCGACTTCATGACCTCCTCCAGCCAGCTGGGCAGCTCCACGGTGACGGCTTACATGAAGCTGAACACCGACCCCAACGCCGCGCTGTCCGACATCCTGGCCAAGGTCAACTCGGTGCGCTCCCAGTTGCCCAAAGAGGCGGAAGACCCTTCGGTCACCTCCTCCACGGGTTCCACCACTGCGGTGCTCTACATGGGCTTCACCAGCCCCGAGCTGAACTCCAGCCAGATCACCGACTACCTGGAGCGGGTCATCAAGCCCCAGCTGTTCACCGTGGGCGGGGTATCCAAGGTTGACCTCTACGGCGGGGTCGAGTTTGCCCTGCGGGTGTGGCTGGATCCGGCCAAGATGGCCGCCTTCGACCTGACCGCCAGCGACGTGATGACTGTGCTCAACAGCAACAACTATCAGTCCGCCACCGGTCAGGCCACCGGCTATTTCACCCTGTTCAACGGCAATGCCGAGACCCAGGTCAGCAATACCGATGAGCTCAAGCGTCTGGTGGTGGCGACCCGGGATGGCAAGGTGATCCGCCTCTCCGACATCGCCAAGGTGTCGCTGGAGAAGAGCCACGACATCTATCGCGCCAGCGCCAACGGCCGTGAAGCCGTGGTGCTTGCCATCAATGCCGCGCCGACCGCCAACCCCATCAACATCGCCCACGATGTGCTGGAGCTGCTGCCGAGCCTGAAGAGCAACATGCCGAGCACCATGCAGGTCAACATCCTGTATGACTCCACCATCGCCATCAACGAGTCCATCCACGAGGTCATCAAGACCATACTGGAAGCGGCCGCCATAGTACTGGTGGTGATCACCCTGTTCCTCGGCTCCTTCCGGGCCGTCATCATCCCGATCATCACAATACCGCTGAGTCTCATCGGCGTGGTGATGATGATGGACATGTTCGGTTTCTCCATCAACCTGATGACACTGCTGGCCATGGTGCTCGCCATCGGTCTGGTGGTGGATGACGCCATAGTGGTGCTGGAGAACGTCGATCGTCACATCAAGGAGGGGGAAGAACCCTTCAGGGCCGCCATCATAGGCACCCGGGAGATCGCGGTGCCCGTCATCGCCATGACGGTGACCCTGGCTGCGGTGTACGCGCCTATCGCCCTGATGGGGGGCATCACCGGCTCCCTGTTCAAGGAGTTCGCGCTGACCCTGGCGGGGGCCGTGTTCGTCTCCGGCATCATAGCCCTGACCCTGTCGCCCATGATGTGCTCCAAGATGCTCAGGGCCAACGAGACCCCGAGCAAGTTCGAGAGCACTGTGCATCACCTGCTGGATCGGATGACGGCCCGCTACGACAGCATGCTGCATGCTGTCATGCAGCGCCGCATCGTGGTCATACTGTTCGCCGTCATAGTGTTCGGCAGCCTGCCGCTGCTGTTCAAGTTCATCCCGAGCGAGCTGGCCCCGTCCGAGGATAAGGGCGTCATGGCCGTGCTGGGGACTGCACCGTCCAATGCCAACCTGGACTACATCGAAAACACCATGGCGGACGTGAACAAGGTGCTGGATGACCAGCCCGAGATCGCCTACTCCCAGGTCTTCTCCGGGGTGTTCAACGCCAACCAGGCCTTCGGCATCGCCTCCATGGTGCCCTGGAGCCAGCGTGAGGCGAGCCAGAAAGAGGTGCTGGATCGGGTGGCCGGTCTGGTGAAGGACATCCCCGGGATGGCCATCACCACCTTCCAGTTCCCCGAGCTGCCAGGTGCCTCCAGCGGTCTGCCCATCCAGTTCGTCATCACCACCCCGAACAGCTTCGAGAGCCTGTTCCTGATCGCGGGTGAGATGCTGGCGGCGACCCAGGCCAACGGCCAGTTCGTCTATTCGGATCTCGATCTGAACTACGACTCGGCCACCATGAAGATCAGCATCGACAAGGACAAGGCCGGTGCCTACGGCATCACCATGCAGGACATAGGCACCACCATGGGCACCATGATGGCGGACGGCTATGTCAACCGGATCGATCTGGATGGCCGCTCCTACGAGGTGATTCCGCAGGTGGAGCGCAAATACCGCCTCAACCCCGAGTCCATCAAGGGTTACTACGTGCGCGCCGCCGACGGCAAGTCGATCCCGCTGGGCAGCCTGATCAAGATTGAAGTGGTTGGCGAGCCCCGCGCCCTGCCCCACTTCAACCAGCTGAACTCCGCCACCATAGGCGCCGTACCGGCACCCGGCGTGGCCATGGGGGATGCGATCAACTGGTTCAAGGCCACCGCCGAAGAGAAGCTGCCGCAAGGCTATCGCTACGACTTCATGGGGGAAGCCCGCCAGTTCGTGACCGAGGGCAATGCGCTCTACGCCACCTTCGCCCTGGCCCTGGCCATCATCTTCCTGGTGCTGGCCATCCAGTTCGAGTCGGTGCGTGACCCCCTGGTGATCATGGTGTCGGTACCCCTTGCCATCAGCGGGGCCCTGATTGCCCTGGCATGGGGCCTGGCCACCATGAACATCTACTCCCAGGTGGGCCTCATCACCCTGGTCGGTCTGATTACCAAGCACGGTATTCTGATCTGCGAGGTGGCGAAGGAGGAGCAACTGCTGCACGGTATGAACCGGATGCAGGCCGTGATGCAGGCTGCCAAGGTTCGTTTGCGCCCCATCCTGATGACCACGGCGGCCATGATTGCCGGCCTGATCCCGCTGCTCTATGCAGCAGGCGCGGGCGCGGCCCAGCGCTTCAGCATCGGCATCGTCATAGTGGCGGGTCTGGCCATAGGCACCCTGTTCACCCTGTTCGTGCTGCCGGTGATCTATACCTTCCTGGCCTCGGAGCACAAACCGCTGCCGGAATTCGACGAGTCCATTCCAGCCAAGGCGAAAGGAAACCATTGATCCTCAGCCAACAGCAACAAGGCCCCGAAAGGGGCCTTATTTTTATCCATTTGATGGCACACGACATGAGTCCATGAAGCAGTTAAACTAGGCCGTTCGCAATCCAGACCGCAAGGATGCCATGTCAGGAATCTTCTCCAGGGCCATAGGCCTTAACGGACTCTCTTATCGTCTGCTTTCCTACATTCTGATCTGCAGCACAGTGCTGGCGCTGGTCATCACTGTGTTGCAGCTCGCCTGGGATTACAACAAGGACGTCACCGTCATAGAGGCGAGCATCGACCAGATCGAGGCCTCCTTCCTGCAACCCATCTCCGCCAGTCTGTGGAACCTGGATGAAGAGCAGGTCAAGGTGCAGATCGAAGGCATCATGAACCTGCCCAACATGCAGTTCGTCATGGTCAAGGAGATGCTGGGCAACTCTGAAGTGCCGCTGCTGACCCAGGGGGTGGAGCAGGCGCAATACGATATCTCCCGCGAATTCAGCCTCACCTATCAGGGAGAGGTGGTCGGCAAGCTGTTCGTCGCCGCCACCCTGGATCAGGTCTATCAGCGGCTGATCGAGAAATCGGTGCTGATCCTGGTCAGCCAGACCATCAAGACCCTGGTCGTCTCGCTCTGCATCCTGGTCATCATCTATTACCTGGTGATCCGTCATATCAACCGCATCGTCAGCTACGCCCAGAAACTGAGTCTGGATCGGCTGGCGGTGGAGCTGACGCTGGAAGGGCGTCCCCTGCCCCGCAAGCACCCGGACGAGTTCGATGCGCTGGCCGCCACCCTCAACCAGATGCGCACCCGATTGAACGACGAGTTCAACGCCCGCCATCAGGCGGCGGATCAGCTCCAGCAGGAGCGGGACTTCTCCGCCACCCTGATCAACTCCGCCAACATGGTCATCTGCTGCATGGAGCCGGATCTCAACATCGCCAGCATCAACCCGGCCGCCATACTGCTCACCGGCTACCACCACGAGGAGCTGCTGCAGCACAACTGGCTGGATCTCTTCGTCAGCGAGGAGCAGCGGGCCGAGCTGGCGGCCACCCTGGCGGATCAGGGCTCCCTCGAGGACAGGGAGATCACCATGCATGACCAGCAGGGCAGCGAGCTCGTCCTGCAGTGGACCTTCGCCCCCTTCTACGAGGGGCCGAATCTCAAGTATCTGATTGGCTTCGGTTATGACATCACCCCCCTCAAGAAGGTGGAGCGGGAAATCATACTGTTCAACGAACAGCTGGAAGGCAAGGTGGCGGAGCGTACCCGCAGCCTGAGCGATGCCAACGACCAGCTGGGCAAGGCCTATGACGATCTGAAACAGGCGCAGCAGACCCTGGTGGAGTCGGAGAAGATGGCCTCCCTGGGTTCCCTGGTGGCCGGCGTGGCCCACGAGATCAACACCCCCATCGGCATCAGCGTGACGGCCTCCTCCTATCTGCAGGAGCGGGTGGCCGACTTCAAGCAGCACCTAGAAGCCAAGCAGCTGTCGCGCTCCTATCTCAACGAGTTCACCCAGAACCTCGACGAGTCGATGCAACTGCTGCAGGGCAACCTGAGGCGGGCCTCCGAGCTCATCGCCAGCTTCAAGCAGGTGGCGGTGGATCAGTCGTCCGAGGCGCGCTACAACTTCAGCCTCGCCGACAACCTGCATCAGGTGGTGGTCTCCCTCGGCTACAAGCTGAAGAAGGCCCAGTGCGAGGTCGACATCCAGTGCGATCCCAAGCTGGCCATCTACTCCTTCCCCGGCAGCTTCACCCAGATCTATTCCAATCTGATCCTCAACTCCATCCATCACGGTTTCGACGGCTGGGACAGGCCCAAGAAGATCACCATCAGGGTGGAGCAGCAGGGTGACGAGCTGGTCATCGATTACAGTGACAACGGTCGCGGCATCCCCCCTGAGATACTGCCGCGCATCTTCGATCCCTTCGTCACCTCCAAGCGGGGCCAGGGTGGCAGCGGGCTCGGCACCCACATCATCTACAACCTGGTGGTGCAGCTGCTCCGTGGCCGCATCCATTGCGCCAGCGAACCTGGTCAGGGTGCCCAGTTCCATATCCGCCTGCCGATCCGGCAGAACTGAGCGCCGGCTCTTGTGAGCCGGCCACTTTGTCCCCATCATGCTGTGATTGCATTCTTAACGAGCGGAGAACCTCGCAATGGCACAGCATTTTGACTATATCGCCATCGGCGGCGGCAGCGGCGGCATCGCCTCGGCCAACCGGGCTGCCATGTACGGCAAGAAAGTCGCCCTGATTGAAGCCAAAGAGCTGGGGGGTACCTGCGTCAACGTCGGCTGCGTGCCGAAGAAGGCCATGTGGTATGCCGGCCAGATCGCCGATGCCCTGAGATACGGGGCCGACTACGGCTTCGACACCACCCTCAATCACTTCAGCTGGGCCAAGCTGGTCGAGTCCCGTCAGGCCTATATTGGCCGCATCCACAAGTCCTACGAGAACGTGCTGGGCAAGAACCAGATCACCGTCATCAAGGGCTTCGCCCGTTTCGTCAGCAGCAACACTATCGAGGTTGATGGCGAGCAGTACAGCGCCGATCACATACTGATCGCCACCGGCGGCCGCCCCGAAGTCCCGACCATACCGGGTGCCGAACTCGGCATCGACTCCGACGGCTTCTTCGATCTGCAAGCCCAGCCAAGACGGGTCGCCGTGGTCGGTGCCGGCTATATCGCGGTCGAGATCGCCGGCGTAATGCAGGCCCTCGGCTCAGAGACCCATCTGGTGGTGCGCAAGCACGCGCCGCTGCGCAACTTCGACCCCATGATCCACGAGACCCTGGTGGAGATCATGGCGCAGGAAGGGCCCAAGCTGCACACCCACGCCGTGCCCAAGGCCGTGGTCAAGAACGCCGACGACAGCCTGACCCTGCAACTGGAAGATGGCCGCCACCTCACTGTGGACTGCCTGATCTGGGCCATAGGCCGCGTACCGGCCACCGACAACCTCAACCTGGCCGCCACCGGCATCACCCTGGACGAGCAGGGCTTCATCCCGACCGACAAGTTCCAGAATACCGCCGTCGCCAACCTCTATGCGGTGGGTGACAACACCGGCCGCATCCAGCTCACCCCTGTGGCCGTCGCGGCCGGTCGTCGCCTCTCGGAGCGGCTGTTCAACAACAAGCCCGACGAGCACCTCAACTACGATCTGGTGCCGACCGTGGTGTTCAGCCACCCGCCCATAGGCACCATAGGACTGACCGAGCCGGAGGCCATCGCCGAGTATGGCGAGAGCCAGGTCAAGGTCTACCGCAGCCAGTTCACCGCCATGTATTCGGCCCTGACCCAGCATCGCCAGCCCACCCGGATGAAACTGGTCTGCGTCGGGCCGGAAGAGAAGGTGGTCGGCCTGCACGGCATCGGCTTCGCCATGGACGAAATTCTGCAAGGCTTCGGCGTCGCCATGAAGATGGGGGCCACCAAGGCGGACTTTGACAACTGCGTCGCCATTCATCCCACCAGCGCGGAAGAGTTTGTGACCATGCGCTGAGGGAGCTGGAGCATAGAGGTCAAACCGGCCACTGCGTTCCCACTCCCCATCCGACCTGCACGGAAGATTTTGTTACTATGAGGGGTTAATGTAGAAAACCCACCTACACACGTTCGTGCTGTAGAAAAACTGAGAGGCCAGAGCATCGTTCTCTGGCCTTCATTTATCGACTCATCAATACACAGCCTCTTCTAACACGTTTATGCCCCATTTCGAGTTAGCAGAGTGACTTGAGGCTGACTCTGGCATACTGAGTTGACCGAATTTTAGTAATGATACAAAGTGTCTACTATTAATGGCTTAGAGTGACATAAGTTAAGCCAATGCAACTGCTCTTTGGAGATTAACATGGCAATGGAAGCAGGCGGGTATGCCGAAAAATTAGGTAATCGCTACGAAGCAAATTGGGTTGCTTATCAGTTACTGCGCTTGTTGGACGAAAAGATAGCATCTGTAACGGTCGAACCATTAGGTAATGATGAAGTTGGTACCGATGTCATAGTTGAAAATTCAGACGCAAGCCTTGAACATCATCAATGTAAAGTTGGTGCTGGTGATGCGGAACATTGGAGTGTTGCGCTTCTTTATGAGAAAGGGATACTAAAAAATGCCTTTGAACAAATTGAAAGAGGAAAACGAGAGTTTTATATAATTTCTCCACTCCCATCAAAACAGATGTCCGATTTAAAGGATAGTTCCCGAAATAGTCCAGAAGATGTCAATCAATATTACGAGCATCAAATATCAACAAGCAAAACTCGTAAAAAAGACTTTGACTACATTTGCGACAAGTTAGGATTAAATACTAATAATGAATTGCATTTAGATAGTGCTCGTCAATTCCTCGCAAAGTTTCATGTATTCCCATACACAATCGACACCCACTCCAATGAACAGCTCAACGATTATGCAAATAAGCTATTCGTAGGAAATCCAGTCAAACTTGTCAGCTTTCTAAAACACTACGCTGACAATGACGACAAATTGAGAACTAAGATAACCGCTCACGACCTTTTTCAAGATCTACAAAAATCAGGCTTTGAAGCTAAAGTACTTGAAGCTGATGATAGAATATCGCCAATAATTAACAATTTAAACACCAACTTCGAACAGTCAATAACCCCTTATTTGATTGCAAATAGCAATATTCATAGACCTGAACTAGATGAGCTCATTCAGTCTACGCAAAGCCACGCAATAACTCTTTTAATGGCTGAGGCTGGAATGGGTAAAAGTGCCCTATTGCTCGAATTAAAGAATGAGCTGGAGTTGCAAGGTGCAATTGTTGTACCAATTAGGCTAGACAGATGTAAGGTAGAAACTAGTGCTGATGCTTTTGGCCGAGCATTAGGTTTTTCATATACTCCAACGTATTCTCTAGCAAAATATGCTTTGAATAATAAAATTGTACTAGTGTTAGACCAATTAGATGCTATTAGGTGGACAGCTGCTCACTCAGACAATGCTCTTCATGTGTGTCAAGAGATCGTAAGACAAGTATTAACACTCAGGAATTCTAATGTCGATATTAGTATAGTATTTGCCTCAAGAGATTTTGATATCAGCGAAGATGTTGCTTTAAATGCTTGGTTAAGTTCGATAAATGATAAGTTAAACACAGTAAAACTGTCTAGTCTTTCAGACGAAACGGTTAAAGAATTAGTTCAACCTTATGAGAAATATGAGACTTTATCAGCAGAGCAACAAGATACACTTAAAATTCCTCTTTGGCTTGGCATATACATATCTATAGCTCTTTCGGAAGAACGCGCCCCTGACTTTACGAACAAGCTTGAACTTGTTAAACGCTATTGGGACAACAGAGTATTAGAGGCAAATAAAATAACGGATCCCAACCAAAACTTGTTGGTGATAAATGAACTTTTACATCAAATGATTAGTAAATCAAAGTTCTCTGTATCAGAAACATCCCTACACAATATATCGCTAACTGCATTGAGCGCATTGCTGTCTGTCGGTTTGGTTACAAAACAAAACAAGCAAATAAGCTTTAGCCATCAAGCACTCTTCGATTATCAAGTAGGTGTCAGGTTATTTAGCGCCGCACAGGATTCATTCGATAAACTTCTAGAAGAGATTGGTGACTTTTCCCAACAAACATTAACAAGAAGAGAGCACTTAAAGTACGCAATGAGCATGTTGCTTACAGAAAGCCAAAAAGATTTTTGCAAAATAGCGTCTTCACTACTTCAAAGTAAAAATATTAGGTTTCACTTAAAGTATTTGATATTTAACTCACTTAAAGAAATTAAAAACTTTAACGCTCCAGCAAAAAATTTAGTTGATGGCATTGTTAAATCACCTGAACTTTTACCCCACCTATTATCATCAACATGCTACTCAAATCCTGAGTTAGTTCATTATTTGTCAGAACAAGGCGCTCTAAACGCATGGTTGGATAATGCTACAGATAAAGATCTTGTATCGAAATTACTGCGAATCTTAAGGTCTATAGCAGATCAAAAGCCTGACGTTGTGTTGAAAACGGTAGTTCCATACATTGGAAAATCCCAAGAATGGAACAATAGAGTTTATGAGTCCTTATGCTGGGATATTGAAAACGATTCTGATGATATGTTTGAGATCCGAAAACAGCTATTAACGGCAGGCGTAAACGCTCATTTCATACACTGGAAAATGTTAGCTAAGAAAACACCTATACGAACCTTAGATCTTCTCGAAATACTTCTTAATCATTACAAGGAAGTTTTGGGTGAAAATAAATATATATCTAGAGATAAAGTCGATGCTATATCTCACCGAGATATATTTACCGAGTCTGACTTAGAAGGTATTGGAAAAATTTCAAACCAAATACCTTTTGAAGCATTAAAGCGCTTACTTAATATAGTCCATTCTATTGTTCGCGATATTGATGATGAGCAAATACATGAGGCATGGCTGTGCCAAGACAGACAATCAAACTACGATGCCGTTGAAAGCATTACTCATTGTGTTTTTTCAGTGATAGAGCGATCCGCAGAATGCCTTAAAGAGCAACCTGAAAAGCTCGCTGAAGCGATTGCTACACACTTAAACTCTGCAAGCCCAGTATTGAACCACCTGATAGCAAAAGTTCTAAAATGTTACCCCACTAGTGAAGCCGACACAGTTGTTAGTTGGTTGCTCTATACCCCGAAAAAAAGATTGAATTGTGGAAATACCTATATTGAACCGGAATGGAAACTACCAGGTGAGTTAGTTGATAAATTTTCTCCCCATTGTAGTGAAGACTTATTCCTACAGTTAGAAGAAAAAATTTACAACTACACACCCAATAGATCTATTGATAACTATAAATGGCGCTTAGAGTGCAGCCGAAAAGGTATTTATTATTCATATTGGGGTGAGCTTCAATACTTCTTATTACCTAAGTTATCGCAATCAAGACGCTCTGAAAAATCAAATCAGTTAATCGGCGTTTTGAATAGAAAATTTATTGAATACACCGAAAGAGACTTTTGTCGTGCTTTCCATTTAAGGCGCTCAGGAGGCATGGTAACTTCACCACTTCCATTAGGTAATGTTTTATCAAACCTTACTTGGACTAAGTTGATTTTAACTCCCAAAGAGAGAACCAATAGGAAAACTTGGCGTCAAGCAGGCAAGCAAGTTGTTCATGAATCAAGCGTAGAACAATTTGCCAGAAGCCTAGAAACTGCCGTAATTAATGAGCCAGAAAGGTTTGCTAGTTTAGCATTAACACTGCCTTCCAATATAGATTCAGATTATATTGAGTGGATTTATTATGGCTTATCTAATACAGATCAAAACAGAGTTAGTGAACAATATAGAAGTGGATGGCAACTTTGCCCTGTAGGGCTTATAGAAAAAGTTATAAATCACTTTGGATATGAAGGATATGAATATCAAATAGTTAGAGTTTTTGATAGACGAATAGCTGAAGATGGCTGGTCAAACAAAATGACTGATCTATTATTAAAGCTTTCAAAAACAGCTAAGGATCCTGAACCAGAAAAGCTAAATGTAATAGTGAATAACGAACCTAATGTAGTTCAAGATGTTCTTGTTAGAACCTTAGCTTCCAATGCAATAAATTGTTGCAGAGGCGTTGCTTTTGGTGCAATTGGTCACTTATATTGGAAAAGTGACAAGTTGGCAAGTGAATTAATTAACTCTTTGGATGACGTAATTAATGACCCTCATCCAGCAGTGAATTATTCAGCTTCTGAACTTCTATTACCAATATACAATTACAACCGACAGTTGGCGCACCAAAAATTCTTAGCGTTATGTAATAAAGATTTGAGAATGTCCTGTATCAGGGGTAATCATTACTTTTTTAACGATGGCTTCACAGAAGATAGCTCGTTTCGTGAACAGTATCTAAATTTAACTTTAAGAATGAAGTACTCGCCTTTTGATGAAGTGAAGAAGGAAGCAGGTCGTCAAATCGCTGCTCGTTGGTTTTTCTATGAACTGTTTAGTGAAGAAATTCATACACTTAAAAAGTGGGATACTCCATTAAAAAGTGGTGCAACAAGCGTAATTTCACAATTTTTAACAGAGTCTCGTTATAATGCAACAATAAAAAAGTTACTTCCACTGTATGATGTTTTGTCGAATGATGATGATAAGCTTATATTGGAAAAAATTGGTAGAAGTGTTAATAACAAAAATTATTGGTCAAGAACTGATACTGCATCATTCTTCTCTGTGTTAGCAAATTCAAAAGCTGCGTTATATAACCTTTGGCAAATATTCCACTATCTAGATGAAAACAAAGTCAACCTTGTTGGTATCTCTAACGAGTTATTGCAGCTTGTCAAAAATATTGTAAGTTCTGATGCTGTTGATAAAAACCAGCGCGCTATGAATATTAGGGATTCAGATTTAATCAAAGTTCTCCAGCGATTGTATGAAGAAGCAGGAGATGATGAAGATGATGAGGTTATTAACCAATGTCTAGATATTTGGGACCTTTTGTTAAAAAATCAAGTTTACTCAGCAATTAACGCAACAACTAAACTAAGCACAGGCATGCTTGGTTAAAAATGTTTAGATAAATGAGCTCAAAGCATTTAAGTTCCGTCTCGAAATGAGACCTAGCCTGGTTAATAACGAGGATTAAAGTTGGAACACGTTAAATCTGCCTTTGATACTTGAAGTTATCCGTATACAGCTAATTTATAAAAATCGCCAACTTGGAAATGCCCAAACCTGAGCTACAGCTAGAATGATACTTTAATACTCTGCTGTGGCCAGGCTCAGATAGGATGTCTACGGCCAGTGTGAACCTATATTTCTTTCCTACATATATCCCAAAAAACTTTCACATGTGAAAGTGCTAGCAACTTTTACTATTCAATGAAAGTGCTCAAACTGCCCAAATTGGTACATTACAGGCCTTAGGATTGAATCCCCCCTACTTTCCTAACCAAACACGTGGCAGTAAGCCAGAACCATGCGTTGAGGCTGAGGAACAGGGAGGCAGAGGCCAAACCGACAACTGCGTTCCCCTTCCCACCCCACCAGCGCGGAAGAATTCGTGACAATGCGATAAGGGCAGATGAAGCTGGTCTATCACTACCAGGCCAGCTTCTACAACGATGTAACTCCTTTACCCAAACCCGGCTCAGGCCGGGTTTTTTGATCCCCTCCCACCCGATCCCCTCTGAAAGTGGCCTTCTTTACGCCGATTTTACGCTCCCCCAACGCCCCTTTATGGCGCCTTTACGCCCGTTTTACATACCCTTTCAGCGTCAATGACACCAACGGAGTCGATATGGATTTGCATCGACTCTCGACGCTAATTATCTCAACGGAGTCGTTATGAATTGGCTATATCTGCTGCTGGTCCTCGCCCTGATGGGTTACCTGATGCGCGCACTCACGCGTAGTCACGAGTGAGGAACTAGAACATGTGGCAAGAAATAATCTATCCAGTGGCCTTCGTGCTGCTGGTCCTGCTGCCGGCACCCCTGCTCGGCAGCTATATGTATCGGGTGTTCGAGGGCAAGAGCCGCTGGCTCGCGCCGGTCGAGCGCGCCACCCTGGCCTGCTGTGGCACGGATGGACGGGAGCAGGACTGGAAGTCCTACGCCCTCAGCCTGCTGGCCTTCAACGGTGCCGGTTTCGGTCTGCTGTTCCTGATCCTGATGGCCCAGGGCCTGCTGCCCCTCAACCCGCAACAGCTGCCGGGTCTGAGCTGGCAACTCGCCTTCAACACCGCCGTCAGCTTCATGACCAATACCAACTGGCAAGCCTATTCAGGTGAGGCCAGCCTCTCCTACTTCAGCCAGATGGTGGGGCTCACCACCCAGAACTTCGTCTCCGCCGCCACAGGTGCCACAGTCGCCGTCGCGCTGTTCCGCGGTCTCTCCCGCCAGCAGACCATACACCTTGGCAACTTCTGGCAGGATCTGGTGCGCTTCTGCCTCTACGTGCTGCTGCCCATGGCGCTTATCATGGCGCTGCTGCTGGTCTGGCAAGGGGTTCCCCAGAGTCTGTCGGCTTATCTGCCGTTCCATGCCCTGGAAGGTCAGGAGCAGTTGCTGCCGCTCGGCCCTGCCGCCTCGCAGATCGCCATCAAGCAGCTCGGCTCCAACGGTGGCGGCTTCTTCGGCGTCAACTCGGCCCACCCGTTCGAGAACCCGACCGCCCTCTCCAACTGGCTGGAGATGGTCACCCTGCTGACCATTCCCGCTGCCCTGGTCTGTACCCTGGGCCGTTACGTGAAGGATTCCGGCCACGGCCGCGCCATCCTCTCCGCCATGACACTGTTGTTCGTGCTGGGGCTCGGCCTCTCCGTCTATCAGGAGCTACAACCGGATCCGGCGCTCGCCCAGCTCACCACCCAGGCAGGCAACTGGGAAGGCAAGGAGAGCCGCTTCGGCCCCGTGCTCTCCAGCATCTGGGAAGTGGCGACCACCTCGGCCTCCAACGGCTCTGTCAACGCCATGCACGACAGCTTCACCCCGCTCGGTGGCATGGTCGGCATGATCAACATGCTGCTCGGTGAAGTCATCTTCGGCGGTGTGGGTGCCGGTATCTACGGCATGATGCTGTTCGTGCTGCTGACCGTGTTCCTGTGCGGCCTGATGGTCGGGCGCACGCCGACCTATCTCGGCAAGCGCCTCGGGATCACCGAGATGAAATGGGTGGTCGCCAGCATGCTGGTGATGCCGGTCGGGGTTCTGGTGATCGGCGGGGTAACGCTGCTGATGCCGGATGCCGCCACCATCATGGGTCACGACGGTCCGCACGGCCTGTCACGCCTCATCTATGCCTACGCCTCGGCCGCCGGCAACAACGGCTCGGCCTTCGGGGGCTTCGCCGCCGCGGACAACTGGCAGTGCGTCGCCATAGGTCTGGCCATGCTGCTCGGTCGCTTCGGCTACATCATTCCGGTGCTGGCCATCGCCGGTCAGCTCTCGCGCGCCTCCCAACAGGATGCCGGCGAGGGTGACTTCCCCATCCGCGGCCCGCTGTTCATCACCTTGCTGATCATCACAGTGCTGCTGATAGGCGGTCTCTCCTTCCTGCCGGTACTGGCGCTGGGCCCCGTCGCCGAGCACCTCCTGATACTGGGAGCGCTCTGATGACCCTGTCCATGTCAGTCACCTTACCGATGCCAATGGTCGAACATCTGATGCTGGGAGCATTCAAATGAGCAAGTCCATCTCCATCCCTGCCCGCACCGAAAAGGTGAAGGGCAAGGGCAAGAAACAGACCTCACAAGTCGTGCAGGCCATGATCGAAGCCTTCTATCGCTTCAACCCCAAGGCGCTGTTTGGCAGCCCCATACTGTTCACCCTCTGGCTGGCCGCCGTGATGGCGACCGTGGAGTCCCTGCTGGGTCAACCCCTGTCGGGAGTCACCCCCAGCCTGGCCTGGCAGCTGACTGCCTGGTTGTGGCTGACCCTGTGGTTTGCCAACTTCGCCGAGACCCTGGCAGAAGGCCGTGGCAAGGCGCGGGCCGACAGCCTGAAGGCGGGCATGAGCCAGCTTCAGGCACGCAAGGTGCGGGATCCGAAAGATGGCCAGGGCGAGTGGATCCCGGCCACCAGCTTGCAAAAAGGGGATCTGGTGCTGGTGCGCAGCGGCGAGATGATCCCGGCCGACGGTGAAGTCATTGCCGGTATCGCCTCCGTCAACGAGGCCGCCATCACGGGGGAATCCGCCCCCGTCATCCGCGAGTCCGGCACCGACCGCAGCGGCGTGACCGGCAATACCACTGTGGTCTCCGACGAGATCTGGGTCCGTGTGACCAACAATCCCGGGGAGAGCACGCTCGACAGGATGATAGCGCTGGTCGAGGGGGCCAAGCGCCAGAAGACGCCCAACGAGATGGCGCTCGATGCCCTGCTGGTGGGTCTGACCCTGATCTTCCTGCTGGTGGTCGCCACCCTGCCCTGGTTCCTCGACTACAACGGCACCCAGGTACCGCGCCTCTACCTGCTGGCCCTCTTCATCACCCTGATCCCGACCACCATAGGGGGTCTGCTCTCCGCCATCGGCATCGCCGGCATGGACCGGCTGGTGAAGCTGAACGTGATCGCCAAGTCGGGTCGTGCCGTGGAGGCCGCCGGTGACGTGCGTACCCTGCTGCTCGACAAGACAGGCACCATCACCTTCGGCAACCGCATGGCTGACGAACTGATCCCGGCCCCCGGCGTCGATCCCTCCCTGCTGGCCCAGGCCGCCATGCTGGCCTCCCTCGGCGACAACACCCCCGAGGGCAAGTCCATCCTGACCCTGGCCGGCAAGAGCATGGCCAAGCCGAGTCAGCTCGAGAGCGACAAGGTGATCCCCTTCAGCGCCGAGACCCGGTTGAGCGGTCTGGATCGCAACGGTCATCAATATCGCAAGGGGGCCGTGGATGCGGTGCTCAACTACCTCTCCCTCGATCGCAAGGGAGTGCCCGAGCTCATTCTGAAGGCGGTCGACAACATAGCCCGCCAGGGCGGCACCCCGCTGCTGGTATGTACCCACGAGCAGTTGCTGGGGGTGGTGTACCTCAAGGACATCATCAAGCCAGGCATCAAGGCCCGCTTCCAGATCCTGCGCCACATGGGGATCCGCACAGTGATGATCACCGGGGACAACCCGCTGACCGCCGCCGCCATCGCCGCCGAGGCCGGGGTGGATGACTTCATCGCCGAGGCGACACCGGAGAAGAAGCTGGCCTATATCCGCCAGGAGCAGGCCGATGGCCGCATGGTCGCCATGTGCGGTGATGGTGCCAACGACGCACCAGCACTGGCCCAGGCGGACGTGGGTCTGGCCATGAACGAAGGCACCCAGGCCGCCAAGGAGGCGGGCAACCTGGTGGATCTGGACTCCAACCCCACCAAGCTGCTGGACGTGGTGCTGGTGGGCAAGCAGTTGCTGGTCACCCGGGGCGCCCTGACCACCTTCTCCATCGCCAACGACGTGGCCAAGTATTTCGCCATACTGCCGGCCCTCTTCATCGCCGCCTACCCGCAGCTGGGGGCGCTGAACCTGATGCAACTCGGCAGTCCAGAGAGCGCCATACTGTCGGCCATCATCTTCAACGCCCTGATCATAGTGGCGCTGGTGCCGCTGGCACTGCGGGGGGTCAACGTGAAGGGCTCCGCCGCCAGCCTGCTGCGCCGCAACCTGCTGATCTATGGTCTCGGTGGCCTGATCGTGCCCTTCATCGGCATCAAGTTGATCGATCTGGTCATCACAGGCCTGGGTCTGGTGTGATGAAAACGCCTCACTATGGTATCCACGGCCAGATCGTGCCCCCATCCATGGGCATCAAGCTGATCGACCTGGTCATCACAGGCCTGGGTCTGGTGTAACGACATAACGGGTGCAAGCCTGGCCTGCACCCCATCAATCTGTTTGGAGCGAGAGAATCATGATAGCAATCAGAACCCTGCTGACCCTGACCCTGCTGCTGGGTGTCGGCTACCCCCTGGCCGTCACCGGGCTGGCCCAGCTGTTCTTCCCCTGGCAGGCCAACGGCAGCCAGCTGACCGATGCCAAGCAGCAGTTGGTCGGCAGTGCCCTGCTGGCGCAGAAGTTCGAACGGGCGGAGTACTTCCACTCCCGCCCCTCTGCCAGCGACTTCACCACCATTGGCAGTGGCGCCAGCAACCTGGGGGTGAGTTCCCCCCTGCGCAGCGAATTTGCCAAGGCCCAGGGTAATTACCAGTCCCCCGCCATGCTGACCCGCTCAGGTTCGGGCCTGGATCCCCACCTGCCCCTGGATGCCGTGCTGGCCCAGGTGGATCGCGTCGCCAAGCAACGCGGGCTGGATCCCGCTTCCCTGACGGAGCAGGTCAAGTCGTCCACACAAGCTGGTATCCTTGGCCCCCAGGTGGTCAACATCCTCCAGTTGAATCTGTTGCTCGATCAGCACAAGGACGCATGATGGCGCACCTGGCTGGCCCGAGTTGGAGGGCGACCCAGATTTTCGAACCGAGCCGGTGGTTGCTCCATAAGGATGATGATGCGTAATGAAGTAAAGACGGTTGCCCTGCTGGCAGGCATGAAGCAGGAGCATGGGAATGCGTGATGAGGTAAAGGCGGGTGCCCTGCTGGCAAGCCTGGAGCAGGAGCACGGGAATGCGTGATGAGGTTCGGGCCGATGCCTTGCTGGCAAGCCTGGAAGAGGAACACAAGGGCAAGCTGAAGGTCTTCCTCGGCGCCGCCCCCGGCGTAGGCAAGACCTACGCCATGTTGCAGGCGGTGCGGGAACAGGCCAAGGAAGGGGTCGACATTCTCATCGGCGTGGTCGAGACCCATGGGCGCCAGGAAACCCTGGCGCTGCTCGACAAGCTCGCCATCCAGCCACGCAAGCTCCATCACCACCGCCAGCAACGGCTGGAGGAGATGGACCTGGATGGCTTGCTCGAACGCAAGCCCGCCATCGTAGTGGTGGATGAGCTGGCCCACACCAATGCCCCCGGCAGCCGCCACGAGAAACGCTGGCAGGATGTGGAGGAACTGCTCGGCGCCGGCATAGACGTCTACTCCACCCTCAACGTGCAGCACCTGGAGAGCCTCAACGATCTGGTGTGGCAACTGACCGGGGTCAGGGTCAAGGAGACCCTGCCCGATCAGGTGCTGCTGGAGGCGGACAGCATAGTCCTCATAGACCTGCCCCCCAAGGAGCTGCTCGGCCGGCTCAAGGAGGGCAAGGTCTATGTGCCCCATCAGGCCAAGGCCGCCCTGCAATCCTTCTTCTCCCTCAACAACCTGACCGCCCTGCGGGAGCTGGCGATGCAGACTGCCGCCAGCCACGTGGAGGGGGATCTGCAACTGCAGTGGCAGGCGGCAGGCAAGACCACGCTGCCGCTGCGGGGCAAGCTGATGGTCTGCCTCGGGGATCAGCACGGCTCGGCCCTGGTGCGCTACGGCCATCGCTTCGCCCAGCGCCGCCAGCTGCCCTGGCTGGTGGTGCACATCGACAGCAAGGGGCAGCGATCCCCTGAGCTGGAGCAGGCGCTGGCGCTGGCCTCTCACCTCGGCGCCAAGGTGCTGACCCTGTCCAGCCCGGCGGTCGCCGATGCCCTGCTGGAGACGGCCGAACAGCAGCAGGTCTCGCAACTGTTGCTCGGCAAGCCCCACAACCCGCCCTGGCGCCGCTCCCTGGTGCAGCACCTGCTGAAACAGGCACAGGGATTCGAGATCACGCTGGTGGATACGGAGAAGAACAAGCCAGGACTGAGGCTGCAACCACTCCACCCCAAGGACATTCGCCAGAGCCTGCTGGCCATCGCCATCATGGCGGTGACCTCAGCCAGCGCCTGGGGGCTCTCCCACTGGCTGCCGCCCGCCTCCCTGCCGCTGCTGTTCGTGCTGGGGGTACTCGCCACTGCCCTCACCACCAGCCTGGTGCCCGCCATCCTGGCCGCCGTGCTGGGGTTCGTCGCCCACAATCTGCTGTTCACCGCCCCCTACTTCTCCCTGAGCGTGGCCAGCCACAGCGACCTGCTCACCCTGTTCGTACTGCTCATCGTCGGCATGACGGCAGGACGGCTCGCCTCCCGCCAGCGCCAGCAGTTGATCGGTCTGCGCGAGACCCAGCAGCTTGGCAACGCCCTGTTGTCGCTGAGCCAGGGGCTGGCCACCGCCAGCAGCCCGGTGGAGGTGCTCAGGCAGGGAACCCAGGCCATCTCCCTGGCCCTGGGGCAGCCCGTGTTCGCCCTGGATGAGGAGTATCAGTACAGAGCCGGGGACGAAGTGCGGGGACCGGGCCAGACCGACAAGGCCGCCATCGACTGGTGCCTGGCCCAGAAGCAGAGCGCCGGGGCCCACACCGCCACCCTCAATGCCGCCGAGGCCCAGTACCACCACCTCACCGACGAACTGGTGCTGGGGATACGGCTGGCCAGCCCGCTCGCCTCCTCCGCCGAACACCAGTTGCAGGCGCTGCTCACCGACATCCGCGCCGCCCTGGCCCGGATCGATCTCAACGAGCGGCTGGCCGACAGCCAGCTGCAGGCGGAGACGGATCGGATGCGCGCCGCCCTGCTCTCCTCGGTCTCCCACGATCTGAAGACGCCGCTGGCGACCATCATGGGGGCCGGCAGCACACTGCAGGAGTACGGTGACAGGATCAGTGCCGAGGATCGCAGCGAGCTGCTCCACTCGGTGCAGGAGGAGGCACGCCGCCTGCACAGCTATGTGCAGAACCTGCTGGACATGACCCGCATCGGCTCCCCGGACTTCCAGCTGAAGCGGGAGTGGGTCGACCTCGCCGACCTGGTGGATAGTGCGCGCAAGCGGCTGGATTCCTCCTGGCGCCAGCACAAGCTGCTGATCCACTTCGATCAGCAGATCCCCCAGCTCTATGTGCACGGCGCCCTGATCGAGCAGGTACTGGTCAACATCCTCGACAACGCCTCCCGCTACTCGCCGGCCGGCACCCCCATAGAGTTCAAGGTGATGCTGGCGGACCCTGACCTCATCATCGACATCATCGACATAGGGGTCGGCATCGCCGAGTCGGATCGGGACAAGATCTTCAACCTCTTCTATACCCAGCCGGTAGGTGATTGCGGCAGTCGCGGCACCGGACTTGGCCTCGCCATTTCCCGCGCTATGATAGAAGCCCACGGTGGTCGCATCTGGGCGTTTGCCGGCCCCAACGGCAACGGCACCTGCATGCGTATCTCACTGCCGCTCTCCCTCAACTCACCCGAGGTATGATGCGCACATTCCGGGCTCCTGGGGTCAGCCGTCCCCAGCCCCCAACACTCGCCTCTGGAGGCTAGATGGCCCATATCCTGGTCATAGATGATGAAGCGGCCATTCGCCGCTTTCTGCGGATCAGCCTGGTCGCCGAGGGGCACCAGGTGAGCGAGGCGGTGGGCGTCAACGAAGGGCTGGCGCAGTACCGCCACCTCAACCCCGATCTGGTGATCCTGGATCTCGGCCTGCCGGACGGGGACGGCATCCAGATCTTGCAGGCCATCCGCGAACACCACCCCAACCCTGTGCTGGTGCTGTCGGCACGGGATTCGGAGCAGGAGAAGGTGCGGCTGCTGGATGCCGGAGCCAACGACTACATGAGCAAGCCGTTCGGCATAGGGGAGATGATGGCCCGCATCCGGGTACTGCTGCGCCAGCGTGCCGGGGTCAGCAGCGGCGAATGCCGTCACTTCCCCCAGTGCGGCCTGAGCCTGGATACCGGCAGCCACAAGGTCACCATGGGGGATGAGGAGATCCCCCTCTCCCGCAAGGAGTTCGCCCTGCTGCAGGCCCTGGTGTGCCACCCCGGCAAGCTGGTGCTGCAGACCCAGCTGCTCAACGACATCTGGGGGCCCAGCCACAAGGAAGATACCCACTACCTGCGCATCGTCATCGCCAGCCTGCGCAAGAAGCTGGGAGATAACCCCCAGCAGCCCAGCCTGATCGAAACCGAATCCGGCATCGGCTACCGCTTCATCGGCAGTTGAAGCAGCAACAAGCAGCCCACCCAGTTCGAAACACCGTACCCGACATCGGCTACCGCTTCATCGGTAGCCGATGTTTCACGTGGAACGGCGCCCGCTGCAGAGCAGCGCCAGCAGACCGCAGCTGGCGAGCAGCAGCCCCAGATCCTGCAAGCTGGCTGCCACCGCCAATCCCAGGCTGAGCAGCAGGTAATAGGCCAGCCCGAACAGGGCACCGGCGCTACCCGCCACCGCCCTGTAGGCCTGCAAGGCCTCACTCAACACATTGGGGATAGCCACCCCATAGGCCACCACTATTCCCATCATGGGCAGCAGGAACCAGAGCGAGGACTGACTCGTCCAGACCAGCAGCCCGCAAACCAGCGCCAGTGCACAGGCCAGCCTGATCAGGGATGACGGCTGCCAACCCTTCCCCAGCAGCTGCTTGTTGAGCAGGCTGCCGAGCAGGGTCGCCAGCGCCAGCAAGACCCCGGAGTAACCAAAGTCGCTCACCCTCAATCCCAGCCCGTCAAACAGGAAGGGAGCCAGGCTGTAGTAGCCAAACAGCATGGTGTTGAACAGGGCGACCAGGGCTGCGCTGCGCCAGAGCCCGCCATCCCTGGCCATCTTGCCTGCCAGCGGCCAGAGTGCGACTCGCTGTGTGCTGGCCGGACGGGTTTCCGGCAGCCACCGACCGGCCACCAGCAGCAACAGTGCCGCCAGCACCAGCAAGCCGCTGAAGACCCCGAGATAGCCAAACTGCTCGGCAAGCAGGCCGCCGCTCACCAGCCCCAGCACGGGGCTGAGGGAAAGCGCCACGCCCATCACCGAGAAGACCCGCGCCAGCTCGACCCCCTGATAGCTGTCGCGCAGCATGGTCTGGGTCACCACTGATCCCACGGCGGCGCCGAAGGCCGAGACGACCCTGGCCAGCAGCAGGGTCTCGAACTCACTGGCCAGCAGAGCCAGCAGGGTGCCGACCCCGTAGGTGAACAAGCCCGCCAGCATGGCGGGACGCCGCCCGACGAGATCGCAGAGCCGACCCCAGCAGACCACGCCCACCGCAAACGCCAGGAAGTAGACAGACAGGGTCTGGGATGCCTGCCCCTCGCTCACCCCAAACTGGCTGGCAATCTGGGTCAATACCGGGCTGTAGAGGGTCTCAACCATCTGGGGAAACATCATCAATCCCACCACCAGCCAGCGCGGTGGCAACTTGTTGTGCATGACAAACCTCCTTCACAAGAGGTCGTCATTCTAGAGAGAGGGGGAATGTCCCATTACAATAAGCAGGACTATATACATCAAAAGTCGGACACATGGCCTTTATTCTTCCCGATCACCCTTTCGACCCGGACAGCCACGCTGGCAGCGTGATCGGCATCGCCTCCGCGCTGGGCTGGCATGACTCCGGCCTGCACAGGCACCAGCGCCACCAGCTGCTGTTCGCCCAATCCGGCTGCATGACCATGGAGCTGGCGGACAGGGTTTGCCTGCTCCCGCCGACGCGAGCGGCCTGGCTGCCGGCGGGCACGCCCCACAGGGTCTTGATGCGCGGTGTGGTGGCCTATCGCTCCCTCTACTTCACCCCGCACCCCGAGTTGCCGACCACAATGGCGGTGCTGGCGGTCAATCCGCTGCTGCAGGCACTGATCGAACGGATGGCGCTCTGGCCATGGGACCAGCCACAAGAGGAGCAGCATCGGACGTTGGCGCTCTTCATGGAGGAGTTGGGTCAGGCACCCCGAGAGTCCTGGCAGTTGCCGTTGCCGTCAGACCCGCGCCTGGCGGCCTGGCTGCAGGAGATAAAGCGGGGTGGCACCCTGCCCCCTCGGCTCAACCGGCTGGCCGAGGAGGTGGGTGCCAGTGACAAGACCATAGGTCGCATCTTCATGAGGGAGACCGGCATGAACTATCAGGCCTGGCGCCAGCAGTGGCGACTGCTGCGAGCCATGGAGTTGCTGGCAGAAAGCGAACCCATCAGCCGGATTGCCGCTTCCCTGGAGTTCTCCAGCGACAGCGCCTTCATCAGCTTCTTCAAACAGCACTCGGGGCAGACGCCCCTGCGTCACCTCAACTCTCGGGGTGAGTCGCCACGGCGGGGCTGACCTCCACCACCAGGGTATCCAGTGCCAATGGCTGGAGGTTGTGGATGGCATCCAGTACCACGGCATGGGATGCCTGCTGCTGCTGGGCACGCATTTCCTGCGCCAGCTTGGCGCTATCCAGCTCGGGCCTGGGGTTGTCGTTGGCCATGACGTTCAGGCTCAGGCTGCTCAGTATCAGGGTCGCGATCAGGGTCTTCATCTGGCTTGCTCCGGTATGGTTGAGATGACCAGAGAGTTATTCCAATAGTCGTGCCAACTATATAAACAATTGATTTTGTTTAAATAAAATGAAATCTGACGCCATTTGAGGCTTTGTTGCCCATCTTGCTGGTTATTTTGAAACCCATAAGTGGTAATTTTTACCACATCCAATTTCCGGGGCCCGTTCCACGTGGAACGTCCCATGATTTTGATCGACACCCGCTTTTAAACTGAGCTATGGTGCTAGCTCCCCCGTAACTGACTCTGGATCTGTCACCGAATGGAATTCTCCTTGTTCGGCGAGAAGTTCACTCGCCACGCCGGTATTACCCAACTCATGGATGACCTCAATCAGGGGCTGCTCAATCCGGACGCCATCATGCTGGGAGGCGGCAATCCGGCCCCCATCCCCGCCATGCTGGAACGTTTTCAGACCGAGGCCAAGCAGCTGCTCGACAATGGCGAGCTGATCAAGGCCATGGCCAACTACGATGGCCCGCAAGGCAAGGACAGGTTCACCAAGGCGCTGGCCGCCCTGCTCAAGAGAGAGCTGGGCTGGGACATCTCGGCCCGCAACATAGCCCTGACCAACGGCAGCCAGAATGCCTTCTTCTACCTGTTCAACCTGCTGGCCGGCGAGTTCGCCGATGGCCGCAAGAAGAAGGTACTCTTCCCCCTGGCCCCCGAATACATCGGCTATGCGGACTCGGCCCTGGCGGAGGATCACTTCGTCGCCTACAAGCCCACCATAGAGAAGCTGGCCGACGGCCAGTTCAAATACCATGTGGATTTCGAGAGCCTGGAGGTGGGCGACGACATAGGAGTGATCTGCGTCTCTCGCCCCACCAACCCCACAGGCAACGTGCTGACCGATGAAGAGATAGAGCACCTGGATCAGATCGCCCGCGACAAGGGGATCCCGCTGCTGCTCGACAACGCCTATGGCGTGCCCTTCCCCGGCATCATCTTCAGCGAGGCCAAGCCGTTCTGGAATGCCAACACCATACTCTGCATGAGCCTCTCCAAGCTGGGCCTGCCGGGCACCCGCTGCGGCATCGTCATCGCCGACGAGAAGATCATCCAGGCCATCACCAACCTGAGCGGCATCATCAACCTGGCACCGGGCAGCCTGGGGCCCGCCATCACCATCCCCATGATAGAGAGCGGCGAGATCATCGCCCTGAGCGAACAGGTGGTGAAACCCTTCTACAAGCAGAAGGCCGACTTCGCCGTGCAACTGCTGCGAGAAGCGATCCCCGATCCGCGCTTCCACATCCACAAGCCGGAAGGTGCCCTCTTCCTCTGGCTCTGGTTCGAAGGCCTGCCGATCCACTGCCAGGAGCTCTACGAGCGGCTGAAGGCGAAGAACCTGCTGATAGTGCCGGGTCACTACTTCTTCCCCGGTATCGACGACCCAGAATGGCGCCACAGCCAGGAGTGCATCCGCCTCAACTACTCCCAGAGCGAGGAGCTGGTGCGGCGCGGCATCGCCATAATGGCGGACGAGATCAACGCCATTTACCGCGGCAGCTGACTTGCCTGCAAATAAAAAGAAAGGCCTGCGATCGCAGGCCTTTCTCGTCTCTGGCGTCAGGCACCCCGGCCTGACATTCCCGGCTTAGCTCGGCAGCGCCAGCTGATCGGGTTTGCCGATGGGGATGGCGCGGGGTTTGAGTGCCTCCGGCAATTCGCGGGCGAGATCTATGGTCAGCAGACCATGCTCCAGTCTGGCCCCCTGTACCTCTACGTGCTGGCTCAGCTTGAAGGCGAGCTCGAAGTCACGCTCGGCAATTCCCTGGTGGAGGAACTGACGCTCACCGGCCGCTGCGGCCTTGCGCCCCTTCACCTTGAGGGTGCCATTTTCGGTCTCCAGCTCCAGCTCTTCGCGCTCGAAGCCAGCCACGGCGACCGTGATGCGGTAGCCGTCATGCTCCCGCTTCTCGATGTTGTAAGGGGGATAAGCCGCCGCCTTCTGGTCGAACAGGCCTTCCAGCTCACGGGCCATCCGCTCGAAGCCGACGGCATTGGAAGAGAGGTGAGAAAAATCGAGGTTACGCATAATCCTATCCTTCTAATAAGCAACAGGTTTGACTCTCCACAGGCCCGTCATCGGCACCCGGAAAGCAGGTAAAAACACTGAGAGTTCAGGCTATCAGCCGTTGATCTCGATCTTGCGGGGCTTCATCGCCTCGGGCACTTCACGGGCCAGATCGATGTGCAGCAGGCCATTCTTGAGATCGGCCCCTTTCACCCGCACATAGTCGGCCAGCTGGAAGCGACGCTCGAAGCCGCGCTCGGCTATGCCCTGATAGAGATAGTGGCGCTCGGTGTCAGCCTGCTTGTTGCCCTTCACCGTCAGCAGATTTTCCTGGAAGCTCAGCTCCAGCTCTTCCTGGGTAAAGCCCGCCACCGCCATGCTGATGCGGTAGTCGTTGTCACCCAGTTGCTCGATGTTGTAGGGGGGATAACCGGCATTGCCATTGCTGGCCGCAGATTCGATGAGATTGGCCAGACGATCGAAACCAATGGCAGAACGATAGAGCGGAGAAAAGTCGATAGAACGCATAGTATTACCCTCTTGTGAGCGATAACGGATTGTTTGCCCTCCTGATGGACGGGCGCCTGGTCGAAACCTCTGTCGAGCGTTCCGGCCTTGTTACCTATATAGGGGCTCACTTTTTCCTTTCAAGGGAAAAAATGAAAAGAAATTTTTGGCCACCCGTCAAAACTCATTTTGGCCCGATTGATATGGTAATAGGCCCGCGGGCCACTCATTCCCTGATGCCCTCCGCGCCATACTGGCTGCGTCCCCCCACCAGAGACCGGAGCACAACACCATGCAAGTTACCCAGGTTCGCAATGCCACCCTGCTCATCCACTACGCCGGCACCCGCTTCCTGATCGATCCCATGTTGTCTGCCAAGGGCAGCCTCCCGGGGTTTGAGGGAACGGCCAACAGCCAGCTGCGCAATCCGCTGGTCGAGCTGCCCCTGCCCATGACTGAGATCCTCGATGTGGATGCGGTGATAGTCACCCACGATCACCTGGACCACTGGGACCCTGCCGCGCAGCAACTGCTGCCCAAGCATCTCCCGCTGTTTGTGCAACACCAGAAAGATGCCGACACTATAAGCGCCAGCGGCTTCAAGGATGTGCGCCTGCTGAGCGAGCAGGCCGAGTTTGCCGGGATCCGGTTGCACCAGACCGAGGGGCAGCACGGCAACGATCAGGTCATGGCGGTGTTGGCCGAGCGGCTGGGTGAGGTATCCGGGGTGGTCTTCTCCCATCCCGCAGAGAAGACCCTCTATCTGGCGGGCGACACCGTCTGGAACGCCCAGGTTGAACAGGCGCTGCAACGGCACCAGCCCGAGGTCGTCATCCTCAACTGCGGCGATGCCCAGGTGCCGGGGCTGGGTTCCATCATCATGGGCAAGGAGGATGTCGCCGCCGTGTATCAGGCAGCGCCACAGGCCACCCTGATCGCCAGCCACATGGAGGCGGTCAATCATGCCCTGTTGTCACGGCACGAGCTGCGCGACTACATCGGCAAACAGGGGATGGCAACGCGGGTGCTGGTACCCGAGGATGGCGAGTCCATCGTCCTCTGATGAGAGAGGGCCATGCCACCACATGGCCCTTCGGCTTTCTGTTGCCGCCCCTTATCATGGGGATCCGAGTGCAAAGGAGTCTGCCACCATGCCCAACCCCATCGTCGTCGCCGTCATCACCTTCGATCACTTCAGCCCCTTTCACTGCGCTGTGCCCTGCCTCATCTTCGGCGACACCATGATGCCAGGCGCCTCCCTGTTCGAACTCAGACTCTGCGCCGGCGATGCCACCCGCCAGCCCGGTTCCTCCCAGGGCTTTCGCATCGACGCCAGCCACGGGCTGGAGGGGTTGGTCGGGGCTGACATCGTCATCATCCCCTTCTGGCGCGATCCGGCCGAACGACCGGCCCAGCCCCTGCTTGATGCCCTGATTGCCGCCCGACACAGGGGTGCCCAGATAGTGGGGCTCTGTCTGGGCACCTATGTGCTGGCCTATGCCGGTCTGCTGGAGGGGCGCAGGGCCTCGACCCACTGGGAGTTCGAGCAGGACTTCATGGGCCGCTTTCCCGCCGTGCGGCTCGATACCAATGCCCTCTACGTGGACGATGAGGGCCTCATCACCTCGGCCGGCACCGCCGCCGGGCTGGACTGCTGTCTCTACCTGGTGCGCGAGCACCATGGCAGCCGCATCGCCAACAAGCTGGCCAGGCGCCTGGTGGTGCCGCCCCATCGGGAAGGGGGCCAGGCCCAGTTCATCGAGCAGCCGGTGCCCGCCTCCACCCGGGATGCCAGGATCAACCAGCTGTTCGACCACCTGCGCATGCACCTGGCCGAGCCTCACAACCTGGACACATTGGCAGAGCACTGCCTGATGAGCCGCCGCACCTTCACCCGCCGCTTCCAGCGGGCGACCGGTCTCTCCGTCGGGGAGTGGTTGCTGGCCGAGCGCCTCAGGCGCAGCCAGGAGTTGCTGGAGACGAGCTCCCACTCCATGGATCGCATCGCCGAACTGGTGGGATTGAGGACGGCAGCCATACTGCGCCAGCACTTTCGCACCCGTTTCGGCGTGTCGCCGAGTGAATGGCGCCGCACCTTCGGGGGCCTGCGTTAGCCAGCAAAAAGCCGCTCACAGGGAGCGGCTTGTTCAATCGCGAGGACGCGTCGGATTAGACGTCGAGGTTGGCGACCCGCAGGGCGTTGGTCTCGATGAAGTCACGACGAGGCTCGACCGCATCACCCATCAGGGTGGAGAAGAGCTGGTCGGCGCCGACGGCGTCGTCTATGGTGACGCGCAGCATGCGACGGGCTTCCGGATCCATGGTGGTTTCCCACAGCTGATCCGGGTTCATCTCACCCAACCCTTTATAGCGCTGGATGTAGATGCCACGCTTGCCTTCGCCCATCAGCCAGTCGACGGCTTCCACGAAGTTGGCCACAGGTTTGACCTTCTCGCCACGCTTGATAAAACCGCCTTCCTCGATCAGGTTGGCGATCTCCTTGCCCAGGGAGACCAGCTGACGGTACTCGGAGGATTGCAGGAAGTCGTAGCTGATCGGGTACTCCCGGTCGACACCGTGCTGACGCACCACCGCGTGGGGCACGTACAGGCTGCGCTCTTCGTCGCGACGTACCTGGATCTGGTACTGGATGCCGTGGTTGCTCTCGTTGAGCACGGCTTCCATCCCCTGGCACCAGGCCAGCAGATCGCTCTCGCTGGCCAGCAGGGTTTCGTTCAACTCAGGCTGATAGATCAGCTGGGTCAGCACGGCATCCGGGGCACGGCGGGACATGCGGGTGATCAGGTGAGAGACGGCACGGTGCTGGTTGACCAGACGCTCCAGCGCCTCGCCACCTATGGCAGGGGCAGACTCGTTGACGTGCAGGGTAGCACCGTCCAGCGCCATGGAGGTCTGGTACTGTAGCAGCGCGTCTTCGTCTTTCAGATACTGCTCCTGCTTGCCCTTCTTGACCTTGTAGAGCGGCGGCTGGGCGATGAAGACGTAGCCACGCTCGATGATCTCCGGCATCTGACGGTAGAAGAAGGTCAGCAGCAGGGTACGGATGTGCGCACCATCGACGTCCGCATCCGTCATGATGATGATGTTGTGGTAACGCAGCTTGTCCGGGTTGTACTCGTCGCGACCTATGCCGCAGCCCAGTGCCGTGATCAGGGTGCCCACCTCTTGCGAGGAGATCATCTTGTCGAAACGGGCCTTCTCCACGTTCAGGATCTTGCCCTTGAGCGGCAGTATGGCCTGGTTCTTGCGGTTGCGACCCTGCTTGGCGGAGCCGCCAGCAGAGTCCCCTTCCACTATGTAGAGTTCGGAGAGAGCCGGGTCTTTCTCCTGACAGTCTGCCAGCTTGCCGGGCAAACCGGCGATGTCCAGGGCCCCCTTGCGGCGAGTCAGTTCGCGGGCCTTGCGGGCCGCTTCACGGGCACGGGCCGCATCAATGATCTTGTTGACCACTATCTTGGCATCGCCCGGGTTTTCCAGCAGGAAGTCGGCCAGCTTCTCGCCCATCGCCTGTTCAACGGCTGTCTTCACTTCGGAAGAGACCAGCTTGTCCTTGGTCTGGGAGGAGAACTTGGGGTCAGGCACCTTGACGGAGATGACCGCAATCAAGCCTTCACGGACGTCGTCGCCACTGGCGGCAGACTTGGCCTTCTTGCTGTAGTCCTCTTTGTCCATGTAGGAGTTGAGGGTACGGGTCAGCGCGGTACGGAAGCCCACCAGGTGGGTGCCACCATCCCGCTGCGGTATGTTGTTGGTGAAGCAGTAGACCCCTTCCTGATAGGCATCGTTCCACTGCATCGCCACTTCGACACCGATACCGTCCTGCTCTGTGGTGAAGTGGAACACCTTGGGATGGATCGGGGTCTTGTTCTGGTTCAGGTATTCGACGAAGGCCTTGATGCCGCCCTCGTAGCAGAAGTGAGCCTCGCGGCCATCCCGCTCGTCCAGCAGACGGATGGAGACACCTGAGTTCAGGAAAGAGAGCTCACGCAGACGCTTGGCCAGGATCTCGTAGTGATACAGGGTATCGGTAAAGATGGTCGGGCTCGGCCAGAAGCGCACTTCGGTACCTGTGCCCGTGCTGTCGCCAATCTGCTTGAGCGGCGCCTGCGGCTCACCCAGGTGATAGGTCTGCTCGTAGACGTGGCCGTTGCGACGTATGGTCAGCAGCAGCTTGTCAGAGAGGGCGTTAACTACGGAGACACCCACGCCGTGCAGGCCGCCGGACACCTTGTAGGAGTTGTCATCGAATTTGCCGCCGGCATGCAGCACCGTCATGATGACTTCGGCGGCGGAGCGGCCTTCCTCCTCGTGCATGTCGACCGGAATACCCCGGCCGTTGTCACGCACTGAGACGGAACCGTCGGAATGGATCTTGACCTGAATATCGGAGCAGTAGCCAGCCAGAGCCTCGTCAATGGAGTTATCGACGACCTCGAACACCATGTGGTGCAGGCCCGAGCCATCATCCGTATCGCCGATATACATCCCCGGGCGCTTGCGGACCGCATCCAGGCCCTTCAGCACCTTGATATTCGAGGAGTCGTAAGTATTTTCACTCATAGCTTACTCTCTGCCTTCTCTAACGTTTCGGAGATCTTGCCTTGTTCCACGTGGAACAGCTTGCAGTCACTCGCATCCATCATGTCTGCGAGCTGACCGGTATCGATGGCGGTGATAAACACCTGGGACGCGCACTGCTTCAGCCTTGCGGCCAGCAGGCGACGTTTGTCGACATCCAGTTCAGAGGCAAAATCGTCAATTAAAAAAATACAGCCACGGCTGCTATGTTGATTCAAATAGAGCCCTTGAGCCAGTCGCATGGCACAGACCAGCAACTTCAACTGACCCCTGGACAAAATATCCTGAGCGGGCACACCGTTCGCCTTGAGCCGCACATCCGCCTTCTGCGGACCGACCCCAGTGTATCCCAGCGAACGATCCCGCTCGAACCCCGCCTCCAGCAAGTCGCCGAGGGGAGTCTCTCTCTCCCAGCCCCGATAGAAACCGAGGCTGATGTCGAATTCCGGCAGAAAATCCGCCGTCATCTCCTTGATCAGGGGCGTAATAGCCTGACAGTAACTGGCGCGAAACTCCGCCAGTTCACCCCCGAGCCGCACCAGCTCCTGATCCCAGAACGCCAGCTGGCGATACTGGCTGCTCTGGCGCAGCAGCGCATTGCGCTGTTTCAGCAGACGCCGTACCCGTCCCCACAGGGAGAAGAAGGTCGGCTCCTGATGGAAGACACCCCAGTCCAGCCAGGCCCGGCGAGCCTGGGGCCCACCGGTCAGCAGGTTGAAACCATCGGGGTGGATCAACTGCACCGGCAGCAGCTCGGCCAGATCGGCCAATCGCTGGGCCTGGGCCCCGGCGATCTTGAGCTGGGTCTCGCCCCCCTTGTCCTTGGCAAGCCCGATGGGCACCTGACGCCCCTCCAGCTCGCACTGGGCAAACAGGGTAAACGCCCTCTCCCCCTGGCGGATGACCCGCCCGGTCAGGTGAGTACGAAAAGAACGACCGAGACCGAGGTAATGGATGGCTTCCAGCACGCTGGTCTTGCCGCTGCCATTGCACCCGACCAGGATATTGAGGCCGGGGGACAGCGCGAGACTGGCGTGCTGGATGTTGCGAAAGTCGCTGAGCTGGAGTTTGACCAGGGACACGACTAGATCCGCATCGGCATCACCACATACTGGGCATCTTGGCTGTCAAAATCCTCAATAATGGCACTGCTGATGGAATCGCTCAGGCTGATCCGGATTTGGTCACATTTTAACGTATTCAGCACGTCCAGCACATAGGAGACGTTGAAGCCGATCTCCATCTCGCCAGCGGCATATTGTACGTCAAGCAGCTCCTCGGCTTCTTCCTGTTCCGGGTTGTTGGCGGTGATGCGCAGCAGGTTTTCCTGCAGATTGAGACGCACCCCACGGAATTTCTCGTTGGAGAGGATGGCGGCGCGGGCGAAGGCCTGGCGCAGATCCTCACGACCGGCGATCAGGGCCTTGTCGCTCCCCCGGGGAATGACGCGACGCCAGTCCGGGAAGCGGCCATCCACCAGCTTGGAGGTAAAGATGAAGCCATCCAGGGCGGCACGCAGGTTGCTGCGACCGACCTGCAACCGCACCGGCTTGTCTTCCGCCTCCAGGAGGCGCACCAGCTCCAGCACACCCTTGCGGGGCAGGATGACCTGATGATCGGGCAGCGATTCCCCGACCACTTCGCGGCGGCAGGTGGCCAGGCGGTGACCGTCGGTGGCGACGGTGCGCAGGCCATGGCCCTCGCTCTCGAACAGCATGCCATTCAGGTAGTAACGCACATCCTGGCTGGCCATGGAGAACTGGGTCGCATCGATCAGCTTCTTCAGCTCCAGCTGGCTGATGTCGAACTCGAGCACGGATTCCCAGTCCTCGATGTTCGGGTACTCGGTCGCCGGCAGGGTAGAGAGATTGAAGCGGGAACGACCGGAGCGGATGATGAGGCGATCCCCTTCGGTGTTGAGACGGATATCCGCCCCTTCCGGCAGGCCACGGCAGATATCCAGCAACTTGCGGGCCGGTACTGTGGTACGCCCATCCTGGCTGTCGCTGCTGAGATAGACCTGGCCTATCATCTCCACCTCGAGATCTGTCCCGGTCAGCGATAGCAGGCCATTGCTGACATCGAGCAGGACGTTGCCGAGGATGGGCAGAGTCGGCCGGCCACCCAGGGCACCGGACACCAGTTGCAGAGGACGTAACAGGGCCTCACGGCTAATTTCGAGCTGCATCTGTGCTCTCCGTTGTGATTAGGAGGAAAAATTTCGGATCAGGTTGGAATATTCGAGCCCCATCTGTCCACTCAGTTCCGTTATCAGGACGAGAGGGTACGGATCAGGTTGGAATAGTCTTCCTTGATGTCGTGACTCTCCTCCTTCAGCTGCTCGATCTTGCGGCAGGCATGAAGAACAGTGGTGTGGTCACGGCCACCAAAGGCATCCCCTATCTCCGGCAAACTGTGGTTGGTCAGCTCCTTGGCCAGTGCCATCGCCAGCTGACGCGGGCGGGCAACGGAGCGGGAACGACGCTTGGACAGCAGATCCGCCAGCTTGATCTTGTAGTACTCCGCCACCGTCTTCTGGATGTTGTCTATGGTGACCAGCTTCTCCTGCAAGGCCAAGAGGTCGCGCAGCGCCTCGCGCACGAAGTCGATGTTGATGGCACGGCCGGTGAAGTTGGCGTTGGCGATCACCCGGTTGAGGGCACCTTCCAGTTCACGGACGTTGGAGCGCAGACGCTTGGCGATGAAGAAGGCCACCTCGTCCGGCAGATGGATCTGGTTCTCGTCCGCCTTGCGCATCAGGATAGCCACCCGGGTCTCCAACTCAGGCGGTTCGATCGCGACAGTCAGACCCCAGCCGAAGCGGGACTTGAGGCGATCCTCGACACCGTTGATCTCCTTCGGATAACGATCCGAGGTCAGGATGATCTGCTGGTTGCCTTCGAGCAGGGCGTTGAAGGTGTGGAAGAACTCCTCCTGGGAGCGCTCCTTGTTGGCGAAGAACTGGATGTCATCGATGAGCAGGGCATCGACGCTACGGTAATAACGCTTGAACTCTTCAATGGCGTTATTCTGCAGCGCCTTCACCATGTCCTGCACGAACCGTTCGGAGTGCATGTAGATGACTTTGGCGTCTTTCTTGCGTTCCTTGATGGCATTGCCAACGGCGTGCAGCAGGTGGGTCTTGCCCAGACCTGTGCCGCCATAGAGGAACAGCGGGTTATAAGCGCCACCCGGATTGTCGGCCACCTGACGGGCCGCCGCACGGGCCAACTGATTGGACTTACCTTCGACGAAATTCTCGAAGGTGTAGTTCACGTTGGTGTTGCTCTTGTGGTTCGGCTCGGGCTTGGCTTCCGCCTTGCTTTCCCAGCTCTTGTGAGAGTTATTCACAGGATCGACACCACGCGCCGGCGCTCTGGCGACCGCGACGGGATGGGGACGATTACCGATGTCAAAACGCAGGGTGGGAGCATCGGCTCCGCACAGCTCGTTGATGATGCCATTGACCCGGAGCAGGTACTTGTCGCGTACCCAGTCCAGAACGAAGCGATTCGGTGCATACAGGGTCAGAGTATTGTCACTCAACTCCGCTTGAAGCGGCCGGATCCACATGCTGAATTCTGCCGAGGGCAACTCATCTTGCAGCCGGTTAAGGCACTGCTGCCATAGCGAAGCAGTCACTCTAGACTCCCGTCAATTGATTAAGTAAAGACCGGCTATTCTACGTTTTTAGTGGCTGGATCTCCAGTTGCCGCCGCACGGATCCAGCAAATAAGATCCTTGACTTTCAAGGATCCAACGCCCCAGGATCTGATTTCATCCCCAAAGTTACCCACAGCCACCAACCGGTGATGTGGACAGAATGAGACCCTGTTGCTGCGGTTATTTTATATAACCAAATATCATTTATTCTTTATATTTTATTCCAATAACATCAGCGCCAACCCGTGATTACAACTAAAAATACAGAACTACAGAGAGAGGAATCCCCATGAAATCCACCATCAAGCTGATCTCCGGCGCCGCCATTCTGCTGGCCAGCCTGTCCGGCCAGGCCATCGCCCAAGAAACCATCAAGGTCGGCATGTCCGGCAAGTATTTCCCGTTCACCTTCGTCAAGCAGGACAAGCTGCAAGGCTTCGAGGTGGACATGTGGAACCAGATCGGTGAGCGCACCGGTTACAAGGTCGAGTTCGTCACCGCCAGCTTCTCCGGCCTGTTCGGCATGCTGGAAACCGGTCGCGTCGATACCATCTCCAACCAGATCACCATCACCGACGAGCGCAAGGCCAAGTACGCCTTCTCCCAGCCCTACGTCTATGACGGCGCCCAGATAGTTGTACGCAAGGGCAACAGCACCATCCACGGTCTCAAGGATCTGGAAGGCAAGACGGTCGCGGTGAACCTGGGCTCCAACTTCGAAGAGCTGCTGCGCAAGAACGACCCGAACAAGAAGATCGACATCCGCACCTATGACTCCAGCTTCGAGCAGGACGTTGCCCTGGGTCGCATCGATGCCTTCGTGATGGACCGCGTCTCCACCGCCCAGCTGATCAAGGAATCCAAACTGCCGCTGCAACAGGCAGGCGCACCGTTCGAGACCATCGAGAACGCCCTGCCCTTCCTGAAGACCCCGGAAAAACAGGCCGTGCTGAAGAAGGTCGACGAGGCACTGACCGCCATGCGTAAAGACGGTTCCCTGACCAAGATCTCGGAAAAATGGTTCGCAGCGGACATCACCAGCAAATAAATGATGGAATTTGATCTCGAGTACACGCTAGGGCTGTTTCCCATCCTGCTCAAATACCTGGGCACTACTATGGAAATGGCCCTGTGGGGATTCGTATTGGCACTCGTACTGTCGCTGGCCCTGGCGATAGTACGGGTGTTTCGCGTTCCCGCAATTCACTGGCTGGCGATGCTGTATATCTCGTTCTTCCGGGGGACCCCCCTGCTCGTCCAGCTGTTCCTGCTCTACTACGGGCTGCCGCAACTGTTCCCGATCTTCGTGGGGATGGATGCCTTTACCGCCGCCATCATAGGTCTGACCCTGCACTTCGCCGCCTACATGGCCGAGTCGATCCGGGCCGCCATTCTCGGCATCCACAAGAGCCAGATGGAAGCGGCCCTCAGCATCGGCATGAGTCGTTATCAGGCGATGCGGCGGATCATACTGCCGCAGGCGGCCCGCATCGCGACGCCGTCGCTGATGAACTACTTCATCGACATGATCAAGAGCACCTCACTGGCGTTTACCCTGGGGGTGGCCGAGATCATGGGCAAGGCGCAGATGGAGGCCTCCTCCTCCTTCAAGTTCTTCGAGAGCTTCATGGCGGTGGCCCTGGTCTACTGGGTGGTGGTCATCATCTTTACCCGCTTGCAGCACCTGCTGGAAGTACGCCTCAATCGTGCTTACTAAGAGGATGCCAGCGATGATGAACAAGCCATTACCCACTTGCGGCACAGGCTGGAAGTACCTCTCAACGGCCGCGCCTATTAAAGGAGACCTGTCATGATCAAGTTAACGGGTCTTGCCAAGGCCTATGACGGCAATCAGGTATTGAACGGCATCGATCTGGAGGTGAAGAAGGGGGACATTGTCGTCATCATCGGCCCCTCCGGCACCGGAAAATCGACCCTGCTGCGCTGCCTGAACCTGCTGGAGACCCCGGATGCAGGCACCCTTGCCATCGATGACCTTGAGCTGGATCTGGCCCATGCCAGCGAGCAGCAGGCCATCGAGCTGCGCAAGCGCGCCTCCTTCGTGTTCCAGAACTATGCCCTGTTCGCCAACAAGACGGCGCTGGACAACATAGCCGAGGGGCTGATCACCGTCTGGAAACAGCCGAAGGCGGAGGCCAGGGCCACCGCCCTTGGCATCCTCAAGGACATAGGCCTCGCCGACAAGCAGGATGCCTACCCGGCGTCCCTGTCCGGCGGACAGCAGCAGCGGGTCGGCATAGGCCGCGCCATGGCGGCTCACTCCAAGGTCATCCTGTTTGACGAGCCCACCTCGGCCCTCGATCCCGAATGGGTCGACGAGGTGCTGGGGTTGATGAAGGAGCTCGCCCGCCAGCACCAGACCATGGTGGTGGTGACCCACGAGATCGAGTTCGCCCGTGATGTCGCCGATCGGGTGATCTTCATGGAGGGGGGCCGGATCGTCGAACAGGGCCCGCCGGATCAGATATTGGTCGATCCCAAGGATCCCCGTACCCGGGAGTTCTTGCGGAAAGTCCTTAAATAGCTCTCTCTTTGGCGGCCTGGCCGCCTTTTTTCTTGGTGGATCCTTGTTTAACCCGGGGTTGCCAGTATAATTCGGGGCCCTTGATCCTCTGGATCCTGCCAGCTTCTCCTGCTTATTGTTGAGCCAGAAGAAGATGAGAGGGAACGGCGGATTGACGAGAAGCCGAACTCTGTTTAGAATTCGGCCTCTTTTGCTAGTCGTCACACGCTATAGCTGGCGCGTCGGCTAAGTGTGACAATCAAAACTGTACAGAAATACGGAATCGAATCATGAAACGTACTTTTCAACCGTCCAACCTGAAGCGCAAGCGCTCTCACGGTTTCCGCGCTCGCATGGCTACCGCCAACGGCCGCAAAGTTCTGGCCGCTCGTCGTGCCAAGGGTCGTGCCCGCCTGGTAGTCTAATGCCTACCCAGCACACCTTCTCTCGGGAGTTACGTCTGTTAACTCCCGAACACTTCAAACGCGTTTTCGCCGAGCCTGTCCGGGCCGCTTCTCCGCAAATTACGCTTCTTGCTTGCCCCAATTCCCTCGAACACCCCCGTCTTGGCCTGGCTGTGCCCAAAAAAGCACTCAAGCGTGCCGTCTGGCGTAACCGTGTCAAACGAGTGGTACGGGAGAGCTTCCGTCTCAATCAGGCCAATCTGCCCGCTATCGACATCGTCGTCATAGCCAAGGGTGGCGTAAAGGAGATGGACAACGAAGAGCTGTTCAAGTTACTGGAAAAGCTATGGCGCACTCTGTCACGCCGTTGCAATGGGTAGCTATCAAACTGATACGCCTGTATCAGCTAATCATTAGTCCCCTGCTCGGGCCGCGCTGCCGTTTCACCCCGACTTGTTCCCAATTTGCGATAGAAGCAATCCGACTTCACGGTTTCATAAAAGGCGTTTGGTTAGCCAGCAAACGTCTATTAAAATGCCATCCCTTATCCGAGGGTGGTTATGACCCGGTTCCGCAACCAAAGCGAAGAAACTGAAGACTATGGAATCACAACGCAATTTACTCCTGATCGGTTTGCTGTTCGTGAGCTTCTTGCTCTGGCAACAGTGGGAGTCCGACAAGGCTCCGAAGCCGGCCCCGACTACCGTGGCCCAAACCGAACATTTCGTACCTGAAGCCGGTCAGACCGGTGATATTCCTCAGGTTTCCGAGCAAGCCAACGCCACTACCGCACGCAAGCTGATCACCGTCTCCTCCGACGTGCTCAAGCTGACCCTGGATACCCAGGGCGGTGACATCGTCTCTGCCGAACTGCTGGCCCACAAGCTGGAAGAAGGCAAGGAACAGCCGTTCACTCTGCTGACCAGCCAGCCTGCGCACCTCTATGTTGCCCAGAGTGGTCTGGTGGGTCGCGATGGTCCTGACAGCCAGGCCCAGGGTCGTCCCACCTATGAAGCAGCCCAGACCAGCTACCAGCTGGCCGACGGTCAGGATCAAGTCGTCGTACCGATGACCTGGACCGACAGCAAGGGCGTCGTCTTCACCAAGGAGTTCGTGCTCAAGCGCGGTGACTACGCCATCGGCGTCGATTACAAGATCGACAACAAGTCTGCCGAGCCGGTTCAGGTGCAGTTCTACGGTCAGCTGAAGCAGACAGTGACCACGCCGAAGGACCAGGAAGGTCATGCCATGGTGGCCAGTGCCTACCGTGGTGGTGCCTTCTCCAGCGAAGATACCCGCTACAAGAAGTACACCTTCGACGAGATGAAGGATGCCGACCTGAACAAGACCACCAAGGGTGGTTGGGTCGCCATGCTGCAGCACTACTTCGTCTCTGCCTGGGCACCGAACGCCGAGGACACCAATAGCTTCTACAGCCGCGTGATCCCGGGTAAAGACCAGGCCATCATAGGCTACAAGGCGCCGCTGGTTGACGTGGCTGCCGGTCAACAGGCCGAAGTGAGCGGCAAGCTGTGGGTCGGTCCCAAGTTGCAGGATCAGATGGCCAAGGTGGCAAACCACCTGGACCTGACCGTCGACTACGGCTGGCTCTGGTTCATCGCCCAGCCGCTGCACTGGTTGCTGACCGTGTTCCACGGTTTCGTCCAGAACTGGGGTCTGGCCATCATCATGCTGACCCTGCTGGTACGCGGCATCATGTTCCCGCTGACCAAGGCCCAGTACACCTCCATGGCCAAGATGCGCATGCTGCAACCCAAGCTGGCTGCGCTCAAGGAACGCTTCGGTGACGATCGCCAGAAGATGTCCCAGGGCATGATGGAGCTGTACAAGAAGGAGAAGGTCAACCCGCTCGGTGGCTGTCTGCCGATCCTGGTGCAGATGCCCATCTTCATCGCCCTGTACTGGGCACTGATGGAGTCTGTCGAGCTGCGTCACGCGCCGTTCGCCCTGTGGATCACCGACCTGTCGGTGAAGGACCCCTTCTTCGTGCTGCCAATCCTCATGGGTGCCTCCATGTGGTATCTGCAGAAGATGAGCCCGACCACCATCACGGACCCGATGCAGCAGAAGGTGATGCAGTTCATGCCGATCATCTTCACCTTCATGTTCCTCTGGTTCCCGGCAGGTCTGACCCTGTACTGGCTGGTGAGCAACGTCATCTCCATCATCCAGCAGACCATTATCTATCGTCAGCTGGAGAAGAAAGGCCTGCACTCACGCACTTGATGCGCAGCCCATCTTCCCTGATGACAAAAGAGGCGGCCCTGGGGCCGCCTTTTTTATTACAATGTCCCCCAATTACCGAACAGACGAGTCAAGCAAGATGACAACAGATACGATCGTGGCCCAGGCCACCGCCCCCGGCCGGGGTGGCGTCGGCATAGTCCGCGTCTCAGGCCCCGCCGCCGAACGAGTCGCCGAAATCGTGCTCGGTCGACTGCCCAGGGTGCGCTATGCCGAATATCTGCCGTTCAAGGACGAGCAGGGCCAGCCCCTGGATCAGGGCATAGCCCTGCTGTTCAAGGCCCCCAACAGCTTCACCGGCGAGGATGTGCTGGAGCTGCAAGGCCACGGCGGCCCCGTCATCCTGGACATGCTGATCCGCCGTATCCTGCAAATCGAGGGCATACGCCCCGCCCGTCCCGGCGAGTTCAGCGAACGCGCCTTCCTCAACGACAAGCTGGATCTGGCCCAGGCCGAGGCCATCGCCGACCTGATCGAAGCCTCCAGCGAACAGGCAGCCCGCAGCGCCATGCACTCCCTGCAGGGGCAGTTCTCCGGCAAGATCCAGCAACTGGTGGAGAGTCTCACCAGATTGAGGATCTATGTGGAGGCCGCCATCGACTTCCCGGACGAGGAGATCGACTTCCTCTCAGACGGCAAGGTCGCGGGGGATCTGTACGGCATCATGGCAGAGCTGGATGGCGTACGTGGCGAGGCCAAGCAGGGGGCCCTGCTGCGGGAAGGGATGAAGGTGGTGATCGCCGGCCGTCCCAACGCCGGCAAGTCCAGCCTGCTCAACGCCCTGGCCGGGCGCGAATCCGCCATAGTCACCGAAATCGCCGGCACCACCCGCGACGTGCTGCGCGAGCACATCCACCTCGACGGCATGCCGCTGCACATCATAGACACCGCCGGCCTGCGCGATACCCAGGACAAGGTGGAGCAGATCGGCATAGAACGCGCCTGGGCCGAAATAGAGCAGGCCGACCGGGTGCTCTTCATGGTGGATGGCACCACCACGGATGCGGTCGACCCGCGGGAGATCTGGCCGGAATTTGTTGATCGGTTGCCAAAAAACATCGGCCTCACGGTAGTGCGCAACAAGGCCGACCTGACCGGCGAGGATCTGGAACCTAGCCAGGAACTGGGCCACGCCGTCTACCGCATCTCAGCCAAGACAGAGCTGGGGCTGCCCGCCCTGCGCGATCACCTGAAAGCCTGCATGGGCTTCCAGGGCAACACCGAAGGGGGCTTCATGGCCCGCCGCCGTCACCTGGATGCCCTGGAGCGCGCCGCCGAGCGGCTGCTGGTGGCCAAGGAGCAGCTCGAGGTCTATGTGGCCGGCGAGCTGGTGGCCGAGGAGCTGCGCCTGGCGCAGGAGTCCCTGTCCGAGATCACCGGCGAGTTCAGCTCGGACGATCTGCTGGGCCGCATCTTCTCCAGCTTCTGCATCGGCAAATAAACCTGCACGGCAGGCAATGAAAAGCCCGGGATGATCCCGGGCTTTTTTTGTGCATTTTTTCTTCACAACCCTAGAGGCGGCGCAGGCACCACATGAAGTAAGCGCCCCCTAACAGGGTGGAGACCAGCCCGACCGGCACCTCCTGCGGGAACAGGATCTGCTGGCCGACCCAGTCCGCCAACACCATCAGCAGGGCCCCGCACCCCGCCGCACCGAGCAGGTGCCAGCGGGCCCGCACCAGCCCCATCAGCTTGGCCATGTGGGGGGCCAGCAAGCCGGCGAAGGAGAGCGGCCCTATGACCATGGTGGCGCTGGCGGTGAGCACGGCCACCAGCAGCAAGATGATGAGCTGGGCACGGTTAAGACGAATGCCGAGCGCCGTCGCCACCGCAGGCCCCATGGGCATCAGATCGAGCCAGCGGCTCACCAGCAGGCAGGCCGCCAGCATCAGCAGCGCCAACCCTGTCAGGCCATAGGCCACCGGCAGGGTGACGTAATAGGTGGAGCCGGACATCCAGGAGAGCAGCTGCTGCACTCGCAGATCGCCGTTGGCCAGGGCGATGGCCTGCAGCGGCTCGAACAGCGCCGTGATGGCGATGCCGGAGAGCAGGATCCGCTCAGGCTGGAAGCCGTGCTTGCGGTTGACCAGCACCAGCAGCAAGAGGCAGCCGAAAGCGCCGATCAGGCCCCCAAGCATCATCATGGGCAGCGGCAAAGCGGGCAGCAGCAAGGCCGTCGCTATCACCCCCATAAAGGTGCCGCCGCTCACCCCCAGCAGCTCGGGGCTCGCCATGGGGTTGTTGCTGACCCGCTGCAGCAGGGTGCCCGCCAGGGCCAGCAAGACCCCGGCCGCCCCCGCCGCCAGGGTACGCGGCAGGCGCCACTCCAGCTGGGCCTGCCACCTGAGCCAGCTCGGCCAGCTCCAGCCGTGCATCCCCTGCCCGACCAGCAGGGACGCAACCACCGCCAATGCCAGCCCCATCAGCAGCAGGCTGATGAGGCGAGCAGGTGCGCCATGGCGTGCCACCGTCAGGCCGTTGGCGGCCTTGGGGGCACCCGACTTGAAGGCAAGCCGAGGGATCAGCCAGAGCAGCAGCGGCGCCCCCAGCAGTGCCGTCATGGCCCCGGTCGGGATCAGCACCGGCCAGAAGCGACTCATGGATTGCAGCAGCAGATCCGTGGCCGCCAGCAGTAGGGCACCCAGTATGGGGGCCCACAGCAGGCGCTGGCCGAGTTGCCTCACCCCCAGCAGTCGCACCATGGCCGGCGCCGCCAGCCCGATAAAGCCGATCAGCCCCACCACGCTCACCACACAGGCGGTGACGAAGACCGCGAGTCCAAGTCCGGCGAAGCGCAGCTGCTTGAGGGAGACCCCCAGACTGCGGGCGCTGGCATCGTCCAGCTCCAGCACGCCCAGGGGGCGGACCAGCAGGGCGGCCAGGGCCCCGGCTACCAGCAGCCGCGGCAGCAGGTAGAGGACGCCGCTCCAGCTGTTCTGGGCCAGGGAGCCGCTGCCCCACACCAGCAGGCCTTTCAGCTCCTCCTGGAAGAAGAGCAGCAGCCCCATGCTGATGGCCGCGAGATAGAGGTTGATCACCAGCCCGGCGAACACGATGACCACGGGATTGAGCTGGCGACGCCAGGCCAGGGCAAACACCAGCCCCATGGCGAGGCTGCCACCGGCCATGGCGATCCACTCCCTGCCGATCAGCAGCCAGGAAGGGGCGAACAGGGTCACCATCATCAGCGCCAGCTGGGCGCCGGAGGCCACCCCGAGCGTGGTGGGGGACGCGAGGGGATTGCGCAGCACCTGCTGCATCAGGGTGCCAGCGAGACCGAGAGCGGCACCGGCCAGCAGGCAGACCACCAGTCGCGGCAGCCAGCTGAAGTGGATGACAGCCTGGCGGGCGTCGTCCAGCCTGGGAGAGAAGAGCGCTTGCCACCAGAGGGAGCCCGGCAGCTGGCGCGCCAGCTCACCACAGGCCAGCACCAGGGTCAGCGCCAGCAGGCAGAGGCCCGGGCGCAGCAAGGGAGAGGAGACAAAACGGTTCATTGGGCTTCTCCCTTGAGGGTCACGCTTGCCTGCTCCTGCAGGGCCTCGCCGAGCAAGGTGGCGAAACGACGGGCGGCCAGCATGCCGCCGAAACTCCAGGTCGCGGGCAGATGCAGCACAGGCGTGTTCTGTACCAGCGGCAGGTGCTGCCAGAGCCCGGGTTCCTGCAGTTTTTCACTCACCCCCACGGGAATGGGATCCACCACCACCAGCCTGGCCTCGGGAATGGCCAAGAACTGCTCGAGACTGGCCACCGAGAAGCCCCAGGCGTTGGTCTCCCCCTGCCAGGCATTGCGCAGGCCGAGCCGCTGCATCACCGCCTCGAACAGGCTGTGGCGGCCAAACACCCGCACATGGCGCTCGTCGATGAACTGCACCACCAGCAAGGGGGGCAGATCGGCGGGCAGCGCCCCCTTCATCTGCGCCAGATCCCGCTCCAGCGCGGCGAGCTGGCGCTCGGCCTCGGCGGTTCTGTTCACCAGCGCGGCTATGGTCAGTGTCGCCTCGCGCAGTCGCGGCCACAGCTCGGCATCGGGCTCATAGAGGGCGATGGACTGCACGGGCGCGATGCGGGACAGGGTTGGCGCCAGCGGTGCCGCCAGCGGGGATATGAGGATGAGATCGGGCTTGAGCTCCGCCAGCAGCTCCCGGTTGGGCTGGGCCCGCAGGCCTATGTCGATCACCTCGGCGGGGAGCCGGGGTTCGCCGACCCAGGCACGATAGGAGTTCACATCCCCCATGGCCAGCGGGGTCACGCCGAGGGCCAGCAGGGTTTCGGCTATGGTCCAGTCCACGGTGGCGATGCGCGGAACCGTGCCGCCGGCAGCAGGGGCTGCGGGCTGCGACTCAGCCTGCGCCGCCAGCGGCAACAGCAGGCTGACGAGACAGGGGGCAATCTTCAGTAGACGATTCAAGAGAGGACCCCGACTAGACGATAGCGATGGCGTGGTCATGGGCCGGGTGGCGAATGACTTCCATCGGGATGCCATAGATGGCATGCAGGGTCTCGCCGGTCATGATGCGCGAAGGCTCGCCATGGGTCAGCAGACGACCGCTGTGCAGCGCCACCAGCCGATCGCAGAAGCGGGACGCCATGTTGATGTCGTGAATGACGATGATGACCCCGAGGTTGAGCTGGCGACTCAATTGTTTGACGAGCGCGAGCACCTCCACCTGATGAGCCACATCCAGCGCGGCCAGCGGCTCGTCCAGCAGGATGAAGCGGCTCTCCTGGGCCAGCAGCATGGCTAGCCAGACCCGGCCCCGCTCGCCGCCGGAGAGGGTATCCACCAGCCGGTCGGCAAACCCCTCGGTATGGGTCAGTGCTATGGCCTTGTCGACCTGGCGGTGATCGGCCTCCCCCATTCGCCCCAGCAGACCACGCCAGGGATAGCGCCCCATCTCCACCAGCTCACGGCCAAGCAGATTCTCGGCGCTCGGCAGATGTTGTGGCAGATAGGCGACCTGACGGGCGAAGTCCCGGTTGCCCCAATCGGACAGCGGCTTGTCATCGAACAGTATCTCCCCATCGCTCAGTGGCTGCTGGCGTGCCAGCAGCTTGAGCAGGGTGGATTTGCCCGAGCCGTTGTGGCCGATGAGGCCATAGACCTGACCCTGCTCGAAGCGCAGGCTGGTGGGTTGCAGCAGCGTGCGGTCATTGACCGCGAAGCTCGCGGCTTTCATCTCAAACATGATTCATTCCTGTGCTGAAGGGGACAGGCTCTCGCCTCCCCCTTGCGGCCGGTATCAGACCGGCACCTCGCTATCCAGATGGGCGACGGCATCCCGGCTCACCTGCTCGCGCCGCTCGCCAGTCAGCTCGGTGAGGCGGCCCTGACGCATCTCCAGCAGGCGATCCGCCAGGGAGAAATAGAGATCGTCGTGGCTGATGGCGATCACCGTCTTGCCCATCTCCTTCAGGCGCGGTAACAGCACCTGATAGAAGATGCGGCGGAACTGGGGATCCTGATCCGCCGCCCACTCGTCAAACAGCATCACCTCGCGCTGCTCCGCCAGTGCCAGCAGCAGGGCGACCCGCTTGCGCTGCCCCTGGGAGAGATCGATGTTGGCGATGAAGCCTTCCTCTATGACGAGCTTGCTGCCCATCTGCAGCCGCTCCAGCCACTCGGCTACCAGGGCCTCTTTCGGCTCAGGCCCCAGCAGGTGCTGGAACAGGTGGTAGTCGGTGAAGATGGCGGAGAAGAGCGCCAGGTAGGCGTTGCGATCGGCGATGGGCTCACCATCCAGCAGGATCCGGCCAGAGACAGGCTGATAGAGCCCGGTCAGCAGCATGGCCAGGGTCGACTTGCCGGAGCCGTTGCCGCCTATAATGAAGATCTGCTCCCCCCGCTCAATGGTCAGATTGATGGGCCCCACGGCGAAGCCGCCCTCCCCCTGATAGTGAAAGCTCACCTGCTCCAGCTCGATCCGTTGCCAGGCACTGGGGGCCGGTGGCAGCGGGAAGGCGGGTTCCGGCTCGGCCAGATTCAGGGTCGCTATCTTGTCGAACGCCACCTGGGCCGAGATCAGGGTCGGCAGGGCGCCAATGCCCTGCAACAGCGGGGTGCGCAGGAACAGCAGGGTCAGGGCGAAGGTGGCGGCCACATTGGTGTTGGCCCAGCCGAGGCCATTGGCCAGGAAGAAGACCAGGCCTATGGCCCCCAGCATCATGATGTTCGACCAGTTCACCGCGCTCAGGTGATAGGTATCGGCGCGGATGATCTGCTCCCGGTAATCCCGGGCGTTCTGCTCATAGAGCTGGTGGTAGACGAAGTGGGCCCGCTCGCGATTGAGCGCCAGTTCCTTGCTGCCGGCGATGATGGACTGGTAGTTCTGATAGAGCCTGTCTTCGGCCTGACGCATCTGGGCCAGGTGACGATAGACCCGGTTCACCAGCAGCCAGCCCACCACCATGGTCACAGTGACCCAGAGGGCGGTGACACCGAGCAGGGCGGGAGAGAGCAAGCCGAGGTAGATGATGGAACCCAGGGTGAGCACCAGCCCCTGCACCAGCTCCGGCAGGCGCACGAAGGCGATGGTGATCTGGCCGATGTCGCTGGAGAGAGAGGCCAGCAGCGGTCCCTGCCCTATCTGGCGAATGCGGGCGACGTCGGTGTCCAGCAGTTGCTTGAGCAGGCGGCCGCGCAACCTGTAGACGAAATGATGACCGAGTGTGGTCAGGGCTAGCTGGGATCCGAGTGTGATCACCAGCAGCAGCAAAATGAGGCCGAGCAGTTGGCCCAGGATCGGCAGCGGATCGCCGACTGACTCGATAAGATATTGATTGATAAAGGCAATGACGCCTATCCCACTCACAGCGCTGAGCAGACTGAGCAGGGTAATGGCGATGAAGGGCCAACGGTATTGGCGGTAAACCAGTGACAAGAGTTCCATGACAGGCCTGTATACAAAAAGAAGGAGGGCGGGAGCTTGAGGCTCCCGCCCGGCCTGTATCTTACCAGCGGTAGTTGACTGAGCCGACTATGCTGCGCGGCTCACCGTAGTAGCAGTAGTAATCACAGCTCGCCACATAGGTGTCGTTCAGCAGGTTGTTGACGTTGACCTGGGCACGCCAGTTCTTGGCGAAGTCATACCCGATCATCGCATCCCACACCGTCTGGGCCGGCACCTGGGCCGAACCGTAGATGGGGTTGTAGTTGGCATCCACGGCACCTATGCCGACGCTGGAGCCGATGTAACGTACCCCGGTGCCCACTTCCAGCCCGGAGACCGGACCCTGCTGCACCTTGTAGTTGCCCCAGAAGGAGGCCTGGTGGCGCGGGATCAGGCTGGCCTGGCGATCACCGTTGCCGGTGTCGTTGGTCTTGGCGTCGGTGTAGGTATAAGCAGCGGTCAGGCGCAGCGCCTCTGTGGCCTGCACGCTCCCTTCCAGTTCGACGCCCTGGGAGGTCACTTCGCCAGCCTGGGTTTGCTGGCCGGAACCGGTAGAGACCAGCGAGTTGGTCTGCTCCAGATCGAACAGCGCCAGGTTGATGTAGCCATCGAGGAAGCTGGGCGCGTACTTGATGCCGGTCTCGTACAGCTTGCCCTCGAGCGGCTTGTAGGAGTTCTTGGTGTTGGGATCTATACCCGGCAGCACCTCGAACGACTCGGCATAGGCGAAGTAAGGGGAGAGGCCGTTGTCGGCCAGGTACATCAGACTGCCGGAGAGCGAGAGGTTGTCATCGTACTGTTTCTCGTTCTTGCTGGTGGCTTCGCTGATGTTGTGGGTCTCCACATAGTCGAAGCGGCCGCCGGCGGTCAGCAACCAGCGATCGTCCCAACGGATCTGGTGCTGGGCATAGAGGCCGCTCTGGCCCTTGGTGTTCTTCTGATAGGTGGCGGTGGACTCATCGAAACCGGGGAAGCCGCTGTAGTCCGGGTTCATGGTATCGATGGATCCCATGCCGTAGTTGTCGGCCTCGACTCCTTCGTTCACGTGACGCTGCAGATCGATCCCCAGCAGCAGAGTCTGCTCGGTACGATCCGTGTTCCAGTAACCCACCATCTGGTTGTCCATGGTGGCGCTCTTGGTGTCGCCATCACGGTAGACCAGGCCACGGTAGGCGGTGGTGCCTTCGTAAGTCGGGAAGATATAGGTCTGGCGCAGCAGCAGATCGTTGTAGTTGAAGCGGACGTTCTGCTTGAACTCCCAGGTCTGGTTGAACTGGTGGGCCAGCTCGTAACCTGTGGAGATCTGGGTATTGCGGTTGCGATCGTAATCCGGCTGACTCAGGTTGGTGGCGGGCTCGATCTGGCCGCCCGAGGTGTTCAGGGTGCCATAGACGGGGAAGAAACCGTTGGTGGGCACCCCTTCGTCGTGCAGGAAACTGGCCAGCAGGGTGAGGCTGGTGCGATCCGAGATATCCAGGGTCACGCTCGGCGCCAAGTAGGCGCGCTCGTTGTAAGTGCCATCCAGCACGCCGTCGCGCTCCTTATAGAGCGCAACCATGCGATAACGGCTGTCGTCGGTCAGATCGTCGGAGAAGTCGACCCCGACCTGACGCAGATCCCGGTTGCCCAGTTGCAGATTGACCAACCCTTGCGGGGTCGCGGTCGGACGCTTGCTGATGGAGTTGATCACGCCGCCGGGAGGGGCCTCGCCGTAGAGGATGGAGGCCGGGCCTTTCAGCACTTCCACGCTTTCCAGGCCGAAGGGCTCGGGGGTCCACACATAGTAGCCGGTGCTGAACAGGCGGTTGCCATCCAGGTAGGAGGCGGCATCGAAGCCACGGACCTTGAACCAGTCGGTGTTGTTGTCCGAGCCATAGAGACCGGTGAGCACGCCAGAGCGGTAGCGCACTGACTCATCGAGCTGAAGCACGGCGTGCTGATCCAGCTCCTCGCGATTTACCACGGAGACGGCGCGTGGGGTCTCTGCCATGGGCACTTCGACCTTCATGGCGGTGCCGGTGACCACCATGGTTTCAGCCGCCTTGGGCAGCTCTTTATCCGCTTGTTCCGCAGCCAGAACGGGCAGGCTAGCCAGCAGGCAGGAGAGCGGCAACAGCTGGGCCCCCTTCTTTCGCATCACTGCATTTTGGGTATTTTTTTGCGCAATCATATAAGTGTCTCAAATATCAATGAGTTATATTTTGGTTTCTTATTATGGGTGCCCAATGCGGCCGGTCTGCCCGACTCCTTAGGCGAATAAATCGGCACAATGCTACTACAAGAGCCATGATCGAATCGATTCAATAATTGCTAATCATTTGCATCTCTATTGTTACCTGCTGTATCAACGGACGACATTTCCGGCAGAAAGACTCATTCAGGAGGGTGATCAAGAGGAGGGAACCAGGGGAAGATGAAAAAAGATGGCGAGGGCGGCCTCTGCCATAAAAATCGTGAAGGATCCTTATCCCCAAGCTTTATCCATATTTATCCACATCCTTTGGCGGTAGAATCCCGGCTCTCCGTTTCTTTCGATGACATCAGGATCCATTCCATGGCCAAACTCAATCTTGTCGTCGGCTCCATGCTGGGCGCCGCCGAATATGTCGCAGATCATGTCGCCAGCCTGCTGGAACAGGCGGGCCACCAGACCCGGATCCACAACCCGGCCAGCCTGGCCGAGGTGCTGGCGGAGCCGGATGCCATCCTGTTGGTGATCACTTCCACCCATGGTGCCGGCGACGTGCCCGACAATCTTCAGCCCTTCGCCAAGGATCTTGCCGACCAGCATCCGGATCTCAACGCCTTGAAATATGGGGTGATCGGGCTTGGGGACCGCAGCTATGACACCTTCTGCCAGGGTGGCAAGACGCTGGATCGACTGTTGGCCGAGTGCGGCGCCAGCCGGATCGGGGATCGTCTGGAGATAGACGTGACCCAGCACGAGATCCCGGAAGATGCCGCCGAAGCCTGGATCCATGACTGGATGCAGATGATCGCCTGATCAGGGCCTGGGAGATCCGGTAAAAACACCTTGATCTCCCCGCTTATCCCCAAATTCCTATCCACCAGGTTATTAACAGATAGATCCGGGAGAGTTGTTCTACACGGTTACCCACAACGTCCAGGGGTAATGTGCATAACTATAGTGTTAAGCTCTGTAAAACCTATAGTTATCCATGTATGAGATCTTATCCAGTTCTGGTCTGTGTATAAAACCACTGGTTATCCCCCCGTTCACGGCCCTGGGATCCAAGCTTTTCCACAAGCTGGGATCGTCTTTAAACGGATGATCTTTATGATCAAAAAGGGCTTATCAACAGAAATCGTGGATCCTAATAAAAGATCCAGTAAAAGATCGATCTAAAGATCCTTAAGATCTACTAACGGATCCTGCATCCATACTGATCCTGAAGTAGACGTTCCCCTCAAGAGGCTAAACGGATAGAATGATCCGCCCTTCAGCCCAGGCAAATAAAGATCTTCAGGCGTGCAGATCAAGGTGATCCCCAATGCAATACCATGAACAATTTGATGTGATCGTCGTCGGTGGCGGTCATGCAGGAACCGAAGCAGCAACAGCGGCCGCCCGTATGGGCCTGAATACCCTGTTGCTGACCCACAACATCGATACGCTGGGACACATGTCCTGTAATCCGGCGATCGGCGGGATCGGCAAGGGACACCTGGTCAAGGAAGTGGATGCCCTGGGCGGGATCATGGCGCAGGCCATCGATCTTGGCGGGATCCAGTTCCGTACCCTCAACTCCTCCAAAGGGCCCGCGGTGCGTGCCACCCGTGCCCAGGCGGATCGCCTGCTTTACAAGGCCGTGGTGCGCCAGACCCTGGAAAATTACCCGAACCTGAAGATCTTCCAGCAAGCCTGTGACGATCTCGTCATGGACGGGGATCGTGTCGCCGGTGTGGTCACCCAGAGCGGGATCCGCATCAGCGGCAAGACGGTGGTGCTGACGGTAGGGACCTTCCTGAACGGCCTGATCCACATCGGGATGGAAAACTACAAGGGCGGCCGCGCCGGGGATCCTCCCTCGATCGCCCTGGCCCAGCGTCTGCGCGAGCTGCCGCTGCGTATCGATCGGCTCAAGACAGGCACGCCGCCACGCATCGATGCCCGCACCGTGGATCTCTCCGTGATGCAGCAGCAGCACGGCGACGATCCTCGTCCCGTCTTCTCGTTCATCGGCAACGCCAGCCAACACCCCCGTCAGGTGCCTTGCTACGTTACCCACACCAACGAGAAGACCCACGAGGTGATCCGCAACAACCTGGATCGCAGCCCCATGTACGCCGGGGTGATCGAGGGGATAGGCCCCCGTTACTGCCCGTCGATCGAGGACAAGATCACCCGCTTCGCCGACAAGACGGCGCACCAGATCTTCGTCGAGCCGGAAGGCCTGACCACCCACGAACTCTACCCGAACGGGATCTCCACCAGCCTGCCGTTCGACGTGCAGGTGCAGATCGTCCGTTCGATCCGCGGCTTCGAGAATGCCCACATCACCCGCCCCGGCTACGCCATCGAATACGACTTCTTCGATCCGCGGGATCTCAAGGCCAACATGGAGAGCAAGTGCATTCCAAACCTCTTCTTCGCCGGCCAGATCAACGGCACCACTGGCTATGAAGAGGCGGCCGCCCAGGGGCTGATGGCCGGTCTGAACGCCGGTCTGCGCGCCCAGGGCAAGGATGCCTGGCATCCCCGCCGGGATCAGGCCTACATGGGCGTGATGATGGACGATCTCTCCACCCTGGGCACTCGCGAGCCCTACCGCATGTTCACCAGCCGCGCCGAATACCGTCTGCTGCTGCGGGAAGACAACGCCGATCTGCGCCTGACCGCCATAGGTCGCGAGCTGGGCCTGGTGGATGACCATCGCTGGAGCCTGTTCAACACCAAGATGGAGCAGGTGGAGCTGGAGCGTCAGCGCATGCGTTCGACCTGGATCCACCCGCAGCACCCGTCGCTGGAGGCGGTCAACGCCCTGGTCAACACGCCCCTGACCCGGGAGCAGAGTCTGGAAGAGCTGCTGCGTCGCCCCGAGGTGACCTACGATGCCCTGATGGCCATCGAGGGGGTCGGCCCGGCGCTGGAAGACGCGGCAGCGGCGGATCAGGTGGAGATCCAGATCAAGTACGCCGGCTACATCGAGCGCCAGCACGACGAGGTGGAGAAGCAACTGCGCAACGAGAACACCCTGTTGCCGCTGGACATGAACTACCGCGACGTGAACGGTCTCTCCAACGAGGTGATCGCCAAGCTGAATGATGCCAAGCCGCAGACCATAGGTCAGGCCTCCCGCATCTCCGGCATCACCCCGGCGGCCATCTCCATCCTGCTGGTTCACCTGAAGAAACACGGCCTGCTGCGTAAAACCGCCTGAGGATCCTTACCGTTGGAAAATATGCTGGAAAGATTGAACGGCCTGCTCATGCAGGCCGGTATTGTTATCACCGACACTCAAAAGACCCAGTTGGTGCAGTTGGTTGAGTTGCTGCACAAGTGGAACAAGGCTTACAATCTCACCTCGGTGCGAGATCCTGACGCCATGCTGGTCAAGCACATCCTCGACAGTCTGGTGGTGAGCCCTCACCTGCACGGTGAGCGTTTCATCGATGTGGGCACAGGCCCGGGCCTGCCCGGCCTGCCGCTGGCCATCATCAATCCGGACAAGCAGTTCGTGCTGCTCGACAGCCTGGGCAAGCGGATCAACTTCATCCGCCAGGTGATCCAGGAGCTGGGGCTGACCAATGTGACGCCCGTCAAATCCCGGGTGGAAGAGTATCAACCCGAGGTGGGTTTCGATGGGGTACTCAGCCGGGCCTTCGCCTCGCTGGAGGACATGCTGAACTGGTGTCACCATCTGCCGTCACCCGAGGGCAGCTTCCTGGCGCTCAAGGGACAATACCCCGAGCAGGAACTGGCACAGTTGCCTGCCAGCATTCGTCTGGTTGCCACCCATCAGCTGGTGGTGCCCGAACTGGAAGGTGAGCGTCATCTGCTGGAGTTTAAAGCCATCCAGCCCGAATAGGGCCGCCGTATTCATTTAGGGGATAGTGTGGGAAAAGTCATTGCCATAGCCAACCAGAAGGGTGGAGTGGGTAAAACCACCACCTGTGTGAATCTGGCCGCCTCCCTGGCCGCTACCCGGCGCAAGGTGCTGGTGATCGATCTGGATCCGCAGGGCAATGCCACCATGGGCAGCGGCGTCGACAAGTACGAAGTCGAACGCACCGCCTATGAACTGCTGATCGACGATGCTCCCATCAACGAGGTGATCATCCCCGAGACCTCGGGTGGCTATCACCTCATCGCCGCCAATGCCGACGTGACGGCGGCGGAAATCCGTCTGATGGAGTTCTTCGCCCGCGAGATCCGCCTGCGCAACGCCCTGGCCTCGGTAAGGGACAAGTACGACTATGTCTTCATCGACTGCCCGCCTTCTCTCAACATGCTGACCGTCAACGCCATGGCCGCCGCCGACTCCGTGCTGGTGCCCATGCAGTGCGAGTATTACGCGCTGGAAGGGCTCACCGCCCTGGTGGACACCATCAGCAAGCTGGCGGCCGTCGTCAACCCGGAGCTGAAGATCGAAGGCGTGCTGCGCACCATGTTCGATCACCGCAACCGGCTGGCCAATGATGTGTCCGATCAGCTGAAACAGCATTTCGGGGACAAGGTCTATCGCACCATCATCCCCCGCAACGTTAGACTGGCGGAGGCGCCGAGCTTCGGTGCCCCGGCCATGCACTATGACAAATCATCGGTGGGGGCCAAGGCCTATCTGGCCCTGGCTGGCGAGATCCTGCGTCGTCAGGAGCAGGAGTCTCAGCCGATCACCGCAGACCGAGAGAGCATATGACGCCGAAGAAACGTGGGCTGGGCAAGGGGTTGGATGCCCTGCTCAGCACCAGCACGGCCGCCCGCCAGAAACAGGTGATGAGCGACCAGCGTACCGAACAGGCCATGGCGCCCACCAACCAGGGCGAGCTGCGCAAGCTGCCGCTGGAGTGGCTGCAGTCCGGCAAATACCAGCCGCGCAAGGACATGTCCCAGGATGCGCTGGAAGACCTGGCCAACTCGATACGGGCGCAAGGCGTGATTCAGCCGATAGTGGTACGCTCCATCGGCGAGAATCGCTTCGAGATCATCGCAGGTGAGCGGCGCTGGCGCGCGTCCCAGCTGGCCCGGCTCGAGGTGGTGCCCTGCATCGTCAAGGACGTGCCCGACGAGGCCGCGGTGGCCATAGCGCTGATTGAGAACATCCAGCGCGAGGATCTCAACGCCATCGAAGAAGCGGTGGCCCTGCAGCGACTGCTGACCGAATTCGAGCTGACCCACCAGCAGGTGGCCGAGGCGGTGGGCAAGTCCCGCACCACTGTCACCAACCTGCTGCGCCTGAACCAGCTCAACGAGGACGTGAAGCGGTTCGTCGAGCACGGGGATCTCGACATGGGCCATGCCCGTGCCCTGCTGGCCCTGAGCGGCCCGGCCCAGTCCGAGCTGGCCAAGCTGGTCGCCCAGAAGGGGTTGACGGTGCGAGATACCGAGAAACTGGTGCAAAAAACGCTGGAACCGGCAAAAACCAAGGTCGAGCCCGCCCGCGATCCCCAGTTTGGTTACCTCGAGCGCCAGATTTCAGAAAAAATTGGCAATCAGGTACAGCTTCAGCCGGGCAAGAAGGATAGCGGCAAGTTAGTAATAAGTTACGATAACTTAGCGGATTTGGACCGGGTATTGGGCTATTTTGGTCTGTCAGAATCGTGATTTTTACGCTTTTTGTAGTAATAAAACATCCATTCCTTTCGATATGAACATAACCTTAATTTCGCGCGGAAAGCCGCAAAAATTAAGGATTTTTGCCATGTTGCAATAGCCGTCTTCACGGGTATAATTTGACCGGCTTTTCGAGCTGTGAACCTGGGGTCTTCGGATCCCGATTTTTTACAGTTCTGTAATGTTCAGGGGTAGGTTGGTGAAACAGAAAGTAGCCTTGGAAGGTTTGACGCTAGCCTTGGCTATGCTCGTTTGTCAGCTCATCCTGATCCTGGCGATCAGTTCCGTCTGGTTTTATCAGACCGGGGCGTTTGCCGGACGTTCTTCCCTCTTCGGGGGGGGAATGTACTGGGTTCCTCAAGCCCTGTTCACGCTCTGGGTTCTGCGCCGCAAGGTGACGAAAGAGAGCGTGGGCCTGGTTTTGCGGGACTTTTATGGTGGGGCAGGGATTAAGCTCATTACTACAACAGGACTTTTCGCCCTGATGTTTGGCTCCGGGATCGAGGTCGACACCGTCTCGTTCTTCGCCACTTATATCCTCGCCCTCGTTGTACAGTGGATAGTTTCATTCACGCTTAACAACCACTATTAGGAAAACTCATGTCTGCAACCGGAGAAGTCCTGACTCCTCAGGGATATATCTCCCACCACCTGACCCACCTGCAAGTCGGGTCCGGGTTCTGGACGGTGAATATCGACTCAATGATATTTTCCGTCTTGCTAGGCGCCCTGTTTATCTGGTCGTTCCGCCGCGTAGCCGTCAAGGCCACCAGCGGTGTGCCCGGTAAGCTGCAGTGCTTTGTGGAGATGCTGGTCGAGTTTGTGAATGGTAACGTCAAAGACATCTTCCATGGTCGGAACCCGGTCATAGCACCGCTGGGACTGACAGTGTTTGTCTGGATCTTCCTGATGAACTTCATGGATCTGATCCCCGTTGACTTTATCCCTCACGCTGCACAGTTGATGGGTGTTCCCTATCTGCGTGTGGTTCCCTCTGCTGACGTTAACATCACCATGTCCATGGCTTTGGGCGTGTTCTTCTTGATCCTGTACTACAGCATCAAGGTCAAGGGTATCAGTGGATTCGTGAAGGAGCTGACGCTTCAGCCTTTCAACCATCCCGCTGCCATCCCGGTTAACTTCATCCTTGAAACCGTCACGTTGATTTCCAAGCCTGTTTCATTGGGTCTGCGACTGTTCGGCAACATGTATGCTGGCGAACTGATCTTTATCCTGATTGCGGGTTTGTTACCCTGGTGGTCACAGTGGATCCTGTCCGTGCCTTGGGCAATTTTCCACATCCTGATCATCACTTTGCAGGCGTTTATCTTCATGGTTCTGACCATCGTCTATCTGTCGATGGCGCAAGAAGACCATGGTTGATGCAACTCAAATAATCCTTTTTATACAATCAATTACATCTAAATAAATGGAGATCCTCATGGAAAACTTGAACATGGACCTGCTGTACATCGCTGCTGCAATGATGATGGGTCTGGCGGCTATCGGCGCCTCCATCGGTATCGGTATCCTGGGTGGCAAGTTCCTGGAAGGTGCTGCTCGTCAACCGGACCTGATCCCTGTTCTGCGTACCCAGTTCTTCATCGTCATGGGTCTGGTGGATGCGATCCCGATGATCGCCGTTGGTCTGGGTCTGTATGTGATGTTTGCGGTTGCCTAAGTCGTCACGACTCACGCAGAACCCATTAACTAACTTAAGAGGACATCGGCTGTGAATATCAACGCCACCCTCCTCGGCCAAGCAATTGCTTTTTTCATCTTCGTAGTGTTTTGCATGAAGTACGTATGGCCGCCGCTGATCGCTGCCATCGAAGCCCGTCAGAAAGAAATTGCTGATGGTCTCTCTTCTGCCGAACGTGCCAAGAAAGATCTGGATTTGGCCAAGGCCAACGCCACCGATCAGCTGAAAGAAGCCAAGCTTCAGGCTGCTGAAATCATCGATCAGGCCAACAAACGCAAGGCCCAGATCATTGATGAAGCCGCTGTCGGAGCTCAAGCAGAGCGGGAAAAAATCCTGGCTCAGGGCCGTGCAGAGATCGAAGCTGAACGTCATCGTGCCAAAGAAGAACTGCGCAAGCAGGTTGCTGCTCTTGCCATCGCGGGTGCAGAGAAGATCCTGGCACGCCAAATCGACCAGGCTGCCAACAGCGACATCGTCGACAAACTGGTAGCAGAACTGTAACGGGAACGGGGCTATGTCTGAACTGACTACAATCGCTCGCCCCTACGCCAAGGCTGCTTTCGAGTTTGCCGTTGAGCACAAGGCGGTTGACCAATGGCTGGAGATGCTCGGTTTCGCCGCACAAGTGGCCGAGAACGAGACCATCCATGACCTGGTAAACGGCTCCGTGGCCGCCGAAGAACTGGCAAATCTGTTTGTCGGTGTCTGCGGTGAGCAGCTCAACGAGCATGGTCAGAACCTGATCCGGGTGATGGCTGAGAATGGCCGCTTGGGTGTGCTGCCGGCTGTCGTTGCTGAATATGTCGCGCTCAAGGCTGAACTGGACAAAGAAGTTCAGGCTGACGTGATTTCGGCGATCGAACTGACCGACCAGCAGAAGGCCGCTATTCAGGCTTCTCTGGAACAACGTCTCGCGCGCAAAGTGAAGCTGAATTGCAGCATCGATGCGTCCTTGATGGCCGGGGTGCTCATCAAGGCCGGTGATCTGGTTATCGACGGCACGGTCCGCGGTAAGCTGGATCGCATGGCCGACGCGCTGCAATCTTGATTGGGGTATTAGAGCATGCAACTGAATTCCACTGAAATCGCCGAGCTGATCAAGCAGCGCATTGCGCAGTTTGATGTCAAAAGCGAAGCGCGTAACGAAGGTACCATCGTCTCTGTGAGCGACGGTATCATTCGTATCCACGGTCTGGCCGATGCCATGCAGGGTGAAATGATCGAGCTGCCGGGTAACCGCTTCGCTCTGGCATTGAACCTGGAGCGTGACTCCGTTGGTGCCGTTGTCATGGGTCCCTATGCCAACCTGGCGGAAGGGATGAAAGTAAAAGGTACCGGCCGTATTCTGGAAGTGCCGGTCGGTCGTGGTCTGTTGGGCCGGGTGGTCAACACCCTGGGTCAGCCGATCGACGGTAAGGGTCCGGTAGACAACGACGGCTACTCGCCGATCGAAGTCATTGCCCCGGGCGTTATCGAGCGTAAGTCTGTTGACCAGCCAGTCCAGACCGGTCTGAAAGCCATCGATGCCATGATCCCTATCGGTCGTGGCCAGCGTGAGCTGATCATCGGTGACCGTCAGGTTGGTAAGACCGCCATCGCGATCGACACCATCATCAACCAGAAAGACTCCGGCATTAAGTGTGTCTACGTTGCGATTGGCCAGAAGGCCTCCACCATCGCCAACGTGGTGCGCAAGCTGGAAGAGCACGGCGCCCTGGCCAACACCATAGTGGTCGTAGCTTCTGCCTCCGAAGCGGCTGCCCTGCAGTACCTGGCTCCCTATGCCGGTTGCTCCATGGGTGAGTACTTCCGTGACCGCGGTGAAGACGCGCTGATCATCTATGATGACCTGTCCAAGCAGGCCGTAGCCTATCGCCAGATCTCCCTGCTGCTGCGCCGTCCGCCAGGACGTGAAGCTTACCCGGGCGACGTCTTCTATCTGCACTCCCGTCTGCTGGAGCGTGCTTCCCGCGTCAACGTCGAGTACGTCGAGAAGTTCACCAAGGGTGCCGTGACTGGCCAGACCGGTTCTCTGACCGCGCTGCCGATCATCGAAACCCAGGCTGGCGACGTGTCTGCGTTCGTTCCGACCAACGTGATCTCCATCACCGATGGCCAGATCTTCCTGACCACTCAGCTGTTCAACTCCGGTATTCGTCCGGCGGTTGACCCGGGCATCTCCGTATCCCGTGTGGGCGGTGCCGCTCAGACCAAGATCGTCAAGAAGCTGTCCGGTGGTATCCGTACCGCGCTGGCCCAGTATCGTGAGCTGGCGGCCTTCGCCCAGTTCTCTTCCGATCTGGACGATGCGACTCGCAAGCAGCTGGACCATGGTCAGAAAGTGACCGAGCTGATGAAGCAGAAGCAGTACTCTCCGATGAGCGTGGCTCACCAGTCTCTGGTGCTGTTCGCCGCCGAGAAGGGCTACCTCGCCGATGTCGAACTGAGCAAGATTGTCGACTTCGAAGCCGCTCTGCTCTCTTACGCCAATACCCAGCATGCTGAGCTGATGGCTGAAATCAATGCCAAGGCCGACTACAACGACGCGATCGTTGGCAAGCTGACTGCGTTGCTGGATAGCTTCAAGGCAACCCAGACCTGGTAAGCGTGTGTGGCAGCGCAAGCTGCCACCTGATGGAGAGAAGAGATGGCCGGCGCAAAAGAGATACGTAACAAGATCGGGAGTGTGAAAAACACTCAGAAGATCACCAGCGCTATGGAAATGGTGGCAGCCAGCAAGATGCGCCGTGCGCAGGAACGCATGTCTGCCAGCCGTCCGTACGCTGAAACCATGCGCAAGGTGATCGGCCATATCGCTCAGGGGAACTTGGAATACAAGCACCCCTACCTCATCGAACGTGAGGTCAAGCGAGTGGGTTACATCGTCGTCTCCACCGACCGTGGCCTGTGTGGCGGCCTGAACATCAACCTGTTCAAAGCCGCCCTCAACGATATGAAGCAATGGAGCGCGAAAGGTGCCAAGGTTGACCTGGCACTGATCGGTAGCAAAGCCTCCAACTTCTTTGAGCGGCACGGCGCCAAGGTGAAAGCCCACGTCTCCGGACTGGGTGACAACCCGAGCGTCAATGACCTGATTGGTTCAGTCAAGGTCATGCTGAAGGCTTACGACAACGGTGAGATTGACAGGCTGTATCTGGTGTACAACAAGTTCGTCAACACCATGGTTCAGCAACCAAAAGTCGATCAACTGCTGCCTTTGCCCGTAACAGAAGACAGCAAGCTCGCCAAGAAACACCACTGGGATTACCTCTATGAGCCGGATCCCAAGCAGCTGCTGGATACCCTGTTGATTCGCTACGTCGAATCCCAGGTGTACCAGGGCGTGGTAGAAAACTTGGCAAGTGAACAGGCAGCCCGAATGGTTGCCATGCAAGCCGCGACTGACAACGCCGGCAACCTGATTAACGATCTGCAACTGGTGTACAACAAGGCCCGTCAGGCCAGTATTACCCAGGAACTGACAGAGATCGTATCCGGTGCTGCTGCGGTGTAAGGCAAGGGTTATCAAAGGTTTAGAGGATTTGACATGAGTAACGGTTTCATCGTCCAAATCATCGGCGCTGTAGTGGACATCGAGTTCCCGCAGAATGCCGTGCCCCAGGTGTACGATGCACTGAAAGTCATCAGCGAAGGCCAAGGCCAGGGTCTGGTACTGGAAGTTCAGCAACAGATCGGCGGCGGCGTCGTTCGTTGCATCACCATGGGTTCCTCCGACGGTCTGCGTCGTGGGTTGGAAGTAGTTAACAGCGGCAAGGCCATCCAGGTACCGGTTGGTACCTCGACCCTGGGTCGTATCATGAACGTACTGGGCGAGCCCATCGACGAGAAGGGTCCGATCGGCGAAGAAGAGCGTTGGTCCATCCACCGCGAAGCCCCCAGCTACGAAGATCAGTCCAACAGCGCCGAGCTGCTGGAGACCGGCATCAAGGTTATCGACCTGGTTTGTCCGTTCGCCAAGGGTGGTAAGGTCGGTCTGTTCGGTGGTGCCGGTGTAGGCAAGACCGTCAACATGATGGAGCTGATCCGTAACATCGCGATCGAACACAGTGGTTACTCTGTATTCGCCGGTGTGGGTGAGCGTACCCGTGAGGGTAACGACTTCTACCACGAGATGATGGAGTCCAACGTACTGGACAAAGTATCTCTGGTTTACGGTCAGATGAACGAGCCGCCCGGAAACCGTCTGCGCGTCGCGCTGACCGGTCTGACCATGGCCGAGAAGTTCCGTGACGAGGGTCGTGACGTGCTGTTCTTCGTGGACAACATCTACCGTTACACGCTCGCGGGCACTGAAGTATCCGCACTGCTGGGCCGTATGCCTTCTGCAGTAGGTTACCAGCCGACCCTGGCCGAGGAGATGGGTGTTCTGCAAGAACGTATCACCTCCACCAAGACTGGTTCCATCACGTCAGTCCAGGCCGTTTACGTGCCTGCGGATGACTTGACCGACCCGTCTCCGGCGACCACCTTCGCCCACCTGGATGCGACCATAGTTCTGTCCCGTCAGATCGCGGCACTGGGTATCTACCCGGCCGTTGACCCGCTGGACTCCACCTCCCGTCAGCTGGATCCGCTGGTGGTAGGCAAGGAGCACTACGAGACCGCTCGTGGTGTGCAGATCGTACTGCAGCGCTACAAAGAGCTGAAGGACATCATCGCCATCCTGGGTATGGATGAACTGTCAGAAGAAGACAAACTGACCGTATCCCGTGCCCGTAAGATCGAGCGTTTCCTGTCCCAGCCGTTCTTCGTGGCCGAAGTATTTACCGGTTCTTCCGGCAAATACGTGCCGCTGAAAGAGACCATCCGTGGTTTCCAGGGCATCCTGAAAGGCGAGTACGACGATCTGCCCGAGCAGGCGTTTTACATGGTTGGCAGCATCGACGAAGTCGTCGAGAAAGCCAAGAAACTGTAAGCCTCGATAGGAGGGCCCATGGCTGAGATGATCTCCTTTCACCTGGATGTGGTGAGCGCCGAAGGGAAACTGTTTTCCGGTCGCGTGCAATCGGCCCAGGTAACAGGCTCCGAGGGTGAGCTGGGTCTCCGCCACGGTCATGCTCCGTTGCTGACTGCCATCAAGCCGGGCCTGGTCCGCTTGATCAAGCAAAATGGTAGCGAAGAGGTGTTGTACATCTCCGGCGGTATGCTGGAAGTGCAACCCGAGTCCGTGACCGTGCTGGCCGATACCGCCATTCGTGCCAAAGACTTGGATGAGGCGAAAGCCCAGGAAGCCAAGCGTCGTGCCGAAGAGCGGATCCACAGCTCCCATGGTGATATCGACTATGCGCAGGCATCTGCCGAGCTGTCCAAAGCGATGGCCCAACTGCGGGTTATCGATATCGTCAAAAAGAATTACCGCTAATCACGGTGATGCAAAAAGCGACCTTCGGGTCGCTTTTTTTTTGCCCGTTGGATAGACTCCGCCGGGTATTTTCTCATGTTTCAAAGGCTGGCTATGTCTCTCAACGTCGTGATCCTGGCTGCGGGTAAAGGTACTCGCATGCGTTCCGTTCTGCCCAAGGTGCTGCACCCTGTCGCCAACAAACCCATGGTGTCCCATGTGATCGACACCGCCCGCCAGATAGGTGCCGAACAGTTGCACCTGGTCTATGGCCACGGCGCCGAGCTGCTCAAGGAGCGGATTGCCGCCCCGGATCTCAACTGGGTGTTGCAGGCGCAGCAGTTGGGCACCGGCCATGCCGTCGCCCAGGCGATCCCGTTCTGGCAGGATGAGGATGAGGTGCTGGTATTGTACGGCGACACCCCGCTGATCCAGCCCGAGACCCTGCAACGGCTGCTGGCCGCCAAGGCCGACGACGGCATGGCGCTGCTGACAGTGGTGCTGGACAACCCCACCGGCTATGGCCGTATCGTCCGTGAAAACGGCCAGGTAGTCGGCATAGTCGAGCAGAAGGATGCCAACGCCGAACAGCTCGCCATCCGCGAGGTGAATACCGGTGTGCTGGTGGCCAATGGCGCCCAGCTGCGTGGCTGGCTGTCCCGTCTGGACAACAAGAACGCCCAGGGGGAGTTCTATCTCACCGACGTGATCGCCATGGCCCATGGGGATGGCTGTCCCATTGCCGCCGTCCATCCGGACAGCGCCATGGAGGTGGAAGGGGCCAACAACCGGGTCCAGCTGGCGGCCCTCGAGCGCAGCTATCAGCAGATGCAGGCCGAGAGGCTGATGATCGCCGGCGTCACCCTGATCGATCCGGCTCGCTTCGATCTGCGCGGCACCCTCGAGATCGGGGAAGAAGTGGTGATCGACGCCAACGTCATCATCGAGGGCAAGGTCAAACTCGGCAACCATGTGCGCATAGGTGCCGGCGCCGTGCTGAAGGATTGCGAGATTGGGGATCACAGCGAGGTGAAACCCTACTCCGTCATCGAGGGCGCCCTGGTGGCGGATCAGTGCTCGGTCGGCCCCTTCGCCCGTCTGCGCCCGGGTGCCGTGCTGGAGCAGGATGCTCACGTCGGCAACTTCGTCGAGATGAAGAAATCCCGGCTCGGGGTCGGCTCCAAGTGTGGTCACCTGACCTACCTGGGGGATGCGGACATTGGCGCCAAGGTGAACATAGGTGCCGGCACCATTACTTGTAATTATGATGGGGTGAACAAGTTCCAGACCATCATAGAGGATGACGTCTTCGTCGGCTCCGATACCCAGCTGGTGGCGCCGGTGCGCATCGGCAAGGGCGCGACCCTGGGGGCGGGTTCCACCATTACCAAGGATGTGGCCGAGAACGAGCTGGTCATCACCCGGGTGCCCCAGCGTCACATCAAGAACTGGGCCCGCCCCGTCAAGAAGAAGTGATGCCCAGTCAATGAAATGAAACCGGCGCCCTCAGGGCGCCGGTTTTGTTTTCAGCTCTCCTGGCTTGGGGAAGAGGAAGGCGGCGGGTTGCCCATCACCCCATACCAGTCCAGCTTGCGGGTCAGCACCATGACCAGCGTCAGTATGGCGAACAGCAACAGGGCGCCGAGCAGCAGGGCTATCTCCTCGGCCTGCAGCAGCCCGAACAGTATGGCGTAGACAAGCCCGAGCAGGGCCGCGAAGCCGAGGCCCTGACGCGGCCCCCCCAGCACGTGGCTGAGGTAGAAGCCGTTGAGCGACACGCTGGCGAGGCTGGCGACCAGATAGGCCCAGCCAAAGCCCAGGTGCTCGGTCAGCGCCAGCAGCACCAGATAGAAGATGGCCAGCCCCATGCCCACCAGGGCGTACTGGATGGGGTGCACCCGCAGCCCCTTGAGCAGCTCGAACATGAAGAAACTGAGGAAGGTGAGGCCGATGAACAGCAGGGCGTATTTGGCGGCCCGCTCGTTCTGCTGATAGTGATCCACCGGCTGCACCAGGCTGACGCTGAAGGTCGGCAAATCGCTCCCCGCCCCCTTCATCATGCGGGTGAAACGCCACTCCATGTCGGTGGCAAACCAGCTGGTCTGCCAGCTGGCGTCGAACCCCTGATCGTTCAGGGTGCGGCTGCCGGGCAGAAAATCGCCGATGAAGTTGGGATGGGGCCAGTTGCCACTCAGGTTGAATCTGCTGTCCTGGCCGATCGGCACCACCTCAAGCGCGTTCATGCCCTGCAGGTTCAGCTCGATGTGAAAGCGGCCATCTTCCCCGGGCAGGCTGTCGAGCGGGGCATGGATGCCGGCCAGACCGTCACCCAGCAGGGCGCCGGGGGCGAACGGAATGCGCCGCTCCCCGAGCTTCAGCTCGGGCACACTGCTGATGCCGCGGGCATCGGACAGCACCAGGCTGAGGTAGGGTTTGCCCGGGACCAGGGCGGGATCCGCAGCGTCGAAGCTCAGATCCGGGTTGCCGGCCACCAGCGCCTTGTCGGCCAGACTGGCCGGCAACCGGCCGGAGAGGGAGAGCCGGCTGTGATAGACCTGGGCCTGATAGATGCCGAGCTTGCGCGGGGTGACCTCCATGCTGGCCCGCACATCCAGCCTGTCCGGCAGCAGGTAGCGATAGACCCGCTCCTCGCGCACGAAGCGCTTGCCATCCTGCTCGACGGTGACGGCCCGGGTATAGGGTTGCACCAGCACTGGCCCCAGCAAGCGCTGCGGACCACTGCTGCTGGCCATTATGCTGTGGATGGCCTGGCTGCGGTAGGCCTGGCGCTCCCGGTTCAGCTCCATGATGGAGTGAACGGGGATCATCAGCAGCAGGCTGAGCAACAGCAGCAGCACTATCTTGTGGGTAAATATCTGTTTGACCATGACGCCTCTCCTTGTTGATGGGGTCGAGTGTGCCGGGGTCGGGTGAAGCGGGGATGGGGCCCTGTGAAGTGGGGGTGAAGGGGGATAAAAAAACCGGCGCCAGGCGCCGGTTGGGGATCAGAGTTTCTTCAGCTCTGTTGGCAAGGCGGCAAACACCTCTTCCTTTGCCCTGAGGGACGCGAACTGCTTGCCGGGTTTTTGCACCACTGTGTGCACGAAGATGAGCTTCTTGTCCTGCTTGCTGGCCCAGCCGACGAACCAGCCGATCTGCTGATCCCGGTTGAGGCTGCCATCCAGCAGCTTGGGGTAGCCCATGCCGGTCTTGCCGTGGATCTGCCAGCCATCGATGTCGGGCTGACGCAGCAGCGTGCTGGTGCGGCGTACCGCCTCGGCGGAGACCGGTAGCTTGCCGCTCACCAGCTTGCCGAGGAAGCGGGCCTGCTCCTGGGGGCTGATGGCGAGGCTGGAGCTGAGCCAGGCCTGGGTCAGACCGTCGTGCTTGCCCGGGTTGCCCGAGAGCTCCCGGTTGCCGTAGTCGAAGCGGTCGACGTATTGCTGGAAGCGCGCCTCTCCCAGCCACTCGGTGAGGCGTTGGGAATACCAGATCACCGAGAATTTCATCCAGCTGCTCGGGGTTGTGGTCTGCTTCCATTCCGGCAGGAAGTCAGGGTCACCGGCTTTGAATGGCAGGGCGGGTAGCTGTTCATCCACCAGGAAGCCGCTCTCATAGCCCATCAGCGCGAGGGGGATCTTGAAGGTGGAGGCGGGCGTCAACTGGCTGGCGCAGTCACCCTGGGCGCTGAGGGGTTTGCCGCTGCCATCGGCAAACAGCAGGCAACCCGTGGTGGCGCTGGCGGGCAAGGCACAGAAGAGGCCGGCGGCAAGCAGGCCGGACAACAGAATACGGGACATGAACATCTCCTTGATTCATCAGAACGCGTATCGACGGGTCCGGGCGGGACCCTATCCGAGGAGGTGCAGCTTAGCCAGGTTCTGTGTGCTCGGTGTGAAGTCGTGGCTCAAGCCGTGGGCAACCAGAGTTCGGCCAGTACGCCGCCTTCCGGCTGGTTGGCGAGGATCAGCCTGCCGCCATGCTGGCGAGCCACCTCGGCGGCAAAGCTGAGCCCGAGGCCGCTGCTCTTGCCCTTGTCGGGTCTGGGCAGCGAGTAGAAGCGCTCGAAGATCCTGGGCAGCGCATAGTCCGGGATGCCGGGTCCCTGATCCCGCACCCGGAAGCAGTAGCCCCCCTGCTCCAGGGCGCCGCTCAGCCGGATATGACCCCCGGCGGGTGAGAAATCGAGGGCGTTGTCCAGCAGGTTGCCCAGGGCCTGCTCCACCAGCAGGGGATCCCATTTCTGCCTGGGGGCGTCGGCGAGCTCTGCCGCCAGGGCCACCTGACGACGGGCAGCGACTATCTGGCGGGCATCCAGAGCCCGTCTGCCCAGTGTGGCGGGGGCTATGGCCTGTCTGTCCAGCCCCTGCCCCGATTCGAGGCGCGCCAGCTGCAGCATGCGTTCGATCAGTTGCTGCATGCGGGCCGTCTCCAGATTGATGTTGCCGATAAAGCGCCGCGCCACTTCGGGCGGCGGTACCTCGGCGAGGATCTCCCCTGCCCCGCGGATGGCGGCCAGCGGGCTTTTGAGCTCATGGGTCAGGCTGTGCACATAGGCTTCGATGTAGGATTTGCCGTCCAGCTGGCGGCGCATGGTCTCGAGGGAGTGGCCGAGCCGGTCCAGCTCCGGGCTGTGGAGCCTCGGCAGGCTGGCGGGCTGGCCCTGGCTGACCGCATCTGCGTAGTGCACCAGCTTGCCGATGGCGCGGGTGAGCCACCACACCAGCAGGGCACCGATCAGCAGCGAGAGGCAGAGCAGCAGGGCTGCCCCCTGCAACAGCTGGTGCTCGCTGCGCTCTATCATGGGCAGCAGGGTGCGGTTGGGCTTGGCGACAGTGAGGGAACCCAGGATCTCGTCCCCCTCGCGCAGGGGGGCGGCCACGTGCATCACCGAGCTGGCGGGATCGTCAGGATCGCTGCGGGTGCTGCGGGCGCCATACTCCCCGCGCAAGGTGCGGTAGACGTCGTTCCAGCGGGAATAGTCCTTGCCCAGATCCACCCCGTCCGAGTCATAGACCACCTTGCCTTTAGCGTCGACCACATAGATGCGGTACTCCGCCTGCTGCTTGAGGTGACCGTCGATCAGGGCGTTGATGGGGCTCTGGTTGAGGCGGGCAAAGGCGCTGGCCAGCCGGCCATCCGCCATCTTCCCCTCCTGCAGATCGTCCAGGGCCAGGGGGGCCAGCAGCTGGGCCATGTCCACCAGGGTATCCTCGGTGGCGCTGCGCACCCCGGGTTTGATCTCCTCGACGAAGATCTCCAGCACGAACCAGGCGGCCAGCGCGAAGATCAGCACCAGACCGCACAGCAGTTGCAACCCTATCCTCATGGCCGTCCCCCTCTGTGGTTCCGCTGCACTGGCCTGCCTGGCCGTTGCGATCCCCTGTGGCTCATGCCAGCTCCAGGCTGTAGCCCAGCCCGCGGTGAGTCAGGATAAGATTGGCCTCGGCGTCCCGCTCCCGCAGCTTGGCGCGCAGGGTCTTGATGTGGGTGTCGACGGTGCGATCCAGGCTCTCCTCCGCCCCGCTCCACACCAGATCCATCAGCTGCTGGCGGGAGTAGACCCGGCCCGGCGCCTGCATCAGAGTCTTGAGCAGCAGGTATTCGTAGCGGGTGAGATTCAGGGGCTGACCGTGGAAGCAGATGCGGGCCCGCTCCTCGTCCAGCGCCAGCAATTGGCTCGGTTGGGGGATTATGGGCTGGCTGCGGCGCAGTATCACCCTCACCCTGGCGCACACCTCCCGCGGCGAGAAGGGCTTGGCCACGTAGTCGTCGGCCCCTATCTCCAGCCCGATCAACCTGTCTATCTCCTCGCTGCGGGCGGTGAGAAACATCAGGGGCGTGTCGGTCAGGGCACGTACCTGCTTGCACAGCTCGAAGCCGCCGATGTCCGGCAGCCCCACATCCAGGATCAGAAAATCCGGTCGCGACCGTTCCAGTCGCGCCAGCAACGGCTGGCCGAGGGGGAACCACTCCACCTCGAAACCATCGGTCTGCAGGGCATAGATCAGGGTGTCGGCGATGCTGGCCTCATCTTCCACCAGCCAGATGACTCGTTTTTGCATGGCGTCCTCGTCATAAATCGGCCTGACCATTCTGGCATCGAACCAAATCGGATCCTATTTGCCGTTTGATTTTTCCAAAAAAGGTATTAATATTTCGCCATTCTTTCGAATCGAAACTTTAAGATGACCAAACGCAACACTCAACAGCGCCGTCACACCATAGTGACCCTGGTGCAGGAACAGGGCGAAGTCAGCGTCGATGCCCTGGCCAAGCACTTCTCCACCTCGGAAGTGACCATCCGCAAGGATCTGGCCGTGCTGGAGACCGGCGGTCTGCTGCTGCGCCGTTACGGTGGTGCCGTGCCCCTGCCGAGCGAGATGGTGGTGGACAGCAACCCGGATCAAGTTTCGAAACGAAAGCTGGCCATAGCCCGTGCCGCCGCCGAGCGCATCCGCGATCACAACCGCGTCATCATCGACAGCGGCAGCACCACCAGCGCCATGATCCCCATGCTGGGCAGCAAGCGCGGCCTCATCGTGATGACCAACTCCCTCAACGTGGCCGGCGCCCTGCGCGAGCTGGAGAACGAGCCCACCTTGCTGATGACCGGCGGTACCTGGGATCCCCACTCCGAATCCTTCCAGGGTCAGGTGGCGGAGCAGGTGCTGCGCTCCTATGACTTCGACCAGCTGTTCATCGGCGCCGACGGCATAGACCCGGAGCGGGGCACCACCACCTTCAACGAGCTGGTGGGCCTCTCCCGTGTGATGGCCGAGGTGTCCCGCGAGGTCATCGTCATGGTCGAGTCGGAGAAGATAGGCCGCAAGATCCCCAATCTCGAGCTGCCCTGGTCCAGCATCCATACCCTGGTGACCGATGAGGGGCTGGACGGCGAGGCCAGAGCACAGATTCAGGCCAGGGGGATAGCACTGATCTGCGCCCCCGTGGCGGTTTGACCCAAACATCCAACTATCCAAACGAATTTCCGTTTTTACCTCTTGAGGAGAAGTCTATGTGTGGCATCGTCGGGGCAGTGGCCCAACGTGATGTGGCTGAAATCCTGGTAGAAGGCCTGCGCCGTCTGGAATACCGCGGCTATGACTCCGCCGGTGTGGCCGTGTTCAGCGCCAACCAGCCGCTGCAGCGGGTGCGTCGCCTCGGCAAGGTGGCCGAGCTGGCCAAGGCGCTGGAAGAGCAGTCCGTCCACGGCGGCACCGGCATAGCCCACACCCGCTGGGCGACCCATGGCGAGCCGTCCGAGCGCAATGCCCACCCCCATGTCTCCGAGCATATAGTGGTGGTGCACAACGGCATCATAGAGAACCACGAAGAGCTGCGCAGCCAGCTGCAGGGCATGGGTTACGAGTTCAGCTCTGACACCGACACCGAAGTGATCGCCCACCTGGTACACCACGAACTGAAATCCGCCCCCAGCCTGCTGGCGGCCATGCAGGTCACGGTGAAGCAACTGCGCGGTGCCTACGGCACAGTGGTGATGGACAGCCGTGACGACAGCCGTCTGGTGGTGGCCCGCTCCGGCTCGCCCCTGGTGATCGGCCGCGGCATCGGTGAGAACTTTATCGCCTCCGATCAGATGGCCCTGCTGCCGGTCACCCGTCGCTTCATCTTCCTGGAAGAGGGGGATGTGGCCGAGGTGACCCGTCGCGACGTGCACATCTTCGATACCCAGGGCAATGCCGTGGTGCGCGAGGAGCTGGAGTCCGAGCTTTCCCACGACGCCGGTGACAAGGGCGAGTACCGCCACTACATGCTCAAAGAGATCTACGAGCAGCCCAAGGCCATCACCAACACCCTGGAAGGGCGTCTGGGCAGCGATCACGTGGTGGTCGAGTCCTTCGGCAACGGCGCACGCGCCATCTTCGACAAGGTAGAGCACGTCCAGATCGTGGCCTGCGGCACCTCCTACAACTCCGGCATGGTGGCCCGTTACTGGTTCGAAGAGATCGCCGGCGTCTCCTGCGACGTGGAGATCGCCTCCGAGTTCCGCTATCGCAAGTCCGTGGTGCGCCCCAACAGTCTGCTGGTGACCCTGTCCCAGAGCGGCGAGACAGCCGACACCCTGGCCGCCCTGCGCCTGGCCAAGGAGTCCGGTTACATGAGCTCCCTGGCCATCTGCAACGTGCCGGGTTCCTCCCTGGTGCGGGAATCTGACTTGGCCTTTATGACCCGGGCCGGTGCCGAGATTGGCGTCGCCTCCACCAAGGCGTTCACCACCCAGCTGGCCGGCCTGCTGATGCTGGTGGCCTCCGTCGGTCACTGCCGTGGCAACCTGAGTGCCGCCGCTGAGGCTGAGCTGGTCAAGGCGCTGCAAGCCCTGCCGCTGCGCATCAAGGAGAGCCTGGCGCTGGCCAAGCAGATCGAGACCCTGGCCGAAGAGTTTGCCGACAAGCACCACAGCCTGTTCCTCGGCCGTGGCAGCCAGTACCCCATCGCCATGGAGGGGGCGCTCAAGCTGAAAGAGATCTCCTACATCCACGCAGAAGCCTATGCCGCCGGTGAGCTCAAGCACGGCCCGCTGGCACTGATCGATGCCGAGATGCCCATCATAGTGGTGGCGCCGAACAACGATCTGCTGGAGAAGCTCAAGTCCAACGTGGAAGAAGTCCGTGCTCGTGGCGGCATCCTCTACGTGTTCGCCGATGCCGACGCCGGCTTCAAGAGCGACGAGACCATGAGGGTGATGAGCCTGAACCACGTGGAAGAGATGATAGCCCCCATCGTCTACACGGTGCCGTTGCAGCTGCTCTCCTACCACGTCGCCCTGATCAAGGGCACGGACGTGGATCAGCCGCGCAACCTGGCGAAATCCGTGACAGTGGAATAAGCCGTTGTCAGACATAAAAAAAGAGCCGCTGTTGCGGCTCTTTTTGTTGCTGAGGACCGGCTCAGGAGAGCCGCAGGTTGGTGATGGTCACATCGTTCAGCGAAGGCACTATGATGCCGCTGGAGATGCTCTTGGCGATCGCCTGGTTGCGGTTCTTCGAATCCGTCTTGTTGGTGACCTGATTGAGGTGGAAGTTTACGGTGCGCTCGCTGATGCCGAGTATGGTGGCTATCTCCCAGGAGGTCTTGCCCTCGCTGGCCCAGAACAGGCACTCCTTCTCCCGATCCGACAGCTCGGCCAGATGCTTCATCAGGTCCGGCCTGCTCTTTATCAGCTGCAGCGCCGCGTTGAAGATGTAGCTGGCGCAGAACGACAGCATGGGAACGTTTTCAAACATCAGGTCGGAGTTGGATTTTTCCTTGCTGATGAAGGAGAGGATGCCGTGTTCCCCCTGGGGCGTGTGCAACGGGAAGGAGACACCGTTTCTCACGCCAAAGTCGGCGGCGAGGTTCATCACTTCCCGGCTGGCGCTGGGCAGCCAGGGGGAGTCGCAGTCGAGCTTGTTCCAGAAGATGGGCTGGGTCTGCTTCAGGCCCAGAAAGACCACAGGATCCTGGGTCAGGTAGTGCCGCTCCGTGTAGGCATCAAACCAGCTGGTCGGGCAGTTGTTGAACAAGGCCACGTGTGATTTCTGCATGCTGATGGGGAAAATGATCAGCAACCTGAAGTAATCAAATCCCATCTGATGGCTGAAGCGCTCCAGTTGCTGCTGGATATCGCTGGTTTTCTTGGCCTTGGTGAACCGATCTATGTGTTCCCAGATCGCATCGTTAAACATGTAAGTCTCCTTCTTCGACCACTTATCATCCTGATCGAAAAGACATTTTTTAGTTATTTAAAATGGTGTTGTGACTACCAACGCCAGTTGTTCCCGTGCTTGTCTAAAAAGTATCCTGTTTTTTCGGCCACAGGCCAAGAAAATCATCTGATTGCCACTGGCACGACTCTTTGAGACAATGAGAATAGTTATCATTGTTAAGATTGTGTACCATGAAAAAGATCTGGGGTCTGGCCTTGTTGCCATTGGCCGTTCATTTCGTCGCCTCGGCAGACGATTTGGTCGCGCCCGCACTGAAAAACAGCATCGCGGATGGGAAAGCCTCCCAGCAGCGCGTAGAAAAGGCGGCCGATGCCGCCGTTGCCGCCCGGCTGGAGCTGCAAAATGCCCAACTGCAACTGCGGGATCTGGAAGCCTACAACCGTTACATGCAGTCTCTGGTGGCCGATCAGCAGAATGAGCTGGGCAAGCTCACTCAACAGCTGGAAGCGGTACAAGAGACCCGGCAGGGGCTGATCCCGCTGATGCTGCAGATGCAGGCGGATCTCGAGCAGCTGGTGCAGAATGACATTCCCCTGCGCAAGGAGGACCGTCTGGCGCGGGTCGAGCAGTTGAAGGTGACCCTGGCCCGGGCGGACGTGAGCGAGGCGGAGAAGTTCCGCCAGCTGCTGCAGGCCTACCAGATCGAAGCCGAATACGGCAGCCGGATGGATACCTATCCCGCCCAGCTGGCGCTGGATGATGCCGAACGTCGGGTCGATGTGCTGGCGCTCGGCCGGGTCTCCCTGCTGGCCATGACTGCCGATCGCTCCCAGGCCTGGCGCTGGTCCGCCGAGAGCAAGAGCTGGTTACCGCTGGATAGCGAGTGGCTAACCCCCCTTGCCGATGCGCTGGACATGGCGGCCGACAAGAAAGTCCCGCAACTGTTGCATGTGCCCCTGTCTGTCGCCCGTAGCCAGGAGGCTCAGTCATGAAATGGTTCCCCCTTCTGATAACACTCTCCCTCTGCTCCCAGCTGGCCCTTGCCAATGAAGAGTGGCAACAGCAGGAACAGGCCCGCGAACAGCAGGCACAGCAGGATCTGGCGTCTGTCTCCACCGAGTTGACCAGTGCCCGTGCCAGGCTGGCCGAGGCCCAACGCCTGAGCAAGGAGCTGGCCAGCCAGTTTGCCAGCAATGAAAAGCAGCTGGTCGAGCTCAACACCCGGTGGGAGCAAGCCTCCGGCGACATGAACGAGATCTTCGCGGTGACCCGTCAGGGCGCCAGCGATGCGGTCAAGCTGCTGGGTGACTCCTCGGTGCAGGGTCAGTATCCGGATCGCCTGACTGCCTTGAAGGCGATGGCCCAGGACAAGCAAGTGCCGGATCGCGCCGCCCTCGCCCTGCTGCCCGCCACCCTGTTGCAGGAGATCCGCGAGTCGGGCCGGGTTGTCCAGTTCAACGGCAAGGTGCTCGATGCCCAGGGGGCAGCCAGTGAGCAGTCGCTGACCCGGGTAGGCAGCTTCGCGCTGTTTGGTAGCGAAGGCTTCCTGCAACCGAGCGGTGAAGGGCTGAGTCCGGTACTGGGCTTGCCCGGCGGAGTGCTGTCCGAGCTGAGCGCCTATCAGGGCAAGGAAGGCGAGGCCTTGCCGCTGGATCCCTCCCACGGCGTCCTGCTCGAGATGCTGGCCCAGGCACCGACCTTCTGGCAGCAAGTCCAGCAAGGGGGCCAGGTAGGCGCCATCATAGTGCTGCTGGCCGCCATCGGCCTCGGCATTGCCGCCGTACGGCTCTGGACCCTCTCCCGTGAACTGACTCTGGTGCGTCGCCAGCTCAAGAGTGGCGAATACCACGCCGACAACGCCCTCGGTCGGGTGTTGACGGTGGCGGAACAGCATCCCGAGCTGAGCATGGAGACGCTCGAACTGAGGCTGGACGAAGCCATACTGCAGGAGACGCCCCGGATGGAGCGTGGCATCGGCATGGTCAAGGTGATCGCCGCCATCGCCCCCATGCTGGGGCTGCTCGGTACTGTCACCGGCATGATAGGCACCTTCCAGGCCATTACCCAGTTCGGTACCGGCGATCCCAAGATCATGGCGGGCGGCATTTCCATGGCTCTGATCACCACAGTCCAGGGGCTGGTGGCCGCCATTCCGCTGATCCTGGCCCACAGCCTGCTGCAATCCCGTTTCACCGAGCTCTCCAACGTGCTGGAGCAGCAGGTCGCCGGCATTTTGGCCGAGCGGGCCGAGAATAACGGGGACGGGATGGAGCGGGTGGCATGATGGTCGACATCTGGCAACAGTTGCAGAGCTTCATGGGCCGTGGCGGTCCCGTGCTCTGGGTCATCCTGGCCTTGCTGGTGCTGATGTGGATTTTGATGATCGAGCGGCTGCTCTACCTCAACCTGGGCTTCGGCCCGCTGCAGCGGCAGTTGTTCGGCCGCTGGCAGGGACGCAGCGAGCGCCACAGCTGGCACGCCAAGGCGATCCGCAGCCGCTGGCTGGCCGAGGCCGAACTCGAGCTCAACCGCCACCTCATCTTCATCCGCACCCTGGTGGTGCTCTGCCCCATGCTGGGCCTGCTCGGCACTGTGACCGGCATGATAGGCGTATTCGATGCGTTGGCCGCCGCCAACCGCTTTAACCCGGAGAGCATGGCGGGCGGGATCTCCCGCGCCACCATCCCCACCATGGCAGGCATGGTGGTGGCGCTCTCCGGCGTGTTGTTACTCAGTCGTCTCGAGAGCCAGGCCAGGCGTGCGCTGGCCAAGACCCGGGACGGCCTGCGAGAAGAGAAGGTAATGCAATGAGACGGCAATCCAAACGCCAGCGTGATGAAGTGCAGATCGACATGACTCCCATGCTGGATATCGTGTTCATCATGCTGATCTTCTTCATCGTGACCACCTCCTTCGTACGGGAAGCCGGGCTCGAGGTGCACAGGCCCCAGGCGAGCCAGGCCAAGGCGCAGAAGCCCTCCAGCATCATGCTGGCGATCGGCGCCCAGGGGCAGATCTTCCTCGATCGCAAACAGGTGGATGTGGAGCGGGTGCAGGCCAGCCTGGCCCGTCTGCTGTCGGAGCAGCCCGATGCCAGCCTGGTGATCCAGGCCGATGAGCGGGTGCCCCACGGCAAGGTAGTGCGGGTGATGGATGAGGCCAAGGCGGCAGGCATCGCCAATATCGCCGTGGCGGTGGCGCCGAAATGAAGTTCAAGCTGATGAGCCTGGGGCTGGGGGTTGTCCTCAGTCTGGCGATCCTGCTGTTCATGGCCACCCTGGTGGAACCTCCCCGGGGAGAGAAGGCCTCGTCCGAGCAGAAAGCCATCGTCATCAACATGCAGACCGAGGTGAACGAGGTACAGGTGCGCGAGCGCCCTGTACCCCAGGAGCCAGAACCCTTGCCGGAGCCTCCCGCCGCCCTGGCGTCCACGCCAATGCCCATGCCGGCGGCGGCACCGCTGCCCTCGGTGCAGCCGAGCCTGGATCTGGTCTCCAGCCTGAGCGCGGTACAGGTATCTGCCCCCGGGGTCGCAACCAGCCCCACCCCGGTGGCAAGCGGCAGCTTCCATGGTCAGTCTCAAGGCGCGGGCATAGGTGTCGGCGACATGTTGACTCCCTTGCAGCGGGTCGAGCCCGTCTATCCCTATCGGGCCCAGCAGGCCGGCATAGAAGGCTCGGTGACCTTGCGCTTCAGCGTCGATGCCGAGGGGCGGGTACAGGATGTGGAAGTGATCGACGCCAAGCCCAAGCGACAGTTCGAGCGGGCGGCGATTCAGGCCGTCAGCAAATGGCGCTACCAGCCAAGACCGGGTGCCACCGACAAGCTGGTGCAAACCATCAATCTCAAATTCAAATTGGAGTCGTAACCATGTTGCGGATCTGGATCTGTCTGCTGGCCCTGGTCAGCCAAGCCTGTCTGGCCATGGAAGTGAGCCCTCATTTCTCCCGTCAGCTGGAGCCTGTGATGAAGCTCTATCAGTCGGGTCAGTGGCAACAGGCCCAGAACAAGGCGACCGGGCTCAAGCCTGGCTCCGATGCCGAGCGCGCCTGGCTGGCCCAGTTGCAGGCTTCACTGGCGGCCAACTTGCAGCAGACCGCGCAGGCGAGTCGCTACGTGGAACAGGCGCTGGCCTATAAAGAGTGGCCCGAGCAGCAGCAGCTCCAGTTGCTGCGTCTGCGTGGGGATATCCAGGCGCAGCAATCCAACTGGTCCGGCGCCATCGCCAGCTACAAGGCCGCACTGGCACTCAAGTCTGACGATGCCTTGCGCCTGCGTCTGGCCGGCCTCTATTACCACAACAAGCAATATGGCGAGGCGGTCAGCCAGAGCGAGCAGTTGCTGAAGAAAGGCTGGCACAGGCAGACGGCGATCATTCGCCTCTCCGCCCTCACCGCCCTGCAACGTTATGGCGCAGCGGCAGAGCAGGCGGAAGAGCTGGTGCGTCATGAACCCAAAGAGAGCAAATGGTGGCAACAGGCCGTTTCACTCAATCTCTCCGCCAAGCGTGGGGACCAGGCGCTGGCGCTGTTGCAGACCGCCATCGATCGTCAGTTGATGGACGATGCGGCCGCCCGCAACCAGCTGATCCGGCTCTATGCCTGGCAGGGGCTACCCTATCGCGGCGCCCGTCTGCTGGAAGCCGCCATGGCGAAGGGACAGATGAAGGCGAGTGCCGAGAACCAGCAACTGCTGGCCCAGTTGTGGGAAGGTGCCCGCGAGTGGCCCAAGGCGGTAGATAGCTGGCAACTGCTCGCCAAACAGCATGCCCAGTCCAAGGCGGCCATGCGCGTCGCCGAGCTGCTGCTGCAACAAGGCAAGACAGAAGCCGCCATGACTCAGCTGGTAGCCATGAAGTCAGCCAAGGGTGAGCAGGGCAATAGAGCCAAGGCGCTGCTGGTGCAGGCACACCTTAATAAGGAGCAGTATGCCCAGGCGCTGGAGCTGGCTCGCGAGCTGCAACAGCAGGATAACTGGCAACAGCGGGCGACCAGCTGGGTCAACTACATCCAGGCTCAGACCGATGGGGTGAACAAAAAAGCGGCATAAAACGGGGCTAAAACTCGCATTTCATGAGGTTCAGCCTGCTTTTTCAGCAAACGAACTCATTTTTACAAAAAGCCCTTGTCATCCCGGCGCGGCTCCCTATAATGCGCCCCTACCAGCACGGCGGAACACGCCGAACTGATGAGCCAGCTTCCTAGTGAAGTGGGCGCCGAAAGAAAAGCGAAAACAACCGCTTGACTTTCGAAGTGAGGAGCGTAAGATGCGTCTCCTCAACGCGACAAGCGTGACGCTCTTTAACAATTTGAATCAAGCAATCTGTGTGGGCACTCACAGCATCGAACATCAAAAACAATTTTTGATTTTCAATGTCTGGT
>NZ_JBFODK010000063.1:0-148830 GCF_040908275.1 Aeromonas sp. R4-3
TCGGTGAGCGGCAACGTGCTGGACGAGCTGGATGTGGTGGGGGTGGCCTTCGATCAGGGGGCGGCCTGCATCCATGTGCTCTTCATCCGTCAGGGGCGACGCCGGTGACACTACAGCTCCAGTTCGTCCGAACCTTCGTAGGCGATGTCGATGGCTTGCAGCTCCTTTTGCAGGCGGTGCTTGTCTTTAAGCGCCTCTATCTCACGCCATTTACGTTTCTTTCCCGTTGTCCCGCGGCTACGTGAACCCAGCTCAACGACCTCGTCAAAATCGAAGTTGAACATGTCCATGGCTCCCTCCTTGGTTTTATGGTTTTCACCATTCGTATAACACGACGCATTTGAAAATAAAACGTTTTTATGACCAAGTTGTGACAATCGGGAAGGTGGATAAAAAAAACCGGGCTGCCCTTGCGGGAGCCCGGTTTTATCGGCGCAACACCTCCTGTGGAGGGGGTTGGCCGAGATGGCCTCGGCCCGTCTTTTACAGACGGCTGGCCAGCATGGTTTCCAGCTTGCCCTGATCGACGGCGAACATGCGAATGCCTTCGGCCAGCTTCTCGACCGCCATGGCGTCCTGGTTCAGCTCCCAGCGGAACTGTGCTTCTGTCATGGGGGTCGGTTTTGCCTTGCGCTCGCCGGTGTAGTTCAGCTTGCGCACCACGGCGCCTTCGGTCTTGCTCAGCTCTTCCAGCAGGGCAGGGCCTATGGTCAGGCGATCGCAACCGGCCAGCTCCAGGATCTCGCCGGTGTTGCGGAAGCTCGCACCCATCACCACTGTCTGGTAGTCGTGCTGCTTGTAGTAGTCGTAGATGGCGGTGACTGAGACCACGCCCGGATCTTCGCTCGCGGTGTAGTCACGGTTGTGCTTGGCCTTGTACCAGTCGAGGATGCGGCCCACGAACGGGGAGATCAGGAAGGCGCCGGCTTCGGCACAGGCACGGGCCTGGGCGAAGGAGAACAGCAGGGTCAGGTTGCACTGGATGCCCTCTTTCTCCAGGACTTCGGCGGCACGGATGCCTTCCCAGGTGGAGGCCAGCTTGATCAGGATGCGATCGTTGGTGATGCCGGCTTCGTTGTAGAGGCGGATCAGCTTGCGGGCCTTGGCGATGCTGGCGTCGGTGTCGAAGGAGAGACGGGCATCCACCTCGGTGGAGATGCGGCCCGGGACGATTTTCAGTACTTCCAGACCTATGTTGACCGCCAGCTTGTCGCCCGCGTCGATGATTTGCTGTGCCTTGTCCTGGCTCTGGGACTTGGCCCAGTTGATGGCGTCTTCGATCAGCGCCGCGTACTCGGGGATCTCGGATGCCTTCAACACCAGGGAGGGGTTGGTGGTGGCATCGATGGGCTGGTAGCGCTTGATGGCTTCGATGTCGCCGGTGTCGGCAACTACCGTGGTCAGGGCTTTCAGCTGGGTTAATTTATCGGCCATAGCAAATATCATCTCTATATGAGGGAGCAATCCCAGGGGTTGCGGGCGTGAGACGGCCGTTCTGAAATAAAATTACAAAAACCCGGCGACTCAGGCTCAGAAAAGCACGATGGGGGTGGCCCATCGCCACTGCCTGCCTAATTAATACGGATGTGGCGCTTCCTGCAATAGGGAGCCTTGTACGTGAATCACCCAGGTGGTGGGAGAGGGGGGAGCGACAGGCGGAAAGTGTCTGATAAAAAACGACTTTTACTGATTTTTTGGCAACGCCCTGCGACCGGCACAAAAGCAACTTTTTTAGTTGATTCTTCATTTTGTGCAGTGGGTCACACAAATACTCTTGTCAGATACTTGAAATTTAATTACGTGTAAAACGTTTGGCGTGACAAACCCCTGGCTGGGCGACATCAGAGGCAAACGCTTGCCTTACCGCCGCCCGTCAAGGCATCTGTTTTTATCGTCATGGGAATATCGACAAACGAGCCCCTTTCGGGTCTTATTTGTCGGCTGTAGAATTGCGCATCAAGTTTTGTTGATTATTTGCGTGCTAAATGAAGCTTTTTTGCATCAAATCGCTCGTTTTTTGTCTTTCCAGTGAGCCTAATCACTATTCTGAATTCCCTCCCTATGCTAGATTCCGCCCCTTCGGCGCAATGCTAATTCGGAAATTGACAGAGAGCGGTCAGCGCAGACTGACCATGGATGTGATAACAACGAGAGAATTATGGACACCTTGATTGCAATGATTAACGACCTGATGTGGGGAGCCGTGCTCATTTACCTGCTGATCGGGGTCGGACTCTTCTTTACCTTCCGCCTGGGGTTTATCCAGATCCGTCACTTCGGCCACATGTTCTCGGTACTGCGCAATAGCCGCAAATCCGACAGTGCCGGCATCTCCTCCTTCCAGGCCCTGTGTACCAGCCTGGCCGCCCGTGTGGGCACCGGCAACCTGGCCGGCGTGGCCGTCGCCATCTATCTGGGGGGGCCTGGCGCCATCTTCTGGATGTGGCTGATCGCCTTCATCGGCATGGCCACCGCCTTCGTCGAGAGCACCCTGGCCCAGCTCTACAAGGTCAAGGACGAAGACGGCAACTACCGTGGCGGTCCCGCCTACTACATGGAGCGTGGTCTCGGCATGCGCTGGATGGGGGTGGTCTTCTCCCTCTGTCTGTTGCTGGCATTCGGTCTGGTATTCAATGCGGTGCAGGCCAACTCCATCAGCCTGGCCATGAACGTCGCCTTCGGCATCCCTGACTGGGTCAGCGGTCTGGCACTGGTGGTGCTGTCCGGTCTCATCATCTTCGGCGGCATCCGAGGCATAGCCCGCTTCGCCGAGCTGGTGGTGCCCTTCATGGCACTGGCCTACATCTTGATGGCGCTGTTCGTGGTGGCCATGAACATCAGCGAGCTGCCCGGGGTCTTTGTTCTCATCATCAAGTCGGCCTTCGGCATCGAGCAGGCGGGTTCCGGTGCCATGGGTTACGCCATCTCCCAGGCGATGATCAACGGCATCAAGCGCGGTCTCTTCTCCAACGAAGCCGGCATGGGCTCTGCCCCCAACGCCGCCGCGACCGCGACCCCCTATCCGCCGCACCCGGCGTCCCAGGGCTATGTGCAGATGCTGGGGGTCTTCCTCGACACCATAGTCATCTGTACCTGTACTGCCGCCATCATACTGATGTCCGGCCAGTTCGAGCCGGGCTCCGGCGTCACCGGGGTCGAGCTGACCCAGCGTGCGCTCTCCTCCCAGGTCGGTGGTGGTGGCAACATCTTCATCGCGGCGGCCATCTTCTTCTTCGCCTTCACCTCCATAGTGGCGAACTACTCCTACGCCGAGACCAACCTGGTGTTCCTGGAGCACAACCACAAGGGCGGCCTGATGCTGTTCCGGATGTTCGTGCTGGGCATGGTGATGTTTGGTTCAGTGGGCGAGCTGCCGACCGTGTGGGCCCTGGCGGATGTCTCCATGGGGATGATGGCCATCGTCAACCTGATCGCCATACTGCTGCTCTCGGGGGTCGCCATCAAGCTGGCCAAGGACTACAACGATCAGCTCAAGCTGGGTCGCGTCCCCACCTTCGATGCCAACAAGTACCCGGAGATCCGCAGCCAGCTGGAAGCGGGGATCTGGGACAACCCGCCCAAGAGCAAGCAGGCCTGAGTCCTGGGTTGATCCGGTTGGGTAATGAAAGAGGGGAGCCATGGGCTCCCCTCTTCTATATGGGCCCATGCCCGCCCGGGGCTGTGGCATGGGATGACAGGGCTCACAGGAGGCGGGCTGAAGGCCTCCTTGGCAACAGCGACGAGACTTCACGCCACTTCACATCCAGCACACCTTGGCCCGTTATGCTGGCCCCATAGCTCGTCGCTGGTGCGGCGATCCCAAGCAACCGAGAGGATAGAATGACCATGCAACAACAGGTGCGGATGACATTGCTGACGGCGGGCACCCTGCTCTGGGCCGGCCTGACTCAGGCCGCTGCGGACAACCAGGGCGATCCCCTGCGCCCCCTGGTGGATGCCAGCATCCGGCCCGTGCTCAAGGAGTACAGGATCCCGGGCATGGCGGTGGCCGTGCTGAAAGATGGCAAGGCCCACTACTTCAACTATGGGGTGGCGAACCGGGAGAGCGGTGCCCCCGTGAGCGAGCAGACCCTGTTCGAGATTGGCTCGGTCAGCAAGACTCTTACGGCAACGCTTGGGGCCTACGCCGTGGTCAAGGGCGGCTTCCAGCCCGATGACAAGGTGAGTCAGCACGCCCCCTGGCTCAAAGGCACCGCCTTCGACGGCATCACCATGGCCGAACTCGCCACCTACAGCGCCGGGGGCCTGCCGCTGCAATTCCCCGACGAGGTGGATTCCACCGACAAGATGCGCGCCTACTATCGCCAATGGACGCCAGCCTACCCGGCGGGCACCCATCGCCAGTACTCCAACCCCAGCATCGGCCTGTTCGGCCACCTGGCGGCCCATAGCCTGGGGCAACCCTTTGAGCAGCTGATGAGCCAGACCCTGCTGCCCGGGCTCGGCCTGGCCCACACCTATCTCAAGGTGCCCGCGGCGGCCATGGGGAACTACGCCTATGGCTACTCGAAAGAGGACAAGCCCATCCGGGTCAACCCGGGGATCCTGGCGGACGAGGCCTATGGCATCAAGACCAGCTCGGCGGATCTGCTGGCCTTCGTCGGCGCCAATATGGCAGACGGTGGCGACGAGCCGTTGCAGCAGGCGATCGCCATGACCCACACCGGTTTCTACTCGGTGGGAACCATGACCCAGGGACTCGGCTGGGAGAGCTACCCCTATCCCGTCAGTGAAGCGGCGCTGCTGGCGGGCAACTCCCCGGCGGTGACTTACAATGCCAATCCGGTCAGCCCCGTTGCCGGGTCCCGGGAGACGGGGGAGGCGCGGCTCTACAACAAGACAGGCGCGACCAACGGCTTCGGCGCCTATGTGGCCTTCGTGCCCGCGAAGGGCGTCGGCATCGTCATGCTGGCCAACCGCAACTATCCCAATGACGCCCGCGTCAAGGCGGCCCACGCCATCCTGAGCAAGCTGGCGGAGTGACAGTTCGGCCCCGTTGATTGACATGAGTACGCCGGGATAGCCCGGCGTACTCTTCGGTGCTGCCGGCGCCATCACGCATCACCTGATGGCCCCAATGGCTTGCCCCTCGCCACCGAATTTCCAAACTGGAATCTACCGTTCGCCATCTCGTCACTAGGTGCGAGCGGGCGCCCCTCCTATAGTGCTGCGCATGTTCAACCTGTCCCCCCTGCTCCCGCCATCGACGCTGGCTGGCATGGTCTGCGTGGGCGGGCCTTTCGCAATGGAGCATCCATGGGCATTTTCCTGCTGTGCACTTTCCTGATGATCATCCTCTACCCGGTCGGGATCGATCTCTATCTGGTGGCCGTGCCCCAGATTGCCGATGCCCTGCAGGCGAGCGAGGCGCAGATCCACACCGCCTTCTCCATCTACCTGTTCGGCATGGCGGCCACTGTGCTGCTGGGGGGGATGATTGCGGATCGCCATGGCCGGCGTTGGGTGGTGGTGGGGGGCGCGCTGATTTTTGTCCTTGCCTCCCTGGTGGCTGCCAATGCTGCGGGGATCAGCCAGTTCTATCTCGGCCGATTCTGGCAGGGGGTCGGGGCGGGGGCGCTCTATATCATGACCTTTACCGTGCTGCGGGATGTGCTGAGCGAGGCGCGGCTGGCGATGGCGCTCTCCATGATCAACGGGGTGATCTGCGTCATTCCGGTGCTGGCGCCCGTGCTCGGTTATCTCATCCTGTCGCATTTCGATTGGCGCGGGATCTTCGTGGCGATGGCGCTGGTGGCCGCCGTCAGCGGTCTGGTCAACCTGCTGCTGCTCAGGGAGACTCGCCCGGCCCGCCAGCAGAGTGGCGCGACCCGGCCCCTTGCCCTGCTGGGCTCCCCTCGCTTCATGCTGCACTCGCTGCTGACCAGTGCCAGCGTGACCGCCATCCTGGTCTATGTCAGCGTCTCGCCGCTGATCCTGATGCAGGGGCTTGGCTTCACCACTGAGCAGTACTCCCTGGTGATGATGGTGATGGCCGGGGTGAGCATGTCAGCTTCCTTCCTGACCCCGCTGCTGCTGCGCTGGCTGGGCAAGCAGAGGGTGCTGGCGCTCTCCCATCTGGCCTACCTGATGGCAGCCTGCCTCCTGCTCGGCAGCTGGCAGCTGGGGGGCGACATCCCCTTGCTGTTGCCGGGCTTTGCCCTGGTCTGCATCGGCTTCTCCTGCGGCTTCGGGGTGGCGATGGGGGAGGCGCTGGCGGAGTGTCAGCACCAGGCGGCATTTGCCAGCGCCCTGCTCTGCATCATGCAGATCAGCCTCTCCGGCTTCTATATCTGGCTGCTGGGCCAGCTTGGCGTGGCCCCATCCTTGATGCTGATCTCTGCCCTGCTGTTGACCCTGCTCAGTTACCTGGCCGTCAAAGGGCTGCTACCATGGCTCGCGCTGCGCGAAGCGCGGTCGCGGGGATAAGGGGAGAGGAAAGATGCGCAACCTGGGTGAACTGGATTTGAACCTGCTGGTGGTCTTCAAGCACCTGATGCAGGAGCGCAGCGTGACAGGGGCGGCCAAGAAGCTCTGCGTCACCCCCTCGGCGGTGAGCAAGGCGCTCGCCAAGCTGCGGGACTGGTTTGACGATCCCCTCCTGGTGCGGGTACGTCAGGGGCTGCAGCCGACCCAGCTCTCCCTGACCCTGGAGGAGGAGCTCAAGGCCTGGTTCCTGTTGACGGACAGCATCACCTCCCTCAATAGCGAGGCGATCCCCGAGGGGGCCCGCTTCAGCCTGGTGATGGAGTCCCCCTTCTGCACCAGCTTCCTGAGCGAGCTGCCCATGACCATCTACCAGAAGTACCCCCACTCTGTGGTCAGGATGCTGGGGTGGGATCACCACTCCCTCAACGACATAGTCAACGGGGATGCGGATCTCGGCTTCTGCGCACGGGAGACCCACGGTCGCTCCCAGGCCAGGGTCAACCGGCTGCCCTATTACATCGATCACGAGGTGCTGTTCAGCGACAGGCCCGTGGTGTTCCTGCGTAAAGATCACCCCCTGCTCCAGCAGACCTGGTCCCTGGAGAACTTCCTGGCCTGTCCCCAGGTAAGCGTGGTGTGGGAGGCCAGCGACAGCTGGGCGCTGGATGATCTGCTGGAGGACGAGGGGCAGAGGCGGGAGGTACCCATCATGGTGGCGAGTTTCGAGCAGGCCCTGCATATCGCCTCCCAGTCGAGCCATGAGCTGATCGCGGTGGCGCCCTCCTATTGCGCTGGCTATGCCGCCAGGTACCACGACAACCTTATCGCCATGCCTCTGCCGCTCCCCGAATCACTCTACAAGCAACTTGAGATAGCCTTCATCCTGCTGTGGCACAAACGCCATAACCAGGATGCCAAGGTGATGTGGCTGCGCAATGAGACGAAGCGGCTCTATGGCCTGGCGGCGGAGGGACTTGCCCTGTTCCCATGGGGCGGGGGAGAGGCTGCGCTGGCGCCGGCGGGAGATGCCTGATGCAGGGGGCCAATGGCCCCCTGAACTCAACCGTATTGCTCTTCCATCCAGGCTTCGACGATAAGCTGGGCGGAGACTCCGTCCACGCTGCCCTTGTCGAGCGCCTTGTAGCCGCCGCGTTCGAACAGGCGGGCGCGGGCATCCGTGGTGGTGAGCCGCTCGTCCTTGAACTCCACCGGCTTGCCGAAGCGGCCATGGAGGCGGTTGCCGAACTTGCGGGCCCGCACCGTGATCTCCTGATCGGTGCCATCCATGTTCAGCGGCAGGCCGACAATGAGCAGATCCGGCTGCCACTCCTTGAGCAATTTTTCAATCTCGTCCCAATTGGGAATGCCGTCGTTGGCCTTGAGGGAACGAAGGGGTTGGGCCGTGCCCGTGAGCTCCTGGCCGATGGCGACGCCAATGCTCTTGGTGCCGTAGTCAAAGCCCATGATGCTGCGTGATGACATGGATGTCCTCGAAATAGATGAATAAAAAGATGTCGTATCCCCTCACCCTAGCCCTCTCCCGAAGGGAGAGGGAACCTGCCGAGGTTATGCTCGCTCGAATCTGGCTAACTCCGTTTTAGCTGACTGGTTGCCGCAGATATATCCGAAACGTGCCGATTTACCCCCTTCTCCCCTCGCGGGAGAAGGGCTGGGGATGAGGGGCACTAAATGGGAACTGCACCAACTAAAGAGCGTGACAAGGGATCTAACTGTGCCCCACCTGGCTGGAGAGATGCAGAGGATTGACGCCTATGCTGGCGGCGGCCTGCTGCCAGCGCTGATGAATGGGGGTGTCGAACACCAGCCTGGGGTTGGGGGGGATCACCAGCCAGGAGCCGTCCACCAGCTCCTGCTCGAGCTGCCCTGCGCTCCAGCCGGCGTAACCCAGGGCTACCAGCCAGTGGTCCGGCGCCTCGGCGGTGCCCAGGGTCTCGAGGATGTCCTTGGAGGTGGTGACCATCATCTCGTCGCTCACCTGCAGGGTGGAGTTGAAGCCGGGCCTGAAACTGTGCAGCACGAAGCCGCGATCAGCATGGACCGGACCGCCTTGCAGTACCGGCTGCTTCATCTCGGCGGTGGCAGGGGGGCTCAGCTTGAGCTTGGTCAGCATGGCGTCCAGGGACATGTCCACCGGGATGTTGACCACCAGTCCCATGGCTCCCTCGCTGCTGTGCTCGCACAGATAGACCAGGGAGCGTTCGAAGTAGACGTCCGTGAGGCTCGGCATGGCGAGCAAAAAGTGGTTTTGCAGTGTTTGCATAGATATCAAAGAGTGCAAAGGTATTTGGGGTGATTATGGCAGTTGACGGCGGCGGGCAAAACCGCTTTTTCGCGTAGAAAAGCCGGAAGTCCGGGGGCTGGCTCACATCGTCGCGCAACAGAAAAGAGCAGGGGCCGCGCTGGCCCCTGTGGTGTCACTGCCTGGGTGACGGCCTCGAGGGGGCGTCTCCTGGGGTTATTTTCCCAGCCGGCGTTCGATGGCATCCATCAGCATGCCGGTGATATGCACCGGGAAGGCCGCCTCGATTTCACGGATGCAGGTCGGGCTGGTGACGTTAATCTCGGTCAGCCGGTCGCCTATGATGTCGAGCCCGACGAAGATGAGTCCCTTCTCTTTGAGAGTGGGGCCGACCGCACGGGCGATGGCCCAGTCCGCCTCGCTCAAGGGACGCGCCTCGCCGCGGCCGCCGGCCGCCAGGTTGCCACGGGTCTCTCCCTGGGCCGGGATGCGGGCCAGGCAGTAGGGCACTGGCTCGCCGTCCACCACCAGCACCCGCTTGTCGCCATCCTTGATGGCGGGCAGGAAGGTCTGGGCCATGCAGTACTGGCTGCCGTGGGCGGTGAGGGTCTCGATGATGACCCCCACGTTGGCGTCATCTTCCTTCATGCGGAAGATGGAGGCGCCGCCCATGCCGTCCAGGGGCTTCAGGATCACGTCCTTGTGCTCGGCGTGGAAGGCGCGCAGCTTGTCGGCGCGGCGAGTGACCAGGGTGGTCGGGGTGTGCTCGGCAAACCAGGCGGTGTAGAGCTTCTCGTTGGCGTCGCGCAGACTCTGGGGCTTGTTGACGATGAGGCAACCCTCGTCCTCGGCCCGCTCCAGCATATAGGTGGCGTAGATGAACTCGGTGTCGAAGGGGGGATCCTTGCGCATCAGGATCACGTCCAGACTGGACAGCGGCTGATCGACCACCTCCCCCAGGCTGAACCAGTGGGCGTAGTCATGCTTGACGGTGAGCGGACGCATGGTGCCGAAGGCGCGCCCCGCCTGCATGTAGAGATCCTTCATCTCCAGATAGAAGAGCTCGTAGCCGCGCTTTTGCGCCTCTTCGAGCATGGCGAAGCTGGAGTCCTTTTTGATGTTGATGGCCGAGATGGGGTCCATCACTATGCCGAGTTTGATGGTCATCCGAGATTCCTTCTGGTGGCTCGATTGCGAGTGAGATTCTTAAAACCTGTTTCAGGCGAGATCGCCGAAGCGGCACTGCAGCGCCGTAATGGCGGTCAGGGCGGCGGTTTCGGTGCGCAGCACCCGCGGCCCCAGCAGCATCTCCTTGAAATCCTCTTGCACGGTACGGGCGATCTCGTCGCTGGACAAGCCCCCTTCCGGGCCGATCAGCAGCCGCACACCGTGTTCGGGTACCGGCAGGGTATTGATGCTGTAAGGGGCGCGCGGGTGCAGGTTTAGCTTGAGCTCTTTGGTCTCTTCCGCCAGCCAGGCGTCCAGCTCCATCGGCATGCGCACCTCTGGCACCACATTGCGGCCGCACTGCTCGCAGGCGCTGATCACCACCTTCTGCCACTGTTCGCGTTTCTTCTCCAGCCGATCGGCGGGCAGCTTGACGCCGCAGCGCTCGGAGAAGAGCGGGGTGATGCAGGTGACGCCCAGCTCCACGGATTTCTGGATGGTGAAGTCCATCTTGTCGCCACGGCTGATCACCTGGCCCAGATGGATGGCGAAGGGGGACTCCACCGAGCGGGCCTCGCAACTGTCGATGCGCACATCCACCGATTTCTTGCCGACGCCTGTGATGGTGGCGGCATATTGGTTGCCGTCGCCGTTGAACAGCTCGAGCTGCTGACCCGGCTGCATGCGCAGCACCCGGCCGATGTGGTTGGCACCGTCTTCCGACAGGGCGAGAGTCTGGCCCACCTGCAGGGCGGCCGGTTCATAGATACGTGGAATGCGCATGGCTGATCACAATCTCTTGGCTTGAACGCGTTTCATGATAGGAAGGGGGTGTCCCTTCCCTGTCAAATGGGGCTATTGGCACTGCTTTTCAATGAAGGGGTTGGTATTGCCCTGCAGTTTGCCGATGCGGAGGTTGCGCTCGCACTCCCAGCGGTCGGCCGGGTACTGCCTGTCCCAGGCCTCGAACAGTTTACGCTGTTGGGCGGCCAGGCGCAGCCCATACTGCTGGCCCATGTAGAGGTAGGCGCGGGCTATCTGGCCGCGTACCGGCCCCTTGGGCGGCTGCACCCGGCGATCCTTGAAGTCCACCAGCATCTGGCACTTGCCGTACTGGTTCGGCTTGCCGTTCCAGTCGGAGAAGCGGTAGTTGGCCCGATCGCCGTTCACCTCGCCGATGGCGGGGAAGAGGTTGTGCATGTCCCCCTCCATCTTGTTGAACTCGTCGCTCTTGCCGCAATTCTTGCGTCCGCCCTCTTGCCAGCACTGGAGCTGGTGGCCGAACTCCCAGGCGGGGACCACGTGCTCCCACTCGATGCGAGAGGCGCGATTGGCCTGCTTGCGCGGCAGGTAGCCGCAGCTCTCCCAGTCGGGGGCCATCTGCTTGCCGCTGAACTTGATGTTGCAGCCGCAATAGAAGGTGGTGGGGTGGCTCTGGTAGAGCTTGTTCAGATCCTGCTTGGCGGCGCGAAAGGTCTGGGGGGCCTCGGCATGGGCCGGGGCACTGACCAGCAGGGCTAGGCAGAGGGAAATCAGAGAGCGAAACATGAAGATCCTTGGCAATGAAACATTTGGCTGAAGAAGCTGCGCACCCTAACACAGGGGCGCGACACGGGTTGACTCAATCCGCTGGCGAGCCCAGCTGCAACACCAGGGGCTGGCGACAGCGGCGGCAGTGATAGCGGGCCTCGCCGCGCACCACCTTGTTGTGACGACGCACCGAGAGCCGATGCTGCTGGCAGGCGCACGCATAGGCATGGGTGCGCTGGGCCAGCACGGCGAGATCGAAGCTGTGGGTAGTGTTGGGAGCGAGCGCGAACACATCCCGCATCACCGACTGCCATTGGCGGCCGTGGGGCAGCACCCGGGACTTGCCGCGCCCTTCTCCCCAGAGGGCATAGACCAGCAGGTGCGCCACCTCGTGGGGCACCACCTCGGCCAGAAAGGCCTGCTGGTTGGCCTCATAGAGCGCCGGGTTGAAGCGCAGCTCCCAGGTTTGCAACCGCGCCGACCCCGCCGCCCGGCCCCGCATGTTGCAGTGGATCTGCGGGCGCGGGAAGGAACGGCCGAGGCGCGCCTCCGCCTGTACAAAGCAGGCGTCGACCCGCTGGTGCAGCAGCTGGAGCAGGGAAGCGTCGAGTTGGGATCTGGTGGCAGACATCGAGGTCTCGTCGGGTAGCGGATAAGCAAAAGGGGAGCCAGGCTCCCCTTTTATCACAACGGCCAGCCTTACAGACCGGCGGCGTCGCGCAGCAGAGCGGCCTTGTCGGTCTTCTCCCAGGGGAACTCGTCACGGCCGAAGTGGCCGTAGGCGGCGGTCGCCTGGTAGATGGGACGCTTGAGATCCAGCATCTCGATGAGGCCGTAGGGACGCAGTTCGAAGAACTCGCGCACCAGCTTGACCAGCAGCTCCTCGGCGACCTTGCCGGTGCCGAAGGTCTCGACGCTGATGGAGGTCGGCTCGGCCACGCCGATGGCGTAGGAAACCTGGACTTCACAGCGGGCAGCCAGACCGGCGGCGACTATGTTCTTGGCGACATAGCGGGCGGCGTAGGCGGCGGAACGGTCAACCTTGGACGGATCCTTGCCGGAGAAGGCGCCACCACCGTGACGGGCCATGCCGCCGTAGGTGTCGACGATGATCTTGCGACCGGTCAGACCGCAGTCACCCATGGGGCCACCGATGACGAAACGGCCGGTCGGGTTGATGAAGTACTTGGTGTCCTTGGTGATCCACTCGGCCGGCAGCACCGGCTTGATGATCTCCTCGCGCACCGCTTCCACCAGATCTTTGTGGCTGATGGAGTCGCAATGCTGGGTGGAGAGCACCACGGCATCCACACCCAGGATCTTGCCTTCGTTGTCGTAGGCGAAGGTCAGCTGGCTCTTGGCATCCGGGCGCAGCCACGGCAGGGTGCCGTTCTTGCGCACTTCGGCCTGGCGTTTCACCAGCAGGTGGGAGTAGGTGATGGGGGCCGGCATCAGCACGTCGGTTTCGTTGGTGGCGTAGCCGAACATCAGGCCTTGGTCACCGGCGCCCTGCTCCAGCGGATCGGTACGATCGACGCCCTGGTTGATGTCCGGGGACTGCTTGCCGATGGCGTTCAGCACGGCGCAGGAGTCGGCATCGAAGCCCATGTCGGAGTGGGTGTAACCTATCTCGCGCACTGTGTCGCGCACGATCTGCTCGATGTCGACCCAGGCAGAGGTGGTTACTTCGCCGGCCACCATCACCATGCCGGTCTTGACCAGGGTCTCGCAGGCGACGCGCGCCTTGGTGTCTTGCACCAGGATGGCGTCCAGCACCGCATCGGAGATCTGGTCGGCGATTTTATCGGGATGGCCTTCGGAGACCGACTCGGAAGTAAACAGCTTTGCCATGATTGGTTCTCGATTCGTATGGGGTTATCGCCTTGGCCATAACCGGAAAATGACGGTATGTCTGTAGAGGTATCTACATCTGGACGTCTATTTTAATTAGGTCACAGGGTGATTGCCAGCACTATTTGGGGTTGGACCCGCCCGGACCAAGGCTGAGGGGGCAACCACCCCGATGGGGGTAAGGGAGGGTACGGATTGAATCGTTTTCCCGGGCCAGAAAAGCGATTGTGCTCCCAAAGCCACTTTATTCGCCCAGATAATATTTGCACCGCGCCCGCCCTGCTGGGACAATAACGCGCCTTAATCTTGGCCATCAAATGAAGCAATCGCAGGAGATACAGATGCCTTCTCGTAAAGAGCTTGCCAATGCCATTCGCGCATTGAGTATGGATGCCGTTCAAAAAGCCAACTCCGGTCACCCGGGCGCCCCCATGGGAATGGCAGATATCGCCGAAGTGCTGTGGCGTGGCCACCTCAAGCACAACCCGAACAACCCCAAGTGGGCCGACCGTGACCGCTTCGTGCTGTCCAACGGCCACGGCTCCATGCTGCTGTACTCCCTGCTGCATCTCTCCGGTTACGACCTCTCCATCGATGATCTGAAAAACTTCCGCCAACTGCACTCTCGCACCCCGGGTCACCCGGAGTACGGTTATGCCCCTGGCATCGAAACCACCACTGGTCCCCTGGGTCAGGGCATCACCAATGCCGTGGGCATGGCGATCGCCGAGAAGGCCATGGCCGAGCAGTTCAACCAGCCGGGTCACGACATCGTCGACCACTACACCTACGCCTTCATGGGCGACGGCTGCCTGATGGAAGGTATCTCCCACGAAGCTTGCTCCCTGGCAGGTACCCTGCAGCTTGGTAAATTGATTGCGTTCTGGGATGACAACGGCATCTCCATCGACGGTCATGTGGAAGGCTGGTTCACCGACGACACCCCCAAGCGTTTCGAAGCCTACGGCTGGCACGTCATCCCGGCTGTTGACGGTCACAACCCGGAAGCCATCAACGCCGCCATCGAAGCCGCCAAGGCCGAGACCGGCAAGCCGACCCTGATCTGCTGCCGCACCATCATCGGCTACGGCTCACCGAACAAGTCCGGCTCCCACGATTGCCACGGCTCACCGCTGGGCAACGACGAGATCGCCGCCGCCCGTGCCTTCCTGAAATGGGATCACGCGCCTTTCGTCATCCCGTCCGAGATCGCCGCCGAGTGGAATGCCCAGGAGAAAGGCACCAAGCTCGAGTCCGACTGGGCTGCCAAGTTTGCCGCCTATGAAGCCGCGCACCCGACCCTGGCTGCCGAATTCAAGCGCCGCACCGTTGGCGAGCTGCCGGCCAACTGGGCCGCTGAATCTGCCAAGATCATCGAGACCCTGCAAGCCAACCCGGCCAAGATAGCGACCCGTAAAGCGTCCCAGAACGCCCTGGAAGCCTTCGGCAAGCTGCTGCCCGAGTTCATGGGTGGTTCCGCCGATCTGGCCCCGTCCAACCTGACTATGTGGTCCGGCTCCAAGTCTCTGACTCCCGAGAGCGCGGCAGGCAACTACATCCACTACGGCGTGCGCGAGTTCGCCATGTCCGCCATCATGAACGGCATCGCCCTGCACGGTGGTTTCATCCCCTACGGCGCCACCTTCCTGATGTTCATGGAGTACGCCCGCAACGCCCTGCGCATGGCCGCCCTGATGAAGCAGCGCGCTATCTTCGTTTACACCCACGACTCCATCGGTCTGGGTGAAGATGGCCCGACTCACCAGCCGGTTGAGCAGATCGCCTCCCTGCGTCTGACCCCGAACATGAGCACCTGGCGCCCCTGTGACCAGGTAGAGTCCGCCATCGCCTGGAAGCACGCCATCGAGCGTCATGACGGCCCGACCTCCCTGATCTTCTCCCGTCAGAACCTGCCCCAGATGGACCGCACCGCCCAGCAGCTGGCCGATGTGGCCAAGGGTGGCTACGTGCTGAAGGATTGCGCCGGTACCCCGGAACTGATCCTGATCGCCACCGGTTCCGAAGTGGAGCTGGCCGTGGCCGCCTATGAGCAGTTGACCGCCAAGGGCCGCGCCGTGCGCGTGGTCTCCCTGCCGGCCACCGACGTGTTCGACGCCCAATCTGCCGAGTACAAGGAGTCCGTCCTGCCGTCCAGCGTCACCAAGCGTGTCGCCATCGAAGCGGGTATCGCCGACTACTGGTACAAGTACGTGGGCTTCGGCGGCAAGATCATCGGTATGACCACCTTCGGTGAGTCTGCCCCGGCCGAGCTGCTGTTCAAGGAATTCGGCTTTACCGTGGAAAACGTGGTTGCGACCGCAGAGTCCCTGTAATAGCCCCTGTAAGCGCTGAATATTGGGTCGTCTTGGCCCAATAGCCGGAACGATAAAACGCCCTCCATCGCAAGATGGGGGGCGTTTTTTATAAGAAAATTTTATTCTTTGGGAGACATGGTCAACCCTGAGTGAATAATTCAGTTTTACAACCTAGTATGTTGGCGACCTCCAATTTCTCGGTATGGCTGCATTTATTTGGTGCCATACGATTCCGTTCATAATATGCTGTGCATCTGAATGGTGATTAATCCGTATTCGTTGCAGTATCGTTTCCAGTGATATAGGGCAGGCGAGTTATTTGTCGTTCGATCATGGTAGTGAGTGATTTTTAAGTAAACCAGTTGATTTACAGCATTTTAAAAAGGATGGGGTATTTACAATGGCTTGTTCTGTATTGATTGATAAGTCAGAGGGAAAGCTGAAGATAAATTCTGATTCGTATGATTTGAACAGGATCTCTGATGTACAAGTAAAAGTGCTTACATGGAAGGACAAACTAATAAACATGTTATTGTTCGGGTTAATTACATCCAGTATCCTCTTCTACTTTATACCTACTGAAGCGCAGGGTAAGGGTATGACGTTGTTTCTCCCCGCCGTCGCTTTTCTGGCAGGAATGGTGATGGCTATGGTCACCAGTGCAAAATACGTATTCAGACTGGAATTCAAACATGTCGATGAAACCGGCGTACAATGGATCACTGCCGCCAAGAGCAGAAATTCGCAGGAATATGAGGCCTTTAAATTGAAAGAGGTGGAGCTTAAACAATTTATCGGTTAACGAAGGAAAACTTGACGCACAAGGTTGTCAATGTTGACACCCGATAAAAAGACACCGGCTTATGCCGGTGTCTTTTTATCATTTAAGGCAAATCTTACGCCTGCGGCGGGGTGCTTTCCGCATTGGACATCACCGCATCCATCTGGATCAGGGCGCCGGCGGGCAACTCGCTCACGCCGATAACGGTGCGGGCGGGCAGATAGCTCGGGAAGTATTTGGTGTAGATGGCGTTTACTGCGTCCAGATCCTCGATGTTCTTCAGCTGGATATTGACCTTGACGATATCGTCCATCACATGGCCGATGCTCTCGACGATGGTCTTGATATGGCCGAGGCACTGGGCGGTCTGTTCTTTGATGCAACCGGTCAGCACCTTGCCGGTGGCCATGTCGATCGGCAGCTGGCCGGCGATATGGTTGTAGTGGGAGAAGGCGACGCTCTGGCTATGGAGTGGGCTGCGTGGTGCCTGGTCGGTGTTGCGGGCAGGGATCACCAGGTTGTGTCTGTCTTCCACCAGCTGGGGCGGGGTGCCGTCACCGTGGGAGATGACCGCATCCATCTGCACCCGGGCACCGAGCGGCAGGGCAGTTGCGCTGACAACGGAGCGAGCGGGCAGATAAGCCACGGCGCGGGCGATGGCGGAGTCCGGGAAGAAGGTGCGGTAGACCTCGTCGACGGCGCCCTGATCCGCGAGGCTGGTCAGGTAGACGGTCACCTTGACGATGTCGTCAAAGGGCACATCTATGCTCTCCAGCACGTTTTTGATATTGCGCAGGCACTGGGCCGCCTGCTCCTGGATGCCACCGGTAACCAGCTGGCCGGTGGCGGCATCCACCGGCAGCTGGGCGCCGATGTTGTTGTAGTGGGAGAAGGCCACCGTATGGGTCGAGAGGGGGTCGGCCGGCGCCCGGCAGCTGTTTCGGGCGAGCTTGATAAGGGGGCAGGGGGCTTGCGGGAAGGTGCCTTCCCCGTTGGAGAGCAGGGCGTCCATCTGAATGGCGGCGCCAAGCGGCAGACCGGCCACCGCCAGCACGGTTCGGGTTGGCAGGTTGCGGGGGAAGAATTCGCGATAAACGGCGTTGACCGCCTCCAGATCCCCCATGTTCTTGAGGAAGAGGGTCACTTTCACCATGTCGTCCATGACGTGGCCGATGCTCTCGACTATGGCCTGGATATTGGTCAGGCACTGTCTGGCCTGTGCCTGGATATCGCCACTCACCAGCTTGCCTGTCCTGGGATCGACCGGCAGTTGGGCGGCAATATTGTTGTAATGGGAGAAGGCCACGCTCTGGGTGTAGGGGCCCAGATCCTGGGGGGCATGGGGGGTATTTCTTGCAGCCTTGATGATGGTGCCACTCATAGGATATTCCTCTTCTTGCTATTCGTTGTTATCGCAGGGTATGGGCCACCCCATTCGATCGCGCTCCTCCATACCCGACAAGGCAGATCCGGTATGGCAACCGATGGCCCGTGGCCACGTATAGAAGGGCATCGGGTCCTCGGTGATCACTGTCAATCCGCGCCCGAGAGGGAGTGGATAAAGGAGGCTGGAACAGGGTGAAATATCTCAGACAGGGGGATTCTATGAGTGGCCAAGGGGGGAGGGCAAACCGGGATCTCGTTTTTATGCGTTGGCTCAACGCACTGAAATATAGTCCCGTTGCGATTCAATTCAGGGAATAAATGCCCTGCTGATGGTGTAATCAGCCCCATTTTTCGGAGGATCAGCCTGAGACGAGGGCTCACTCCCGCCAGATAGGGAGCCAGGCTGTGAACCATAGGTTAATCAGCGGTAACGCCGTGCAGTTAATTCAATTGTTCATGCATGGATATGTATTTTATGTACGGGTGATAGGGCTGTTATGGTGATTAAAAGTATGCTAGCCATGTTCGGCAAGAATATGAGTAGCGATATGGCTGGCATATCATGCAATATATTTGCATGGGAAAGTCATGCGGGCCATGAAATAGCGCCATGGCGCAATCTCTGGGGTGATTTTTTATCTGGCCTCATAGACCTGAAGCATGCCATGGCAGCACCGCCACTGCGCCTCTGGGCTGAGGCGGCAGATCCTGGGGCGAGACGCCCTGATTTGCGATCGGCATCTGGCTGGCGGCGAGCGGCGATGAAGCAAAGGAAGATAAAGATGGAGTACGGAAATATAGCTGCGGCTGAGATCCCCCTCTCCTTGTTGCTGGAGGCGGATCCCTCAGAGAAGCGGATAAGGTCATACCTCCCAGGGGCCTGGTGTTTTGCCGCCCGGGCCCAGGGCATCCTGGTCGGGGTCTGCGTCGCCAGGGCCCTGAGTCCGGGGACGGCCGAAATTTTCAATGTCGCCGTGAGGCCGGATCACCAGCGCCAGGGCATAGGCTCCGGTCTGCTGCGCCATGGGCTGGCCAAGCTTGCGGTCCGCGGCATCAGGCGGGTGGAGCTGGGTACGGGCACCTTTGGTTATCCGCTCACCTGTTATCAGCGCCTCGGTTTTAGGGTGGATGCCGTGGTGAAGGATCACTTTCTGCACCACTACCCCGACCCCATTTTCGAGAGCGGCATCCAGCACAAGGACATGCTGCGACTCTCTCTCACCCTTGAGGCTGGCGCCCGGGAGTGGGAGAGTGAGTGCTGACCACAGGGCGCACCGCCCGACGCTAACCACGCCCGCCAGGGCAGGATGGAATCAATGAGAGTTGAAGCAGAGCAGCTGGAAGCCAAGGGTGTCGCAGCGCAGCAGACAGGACAGATAGGACAGATAGAGCAGATAGTGCAGACGCAGCTGGATGCCTATAACAGCAAGGATGTGGCGGCCTGGCTGGCCACCTATGCCGATGATGCTGCCCAGTACAGCCTGGAGGGGGAGATCATCGCCCGGGACAAGGCGCAGATGGCGGCGAACATGGTCTCGCGCTTCGCAGAGCCGGATCTGCATGCGACCCTGCTCTCTCGCCACAGTTACGACAATGTGGTCATCGACCATGAGAGCGTCACCCGCAACTTCCCGGAGGGGCCGGGCACCATAGAGATGCTCTGCATCTACCTCATAGAGCAGGGCCTGATCGCCAGAGCCAGCTTCAAGCTGTTCAACAAGCGGCTCACCCCCCGCTGATCTGCCTTTGCCACCCCAATGCACAAATGCCGCCTTTGGGCGGCATTTGTTTGAGCACGTGACGGCTCAGGGGTTAATGGCGCTGGTACTCAGGTACTCAGGTACTCAGGCGGGGTAGAGGGCACCCAGTACGGCCGGTCGGCTGGCGCCGGTCACCGCAGGCAGGTTGCCCGGCTGGCGCGTCATAAACCGCTGTGCTAGCCAGGCAAAGGCGGCTCCTTCCACCCAGTCCGGGGCTAGCCCCAGTGCCGCCGTGCTTTCAAGGCGCCAGCGGGGCAGCAGGGCGGCGAGCTCCGCCAGCAGGGGGCCGTTGTGGGCGCCGCCGCCGCAGACGAACAGCTCTGGCCTGGTGTGCGTCTCATCCACCGCAGGCAGCTGGCGGGCTATGCTGTGGCAGCTCAGCGCCTGCAGGGTGCGCTGCACATCCACCGGGGCGTATGCCGTGCCTGCCAGCTCGCCGTCGAGCCACTCCAGGGTGAACATCTCCCGCCCCGTGCTCTTAGGATAGGGGGCGGCGAAGTAGGGGTGAGCCAGCAGTTTTTCGAGCAGCGCGGGCACAAGCTGGCCACTGGCCGCCCATTGGCCACCGGCGTCGTAGCTGCCACCCTGGGGTTGATGGCGGCGATACCAGCCATCGAGCAGGGTATTGGCGGGGCCGGTATCGAAGCCATAGACGCCGTCGGCGTGGCCCGGCAGCACAGAGATATTGGCGATGCCGCCGAGGTTCAGCACCACCCGAAGGGCATGGGATTTGGCAAATATCGCCTGATGGAAGGCGGGCACCAGGGGCGCTCCCTGACCGCCGAGGGCCATGTCCAGGGTGCGAAAGTCGGCCACCACATCGATGCCGGTCAAGGCGGCCAGCAGGGCCGCATTGCCTATCTGCAGGGTAAAACCGAGCTGGGGGCGGTGGCGCACTGTCTGGCCGTGGGAGCCGATGGCGCGGATATCCTTGGGTTCAAGCCCTGCCTTGGCAAGCAGCGCCAGGGTGGCGGCGGCAAATTCCTGCGCCACTCGATTGTCGGCCATCCCCATGCGGTCTATCTCGTTCTCCCCCGGGGTGCAGAGGGCGTGGAGCTCGCGCGCCGTTGCCTCTGGCCAGGGGTGGCAGAGCGCCGCTTCGACCCTCAGTTCATCCCCCTCGATCATCACCAGCACGGCATCGATCCCATCCATGCTGGTACCCGACATCAATCCGATATAGCGCTCGCTCATGGCCTCTCCTTGTTGTCTGTTCATTACCGCCAAGTGGGGCGAGCCTTAGCTGCCGTTGCTGTCCCGCTTGTTCTGGGCCAGTTGCAGATCCGTGCTGTCGAGCTTGGCCAGTTGTGGCCTGGCCTCGGCCTTGAAGCTGGCCAGCGCCCGCCCGGTGAGGGTCTCGGCCTGGGGCAGGGTGAGGGTGCGCGGGTTCTTGTGCACGCCGCCCACCACGAATTCATAGTGCAGGTGCGGGCCTGTGACGCGGCCCGTGCCGCCGAGCAGGCCTATGGTCTGCCCCTGTTTCACCCGCTGGCCCTTGTTCACTGTGCGCTTGGAGAGGTGCAGGTACTTGGTCACAAAGTTGCCGGCGTGCTTGATGAAGACGTAGTTGCCGTTGAACTGGTTGTAACCGGCGGCCACCACGCTGCCGGAGCCCGCCGCCATGATGGGGGTGCCCACGGGGGCCACGTAGTCGATGCCGTTGTGGGGGCGCACCTTGCCGGTGACAGGGTGCAGGCGACGCGGATTGAAGTTGGAGCTGATGTATTTGAAGTTGACCGGGGCGCGCAGGAAGCTCTTGCGCATCGCCTTGCCTTCCGGGGTGTAGTAGTTGCCATCCTGGTTCAGCACGGCGCGATAGATGGCCCCCTGGTTGATGAACTCGGCGGCCAGGATGTCGCCGGAGGCTACCCGCTCGTCATCCTGATACTTGTCCTGATAGACCACCCTAAAGCTGTCCCCCGGCTGCAGGTCCTGGGCAAAATCGATGTCCCAGCCGAAGATGGCGGCCAAGTCCATGATCTGATCCTCCGTCATGCCCGCCTCGCTGGCGGCGCCCCAGAAGCTGGATCGGATCTCCCCCTTCGCCACCTGCTCGCGGGTGTCGAGCTCGAGGCGCACCGGTCTGGCCACGAAGCTGTCGTCCTTGCGGCTCACCTTGAGCGCCTGCTCCAGGCTGTGGGGGTAATAGAGGCTGTGCAGCTCTCCCTGTTCGGTGAGCTTGAAGGTGAGCTCCTGTCCCGGCTGCAGCATGCGCAGGGGATCGCTGCCGTCGAGCTGATCGATAAGATGCAGATCCGTGGTATTGAGCCCGATGCGCTGGAAGATGACCCCCATGTTGTCGCCACGGCGCACCTTCACCTGCTTGGTGATGTAGCGCGGCTTGGACGGGGTGAGGGGCTGCGCGGCCTCGAGTTCATCGGTCGCGGCGGCCGCGTCGGCGGGCTGGTGCAGGGCAAGTTCGTTGCCGCTGTCATCGACCCGGGTGGCGACGGCCTGTTCGCTTGGCCAGGCTGCCAGCATCATCACCAGAATGCTCAGAATAAGCACCATCTTGCGGTGCCAGGTAGGAAGAGAGTTGAAGGCGTGCCAAATGACCATGAGAAGCTGACGAAGTTGAACCCAGAAGAAGGTCGGAGTTTACCGCCTTTCCAATTGGCCTGCCATTCCAGTAATATGTCTGGCCCTGTGGAATCGTGATTGGAGAGTCAAAAAATGTCCCAGCTCGAGGTGGCGCTAGCCGAGATCAAGCGCGGAGCGGAAGAAATTCTGGTTGAAGAAGAACTTGTCGCCAAGTTGAAGGAAGGGCGCCCGCTGCGCATCAAGCTGGGGATGGACCCGACGGCTCCGGACATTCACCTGGGTCACACAGTGATCCTCAACAAGCTGAAGACCTTCCAGGATCTGGGCCACGAGATCATCCTGCTGATCGGCGACTTCACCGCCATGGTGGGGGATCCCTCCGGCAAGAACAGCACCCGCCCGCCGCTCTCCGAAGAGGCCATCAAGCACAACGCCCTCACCTATGCGGAGCAGGCGTTCAAGATCCTGGATCCCGCCAAGACCCGCATCGAGTACAACTCCAGCTGGCTGGGTGAGCTGGGCGCGACCGGCATGATCAAGCTGGCGGCCAAGCAGACAGTGGCCCGAATGATGGAGCGTGACGACTTCAAGAAGCGCTACAGCGGCGGCCAGTCCATCGCCATTCACGAATTCCTCTATCCGCTGCTGCAAGGCTATGACTCGGTCGCGCTCAAGGCGGACGTCGAGCTCGGCGGTACCGATCAGAAGTTCAACCTGCTGATGGGTCGCGAGCTGCAAAAAGATGCCGGCATGGCCGCCCAGTGCGTGCTGATGATGCCACTGCTGGTGGGTCTGGACGGCGTCAAGAAGATGTCCAAGTCCGCCGCCAACTACATAGGCGTGCACGATGCCCCGGGGGAGATGTTCGGCAAGATCATGTCCATCACCGACACCCTGATGTGGAACTACTACGAGCTGCTCTCCTCCCGCCCGCTGGCGGACATCGAAGGCTTCAAGGCCGGCATCGAAGCCGGTACCCTGAACCCGCGCGACGTGAAGATCTGGCTGGCGAAAGAGATCATCACCCGCTACCACGACGAGGCGGCGGCCGAAGCGGCCCACGAAGACTTCACCCAGCGCTTCTCCAAGAACGCCATCCCGGACGAGATGCCGGAAGTCGAATTGGCCCTGGAAGGGGACGGCCTGGCCATCGCCAACCTGCTCAAAGACGCCGGTCTGGTGGAGACCACCTCCGAGGCACTGCGGATGATCAAGCAGGGCGCGGTCAAGGTGGATGGTGACAAGCTGGACGATGGCAAGGCGCTGATCGCTGCCGGCACCGCCGTCTATCAGGTCGGCAAGCGCAAGTTTGCCCGGGTGACCGTCAAGTAAGCGCGTTCCCCTGATAGAAAGAAGGCCTCCATCTGGAGGCCTTTTTGTTGGCTAATTACCGCTGAGGGTTAGCCCTCTTTTTTCAGGAAGTTGCGATAGAGCATATAGAGGTGGGCCGAGCTCCAGCTGAAGTTGCTGGCCCCCTGCATGGCGCCGGTTTCCGGGTTGTAGTTCTCGCGGATGGGGCCAGTGCCCGCCAGCCCCTCGGCATTGGCAAACAGCTTGTTGACCAGCATCTGGGCGTCGTCGCGATAGCCGTAGTTCTCCAGCCCCTTCACCCCGAAGTAGAACTGATCCAGCCAGACCCGGCCGCGCCAGTAGATGTCGGGGTCATAGGCCGGGTTGGTCAGCGCCGCCGTGCCGAGCGGCACCTTGGTGTTGAACTCCTGGCTGCTCAGCATCACCTCGCGCACCCGCGCCGCCTTCTCCTTGTCGGCCACCTCGGCCCAGAGCGGGCTCCAGCCTTCCGGGCCACGGCCACGGGCGGTCAGCAACTTGCCGACGCAGCCGTTGGCGTCCGCCACATCGCCTTGGGCAATCTGGCGATCGTAATAGAAGCCGGAGGCTTCATCGAACAGGCAACTGTTGATGTAGCCGGCGAGCTGGGTCGCGCCGTCGCGGTAGCGGATCCCTTCATCCGGCTTGCCGAGCAGATCTGCCATGTCCGCCAGGATGCGCTTCTCTTTCGCGAGGAAGGCGTTGAGCTCCACCGACTCCTGATCGATGGAGAAGCCGATCAGCTCACCGCTCCCCTCGTGGTTCTCGAAGAAGGCGACGTTCCAGTCCTGGCGGGCCTTGTCGATGTCGCCGCCATAGGCCTTGTCGGCGTAACGCTTGAGCTGATCCTGTTCGATGAAGCCGAAGCGGGCGGCGTTGTCCATGCCGGACTCCCAGCCGGCGCCGTGCTGGGCACCTATGTCCATCTCGTCGTAACCGCCAGTGCTCAGCACCTGCTGGTAGAGCGGCATGCCGGCGCAGCCGTACCAGCCATCCCCCTCGTCGGTGCAGCGCGCGAGATCCAGCACGGCGGGTACGCCGTTCCCATATCGCACCTTGAAGGTGATGTTGCCGAACTCGTCGTTGTGCTCGACGTGGCGGGTGGCGCCGTACTCTATGATGCCGTTGCGGTTGTTGTCCCGCGCCCGATACCACCAGTCGTGATAGGCCTGGATCTTCGGATACATCTCGGCGATGAAGGCCTTGTCCTGAGTGGCGCTGTAGATCTCCCAGATGGCCCAGGCGGAGAGGGGCGGCTTGGTGTCCCGCTCGTTCCAGTTGCCGCCATCGCCGCCCCGATCGGCGAGCTTGTTGTAGAAGACGGCGTCGATCACCATGCCGGCGTCTTGCGGGCGCACCGGATCATCGGGCTGGACCTGGTAGTCATACATGGCGCGCACATTGTTCTTGGCGACGTCGGGGTTGAAGTGAGCCATGGCATAGGCGTGCTTCCAGCTATCCCAGGCCCAGACGCCGTCGAACCAGCGGGCCGTGTTGGAGGGGGTCACGCCGTCGTGCTTTATGGCGCCTGCCGGCGAGCGCCAGTTGCCGTTGAGAGTCTCCATCGCCTTGACCGCGATGCGGCGCTCCGACTCGGGGATGCCCTGGTTGGAGAGGCCGCGCTCGAGGTAGCCCTCCCAGCGGCGGATGGAGGCATCGAAGGCGTCTGCCGGGTTGGCCAGCAGGGTCTGGCGGCTCTGCTGGTAGCGGCTCGCCTCCTCGGCGGAGTGGACATAGCTCTGCAGGGTGTAGATATCCTGCTGACCCTTGGCGGCCAGGGTGAGGCTGGCCTCGCTCACATAGCCGAGCCCCTTCTCATCCAGGGTGGTGCGGCTTGGCAGGGTGCGGTCGATGCGATAGCTGGCGCTGCCGCTTTGCATGATGTTCCAGGTGCTGCGCAGTTCGCCAAATTGGAACTCGATCCCCTGCTCGCTCTGGCGGAGGGTGCGGGTCCAGTCCGGATACTGCTCGGCGACCGTCTTCTTGGCATCCCACTGCTGGAGCAGCTCCCCCTGCCAGTTGAGCGTCAGGGTGAGGGGCGCATCCTGATTGTTCACCAGACGGGTGCGGACAAGGGCGGTGCGGGCATCGCCGTAGCGCAGCTCCAGCTCCAGGGTGAAGGGCTCGAATTCGAAGCGCTGCACCAGGGCGCCGGGGATGGCGTAGATCTCATGCTTGCTGGCGCTGGTGAGGGGGTATTGGCGGCCGCTCTCGTCCCCCAGACTGAGCCTGTCCAGCTCCCTTGCGAAGAAGAGGCTGTACTCTTCGGCGATCACCATGGGACCGGTGAAGCCCCCCCACTCGCTGTCGCTTTTGGGCAGCAGGAAGCCGTGCCAGGCCCCGAGATCGAGCAGGGGGTTGTATTTGAGGTTGGAGTAGCTGTCAAAGTCACGGAACTGGAGCGGGGTACCGGTGCGATCGATCACGTTCCTGTACTGGTTCGCCAGGGTGGCGTCGGGCTGGGTCGGTGCGCTTGAGTCATTGCCGTTGCAGGCGGCCAGACCAAACAGGGCGACACCCAGGGCGACGGAAAGTAAATTTTTACGAAACATATCTCGCTCCAATGACGATCTTGTAGGTTAAGGAAGGTGCTTTTTTTGTGTTTATTTTAGTAAAAACGTTTTTCAAAGCCATTCTAGGGGAAAGAAAGCGGAAAGGTTGGCGCTACGTCACAGTACGGACGGGGAGATGTGTGATCGGGATCACCGGGTTACATGAGGTTACACAGGAATTGTTTTTAGTAACTATTTACTTGGCGTTGCGGGGTCGTTGAGGGGCAGGTGCGCAGATATTGATGGGGGGTCAGACCGAACTCCTGCTTGAAGCGGGCGGCAAAGCGGCTGGGGGAGTCGTAACCGCAGGCGAGGGCCGTCTCCAGCGGGCTCAGTCCCTGTTGCAGCAGGGTGAGGGCGTGGCTCATGCGCACCTGGGCCAGCAGCTGGCGAAAGCTGCGCCCCTCGGCGGCCAGCTTGCGCACCAGGGAGGCGCGGCTCATGGAAAAGTGGGGGGCCAGAGTCTCCAGCCGGTGATCGGCGCCGGGCTCCACCCCCAGGTAGCGAGCCAGCCGCTCCCCGAGCGTCATTGTGTTGGCGGGAAACAGCAGGTCGAGGGCATGGGCGGCGTGCAGCTCGGCATAGAAAGCGTGCAGCAGCTGGATCTGGGTCGCCTCGCTCAGCGTGCGGCCGGCCATGGAGCAGACCAGCTCGAAGCAGAACGCCAGCGCCGGGCTTATCTCAAGGCGCGGCTCCCTCTGCGGGGTGGTCGGGGCGCCGGTCAACCACTCGGCGGGGGGCGGGGCCAGCAGGGTCAGGGCATGGGAGCTGAACTTGCCCTGCTCGGGCTGGTTGACGAAGGTGAGCTGGTGGCCCGCCGGGATCAGCAGCCAGCTCCCTTTGTCAAACGACAGGCGCCTCTCCTGCCACCAGAGCTGTTTGTGGCCCTGCTGCACCCAGATGAGGGTCGGCGCATAGATGAACACCCTGTGCAGGGGCTGCTGGCGGATCCCGAAATAGTGATTCAGTTGCAGCAGGGGAGTGCTCATCCGGCGGGCTCCTAGGGGGTGACGAAGGTGGCGGTCAGGGTGGCTTTGCCCAGCGCCATGGCATTGAGCATGTAGCCTACCATGGCGGGCGGGGTATCTGCCTTCACCTCAAGATCCTGGGGCAGGGCCCAGGCGGTGAACTGGTAACGGTGCATGCCGTGCCCGGCCGGGGGGCAGGGGCCGCCGTAACCCTGGCTGCCGAAATCGGTTCTAAGCTCCAGCCCCTGCTTGAGCTTGCCGGAGGCGTTGCTGGCCAGCGCGCTCTGGTTGGCGGGCAGGTTCACCACCAGCCAGTGCCACCAGCCGCTGCCGCTGGGGGCATCGGGATCATAGGCGGTGATGGCGACGCTCTTGGTGCCGGCCGGCAGGTCCTGCCAGCTTAGCTGAGGGGAGTGGTTCTCCCCCTTGCAGCCGAAGCCGTTGAAGCTCAATGCCTTGTCCATCAGCTGGCCTTCCTGGATGTCCGTGCTCTTCAAGGTCATGGCGGCGGCGGGCAGGGCCGCCAGGCACAGCAGGGAGAGCAGGGCAGAACTCAGGGGTAATTTCATTGTGGTGCTCCTTTATGGATGAGGGGATCTCCATGGGGAGATCCTGATGACGGGATCAGTCTAGCGGCGGGGGGCAAGCCAGGTTCAACCATGCTGCTCAATATGTGGTTGTGGATGGTCTATTTTGAGCCGAACTGCGCTTTGTGGGGAAATGAGAGGGGTTGAGAGAGGGTTGGGGACGCCGCTGCGGCTAGTGGTGGGCGGCCATAAAAAAACCGGCCTCATGGAGACCGGTTTTTATCTGCCTTAGCGGCAGCGATGCGAGCGGCTTAGCGCAGTATCATCTGCTCGCGGCCCGGGCCGACGGAGACCATGGGCACCGGCACACCCAGCAGGGCTTCGATGCGCAGCACATAGTGCTGGGCAGCCTTGGGCAAGTCTTCGAACTTGCGGATGTGGGAGATGTCTTCGCTCCAGGCTTCCATGGACTCGTACACCGGCTTGAGACCGGCGGTCTGCGGCCAGATCGGGTTCTCGGTGTTGGCACCTTCGTAGGCCACGCAGATCTTCAAGTCCGGCATGCCGGAGAGGCAGTCCAGCTTGGTCAGGGCGATTTCGTTGGCAGCCTGGATCTCCAGACCCTGTTTGGTGGCGACCGCATCGAAGTAGCCGATGTCACGGGGACGGCCGGTGGTGGCGCCGAACTCGTTGGCGAACTTGCGGAACTCTTCCTGGTTCTCCATGGCGGTGATCAGGGTGCCTGTACCCACAGAGGTACTGAACGCCTTGGCCACGGCAATCACGCGCTCGGGGCGCAGGGCCGGCAGGCCGCCACCGATACCGGCGTAGGCGCCGGAGACGTGGGAGGAGGTCACCCAGGGGTACTCACCGTAGATGAGGTCACGGCCGGCGCCCAGCTGGGCTTCGAACAGCAGGGTGCCGTTCTGGGCCTGGATGGCCTTGAGCGGCTCGCTGACGTTGCAGACGGCGTCGATCCAGGGGGCAGACACTTCCAGCAGCCAGTCGGCCATCTCCTGGGCGGTCTGGCTGAACTCGAAGCTCGGGTAGAGGGCCTTGAGCTGCGGCAGTTTCCAGTCGAGGAAGAACTGGATGCGTTCGACCAGTACTTCCGGCTGTTTCAGCCAGCCGACCAGGATCGCCTTTTTCATGACCCGATCACCGTAAGCCGGAGCAATGCCCTGACGGGTGGAGCCATAGGCGCCATCACCCAGACGAACTTCTTCCAGAGTATCTTCCAGGGCGTGGATCGGCAGGCAGAAGGTAGCGCGGTCGGAGATGGCGAGCTTCGGAGTCACGCCGGCGGCCTTCACTTCAGCCAGTTCCTTGGTCAGCGGCTCCGGGCTGATGACCATGCCAGGGCCGAGGACAACCAGGCAATCCGGGTTGAAGACGCCGCTTGGCAGCTGGTGCAGCTTGAAGGTGCCAAGATCGTTGACCACGGTGTGGCCGGCGTTGTTGCCGCCCTGGAAACGGATGCTGGCGGCGGATTGGCCTGCCAGATAATCGACGATGCGGCCTTTGCCTTCATCACCCCAGTTAGCACCTACGACTACGATAGACGACATGACTCTTTCTCCTAAGACGTTAGGCGTCCATCCTAGGAGCCCTCTACGGATTAGAAAAATTAATTATCTTTATAATTCCGATAAGAAAACCATATAATCGTGACCAATTTATCGGCACACAACGTGCCATGGTGCGCCAAGCCGCGCCAGCGCTGGATGAGAACGTCGTCATGCTGGATATTCACTGGTTAAATACCTTCGTCACCCTGGCCCGCCTGCAGCACTTCGGCCAGACAGCCACCGAACTGCACATGACCCAGCCCAACGTCAGCCTGCACCTCAAGAACCTGGAGCAGGCCACCCGGGTCAAGCTCATCGAGCGCAGTCCGTTTCGGCTGACCCAGGCGGGGGAGCGATTGCTGCAAAGCGCCGAGCGCGCCATCAACGAGCTGCAGCTCTGCCAGTCCGATCTCAACGCCCTCAGCCAGTTGAGCCAGGGGACGCTCGCCATCGCCGCCAGCGACATCATCTCGCGGCTGCTGCTGATCCAGCCGTTCCAGCGCTTCAAGCAGGCCTTTCCCGGCATCGATCTCACCCTGTTCAACACCACCTCGGATCAGGCGGCGGATCTGGTCAGGGCGGGCAAGGCGGATCTCGGCTTCGTGATGGCGCAAAAGCGCAGCGAGCCGCTCTTCTACACAGAATTGCAGCAGGTGACCTGGTGCGCCCTGGGGCAGGGGCTCAGCCGCTGGCAGGCCCGTGCCAAGGCCGGGGAGAGCGATCCCCTCGACGAGCCCACTCTCATCTTGCTGGGGCACGACACCCGCACCCGGGCGCTGATAGACCCCTCCTTGCCCCTGCTCGGGCTGCCGAGCTGCCGCATCATGGAGGTGGGCAGCGTGGATGCCCAGCTCGACTGGGCGGAGGCGGGCTTTGGCGTCGCCATAGTGCCGGACTTCTCGCTCCACCCGCGCCTCAAGCTCACCGCCCCCGTGACCCGGCTGACCGACTTCCCCGGTACCAGCCTGGGGTATGTGGTGCGCCAGAACCAGGTGTTGTCGCGGGCCATCAAGCAGTTGCTGCACTGGGTGGAGGAGGAGATCCTGAGCCCGGACTCGTTGCCGCTTCCCAAGGGATAAGCCCGGTGCCGCTCGTCGGCGCACATCCGGATGACAAGAGGCCACCCTGGGGTGGCCTCTTGCATTGTGCTCTGCCCGTCATTGGGCGGGGGCGGGCGTATCGCCGGTGACCGGCGAGGCGCCGCTTGGGCTGACCGGTGCGGGCGTCGCGGTCGGCGCTGTGCTCTTTGCTGCCGAGGGGGTGGCGACCCCGGTCGCGTCGGGCTGGCTGCCCTGCGCTGAAGCTGCTTCTGCCTGCGTCGGGAGCGTGGTCAGCGCCGGGGCTTGCTCCGTCGTCACCGCATCCGGACTGGCCGGCAGGGTGGCGCCGGCGGGCTGCTCTGGCAGCACCTCTGCCCCTTCCAGCGGGGTGGCCGCACTGGTGGGGGCGGACGGCGCAGTGGGGAGCGCCCCCGAGATGGCCTCGGCCCCTGAGGGGGCCAGGGCGTCTGGCAACAGGGTGGGCGCGGCATCCAGCATGCCGGGGTGGAGCGGGAGTATGTCCCCCGCCTGCATGGATTCCGGGGTGAGTGTGGTGAGCGCCGGGTGCAGCCGAGTGAACTGCTTGAGATTGCGGCTCAGCACGTCCCGCAGGGTGCGCACCTGATCTTCAGGCAGGCTGGCCTCGGCCACCAGCTCGGCGGTCACCGCAAAGGTGGCGACGGCGCTGGTCTGCCCCGGGTAGAGGTTGGCGCCGATGCGGCTGCGCTCATAGTAGGGATACTGCTTGAGCAGCTTGTCGACCTGCTCCCCCTCGATGGGAATGAGGCGGGCCTGGCAGCGACCTGTCAGATCGCCTATCCCCTGGTTGGGGTGGCCGGCGACCAGGAAGGCGGCATCCAGGGTGCCGTTGCAGAGTCCCTCCAGGCGGTTGCTTGCCGAGGCGACGGGAGGCACGGCGAACTGACTCTCCTGCCAGCCCATGGCGTCGAGCAGTGCCCGGCTGGTGACCCTGTCCCCTGAATTGGGGGCGCCCAGATCGACCCGCTTGCCTTCGATGTCCGCCAGGGTGCTGATGTTGCTGGTGGCGCTGGCGAGCAGGGTCAGGGACTCCTTGTGGAGCCGCAGCAGGCTGCGCAGCTGATCGTTCGGGGTCTGGCCCGCGAAGGGGCCGCTGCCGTGAGCCGCATGGTACAAGACATCCGACTGCACCAACGCCAGCTGGATGTCGCCCTTGGCCAGCGCGGCCAGGTTGGCGATGGAGCCCGAGGTGCTCTGCACCGTGCAGTGCAGCCCGTGGTTGCTGCTGTCGTCGTTGAGCAGACGGCAGATGGCGCCCCCCGTGGGGTAGTAGACGCCGTTGAGCGCCCCCGTGCCTATGGTGACATAGGCGGGGGTGGCAGAGAGGGGCTGTGCCAGCATGGCCGCCAGCCAGGGCAGGGCGGCAAGTGAGAGGCGCAACAGGGGACGCAGGGCTCGTGGGTGCATAGTGAACCGGAACAATGGCTGAAAAAAAGATGAGCCAGGCTCATCCCGTCATGTGTCACATCTTATCTATATCAGATGTGAACCTGAATGGCTTTCACCATTCCCGTCAAGGGGGCGGCGAAATGGCCGCCGCCCCCTTGCGGTCAGCGGCGCGTTCCTTGTCAGGCGCTGCGCTGGAGGATGGCCTTCTCCATGCGCGACAAGGCTTGGGTGAGGCGAGCCCTGGTGCAGCCAGCGTTGGAGCGCGCGCTCCTTGTCAGACGCTGCGCTGGAGAATGGCCTTCTCCATGCGCGCCAAGGCGTGGGTGAGACGAGCCCTGGTGCAGCCAAAGTTGAGGCGCACGAACTGGCCATCGCCAAACTGGGCGCCCGGGGAGAGACCGACCCCCGCCTGCTCGAAGAAGGCGACGGGATCATCCAGCCCGAGGGCGCTCACATCGATCCAGGCGAGATAGGTCGCCTGATTCCTTGCCAGCTTGACGCCGGGCCAGCGGGCCACCGCCTGCTCGATCAGGGTCAGGTTGGCCCTCAGATAGTCGAGCTGTTCCCTGAGCCACTGCTCGCCGCCCTCGTAGGCCGCCTCGGCGGCGACGAAACCCAGCAGGTTGACGTCGGCGCTGATGCCGCGCATCGCCTGTTGCAGCTTGAGCCGCAGGCGGGCGTTGGGGATCACGGCGAAGGAGCAGCACAGGCCGGCGATGTTGAAGGTCTTGCTCGGCGCCATCATGACGGCAGAGCGTTCGGCGGCCGACGGGCTCAGGGCACCGTAGGGAATGTGGCGAGCCTCTTTATCCAGCAGCAGATCACAGTGGATCTCGTCCGAGCAGACAACCAGATTGTGGCGCTCGGCGATGGCGTCGATGGCGAGCAGCTCCTCGCGGGTGAAGACGGTACCCCCCGGATTCTGCGGGTTGCACAGCAGCAACAGGTCGGCGGAGGGAGCCTGGCGCTCCAGCTCCTCGAGATCCAGCACCCAGCGTCCGGCCTCCTCCATCATGGGGACTGTCAGCAGGGGGCGATCGTTGAAGCCAGGCGCCTGCAGGAAGGGGTAATAGACCGGCTTGGGAGTGATGATGCCACGGCCGTGCTGGCTCCAGGCCTTGCAGGCGAGGTTCAGACCGGGCACCACCCCCGGCAGGAAGACCAGCCACTCGGGGGATATGGTCCAGCCATAGCGCTGCTGCAGACGGGTGATGATGAGTTCGATCAGCCGGGGGGAGGGGCGGGAATAGCCGAAGATGCCGTGGGCCACCCGCGCGGTGAGGGCCTCGATGACGGCGGGGGGCGAGGCGAAGTCGGTGTCGGCTACCCACATGGGCAGTACATCCTGACCCTTGTACTTGTCCCACTTCAGGCTCATGGTGCCGCTGCGATCTATCTCCCGATCAAAATCAAACATGTGAAATCCTTGTACTGGCCAGAGGGCTTACCAATGTACGGACTTGGACCTGGCCTCGCAAGCCTTGAGGTGGCTGTTGATAATCGCATAAAATAATCGCCGTCATACTGTATATCCGCCGGCTTCTGGCTTCCTTTTCTCTTCCATATCAATGGTATCTCTATGAGTTTGCTGAGTGCTGCCCGCAAGAGGCCGGATCCCGTCTCTCTCTCTTTCCTCGCCGTGACCTTCATGACAGGGGTGGCGGTGGCACTCCAGGTGCCCACCTTGAGCCTGTTTCTGGCCGAAGAGGTGCAGGTGCGCCCCTTCCTGGTCGGGCTCTTCTACACCGTCAACGCGGTGATCGGCATCCTCATCAGCCAGTGGCTCGGCCATCGCTCCGACAACGGGGGGGATCGCAAGCAGCTGATCCTGCGCTGCTGCCTTGCTGGCATAGTGCTCTCCCTGCTGTTTGCCTGGAACCGGCAATACTGGCTGCTGGTGAGCCTGGGGGTGGTGCTGGCGAGCCTGACCGCCACCGCCAGCCCCCAGCTGTTTGCCCTGGCGCGCGAATACGCCGACAGCCGTAACAAGCGGGCGGACATGTTCAGCTCTGTGCTGCGGGCCCAGTTCTCCCTGGCCTGGGTGATAGGGCCGCCGGCCGCCTTCGCGCTCGCCATCGGCTACGGCTTCGAGGTGATGTATCTGGCTTCCGCCCTGGCTTATCTGGTCTGCGCCCTGGTGGTCTGGCGCTGGCTGCCCTCCCTGCCGCTGCCGAGCAGCCATGGCGGGGGGGAGCGGGTCAGCAGCTGGCGCGATCCTTCGGTGCGGGCGCTCTTCATCGCCTCCACCCTGATGTGGACCTGCAACAGCATGTACCTCATCAACATGCCGCTCTACATCACCCGGGAGCTGGGGCTGGAGGAGAAGCTGGCCGGTATCTTGATGGGCACGGCGGCGGCCCTGGAGATCCCCTTCATGCTGCTGGCGGGTTACTACACCCGGCGCTTTGGCAAGCGGCCCATGATGCTGCTGGCGGTGCTGGCCGGGGTGGGGTTCTACGCCGGCCTGGTGACACTGTCGAGCCAGAGTGCCCTCATCGCCCTGCAACTGCTCAACGCCATCTTCATCGGCATTGTCGCCGGCATTGGCATGTCCTATTTCCAGGATCTGATGCCGGGTCGGGCCGGGGTCGCGACTACTTTGTTTGCCAACAGCATTCGCACCGGCTCCATCATGGCGGGCGCGATCGCGGGGACTGTGGCCGAGATCTGGAGCTTCCACGGGGTATTCATGGTGGCCACCGCATTGGCGCTGGCTGCGCTGGCCGCCTGCTGGCGGGTGCCCAATGTGTGAGGCGCCCATGGCGGGGGCCACGGCATTGACGCTGGGGGGATAGGCAGGGGCCGACCGCTGTGGTCGGCGGCGCATTACTTGCCGCTGTCGGCCTGGTATTCGTTGCGCAGGCAGCGCAACAGCAGCTCGGCCGCCGGGCCCAGGGCATCGGTGGAGGGGGTGAGCAGGTAGGTGTAGAGGTAGCGCTCGCTGCCTCCGGCCAGATCGAGCTGCACCAGGGCGCCGCTGGCGAGCTCTTCCCGCACCAGATGGCCAGGTACCCAGGCGTAGCCCAGGCCGAGGCGCACCATGCTGAGCACCTCGTGATAGTGGGTCGCCTTCCAGCCGGTGTCATCCGCGTCGTTCCAGTCCACCGAGCGGTGGATGGGCGGGTGCAGGCTTATCTGGTTATGGCTGGCGAGCAGCTCGGCCGTGATGGGATCCTCCTGCCCGGCGAGGGGATGCTCGGCCGCGCACAGCGGCAGCAGGCAGACCTCGTCCAGCGGCAGGCCGGTGCGATCGTGGGGCAGGTGTTCTGAGAGCATCAGGTCCCCCACCTGGAGCGCATTGAAGTGGCAATGGATCCGCTCGTGCAGATTGATGCGGCAACCCCGGCTGCGGGGATGGAAGTGCGCCAGCGCCCGGTAGAGCCGCTCCCTGGGTTGCAGCGCGGAGACATAGAGGTTGATTTGCGGCTCCCACTGGCGCTCCAGGTTGTTGGCCAGGTTCTCCAGCTCTTCCACCTGCTGGCTGAGTTGACGGGCCCGCTTGAGGAAGATCTCCCCCGCCGGCGTCAGCACCGCCTTGCGTCCCCTCACCTCCAGCAGGGCCAGCCCCAGGCTCTGTTGCAGCTTGGCGACCGCATGATTGAGGGAGGATTGGCTCTTGTTCAGCGCCTCTGCGGCCTGGGCGTAACCACCACAGTCCACCACGGCCTGGAAGATCCGCCATTGCTCAAACGTGCTCTTGGGACGAAACATAGTGCAACCTGTCAGGGGCCGATGGGATTCAACAGGGCGCGACTGGCGCCCCTCTTCACTTTAACCCCATCTGGTTAGTTTGTTGATTTATTTGGGCTGGGCCACGAAGGTCTGGCCTGTCTTGCCACGGCTGTCCGATCCCATCAGATAGAGATAGAGCGGCATCAGGTCGGCCGGGGTCTTCAGAAACTGGGGGTCTTCCGCCGGGAAGGCGCTGGCCCGCATTTTGGTGCGGGTGCCGCCCGGGTTCAGGCTGTTGACCCGCACCCCGGTATGCTCCAGCTCGTCCGCCAGCACCTCCATCATGCCTTCGACGGCGAACTTGGAGATGGCATAGGTGCCCCAGTAGGCGCGCCCTTTTCGGCCCACGCTGGAGGAGGTGTAGACGATGGAGGCCTCGCCGTGCTCCTTGGCGGTCTGGCGAATGAGGGGCAGCAGGGCCTGGGTCAGCAGGAATTCGGATTTGACGTTGACCTGCATCACCTCGTCCCACTCCTTCTCCTGGATGTGCTCGAAGGGGGAGAGGGTGCCGAGCAGGCCGGCATTGAACAGCACGCCGTCGAGGCGGCCGAACTGCTGGGCGAAGGTCTCGGCCATGCCGCGGTAGTGAGCGGCAGTGGCCCCTTTCAGATCGACAGGGACTATGGCGGGCAGGGGGTGACCGGCCGCCTCTATCTGGTCGTAGACCGCCTCGAGCTTGGCGCTGGTGCGACCGAGCAGCACTACTGTAGCGCCGTGGGCGGCATAGGTGAGCGCCGCTTCGCGGCCGATGCCGTCACCGGCACCCGTTACCAGAATGACCTTGTCCTTGAGCAGATCCCGTGGGGCCTGATAATCGAGCATGTGCACTCCTGTTAACAAATCCGTGACGGATGGGCGCGACCATAGAGGAGGCAAGTGTACTGATCCGGCCCTGCCGTTGACCAGTATGAGACGGCAAAAATGTGAAGAAAACAGGGCGGTAGCGTGAATTGACACTGTCTGCCCCTGGCCCATGGCAGAGTTTTTGCACCATACCGCCAAACTCCTTACTATGTGAAAAAACCGAACATAGCGCGGAGCATCAAGTGGCATTTTTGACCGAATACGGCCTGTTTCTGGCCAAGACCCTCACCTTACTGCTGGCCATAGGCGCCGTCGTCCTGATGGTGGTGAGCAGCCGTCAACCCAGGGCCCGCAAGGGGGAGTTGGTGGTGACGGATCTCTCCCGGGAGCTGGAGCAGGGGCGTCATCAGCTGCGATCGGCCCTGGCCGGCAAGGCCGAGCGCAAGCAGATGGACAAGGCGCGCAAGGCCGAAGAGAAGGCGCGCGCCAAGAGCGAGGACGAGCGCAGCCGGCTCTTTGTGCTCGATTTTCACGGCAGCATGGATGCCAGGGAGGTGGCCTCCCTGCGCGAAGAGGTGAGCGCCGTGATAGGGGTCGCCCGGCCCGGAGACGAGGTGCTGCTGCGCCTCGAGTCCGGCGGCGGCGTGGTGCACGGCTATGGCCTGGCGGCCTCCCAGCTGCAGCGCCTGCGCGACAAGGACATCACGCTGACGGTGGCCATCGACAAGGTGGCGGCGAGCGGCGGCTACATGATGGCCTGCGTGGCGGACAAGATACTGGCGGCCCCCTTTGCCATCGTCGGCTCCATCGGCGTCATTGCCCAGCTGCCGAACTTCAACAAACTCCTGAAAAAGCACGACATCGAGTTCGAGATGCACACCGCGGGCCAGTACAAGCGCACCATCACCATGTTCGGCGAGAACGACGATCTGGGGCGGGAGAAGTTTCGCGAGGAGCTGGGGGCCATCCACGAGCGCTTCAAGGGATTCGTGGCCGAGCACAGACCCGGTCTCGACATCGACCAGGTCACCACGGGGGAGCACTGGCTGGCGAGCCAGGCCAAGCAGCTCGGTCTGGTGGATGCGCTCTGCACCAGCGATGACTACCTGCTGGCCCAGGCCAGCCAACACAAGGTGGTCGGCATCAGCTACCGCAAGCCCAAGAGCCTGACCCAGCGGCTGGGTCAACAGGGGGCCCAGGCGCTGGAAGGCGCCCTCGGCCGCCTCTGGCAGCAGAGTCCCTGGCGCTGAGTCACAGTTCAATGGGTTGAAACAAGAGAGCCGGGCATTGCCCGGCTCTCTGTTTATGCTGATGTCGCAGCTTCGCTGCGAGCGTGTGCTCAGCGCTGGAAGGGGTAGACGGATCCCAGTTTCAGGATCTGGGTCAGCTCGTCCAGGGCGGTGCGGGTCTCCAGCACCAGGGAAGGATCGCGCAGATCGTCCAGCGACAGGCTGTCGCGGTAGTGGCGCTCGACCCAGTTGTCCAGACGGACAAACTGGCTGTCGTTGATGAGGCAGGCCGGGTTGACCGCCGCCAGCTCGGCGTCGTTCATGGCAACCCGCAGTCGCAGGCAGGCGGGGCCGCCGCCGTTGCGCATGCTCTGCTTCACATCCATGAAGTGCACCCCCTTGATGGGCGTGCCCAGGGTCACCAGCTTGGCCAGATAGGCGGCTACCGCCGGATTGTCACGGCACTCGGTGGGGGCGATGATCGCCATCTCGCCGCTCGGCAGGGTCAGGATCTGGGTGTTGAACAGATAGGATTTCACCGCCTCCTGCACCGACACCTCATTGGTCGGCACCTCGATGAAGTGCAGCTCCCCCTCTCCGAACTTGGTGCGCACCTCGGCCAGGGCCGCCTCGGTATGGAGGAAGGCCTGCTGGTGGAAGAAGAGCACGTTCTGGTTGCCCACCGCTATCACGTCGTTGTGAAACACCCCCTGATCGATCACGTCCGGGTTCTGCTGGATGAAGACGGCGCTCTCTTCCCCGAGTCCATGCAGGCGGGCGATGGCCTGGCTCGCCTCCAGGGTCTGGCGGGCCGGGTAGCGCTTGGGAGCGGGCTGGGAGACGTCGAAGGCGCTGCGGCCATAGACGAACAGCTCGACCCCGGCCTCGCCGTAGGCGCGGCACAGGCGGGTGTGGTTGGCGGCCCCCTCGTCACCGAAGTGATCGTTCTGTGGCAGGTGCTGGTGGTGGCTGAAGTGACGATCGTTGTTGAACACGGCGCGCAGGATGCGGCCAGTCACTTCGGGCTCCAGGGAGCGGTGGAACTTGTTGGTCAGGTTGGCGGGGGTGAAATGGATGCGGCCATCCTGGGTGTCGGCGCTCGGCGAGACGGTGGCGGCGTTGGCGGTCCACATGCTGGAGGCGGAGTAACAGGCGGCCAGCACGGCAGGGGCCTGTTTCGCTGCCTGGGCCAGGACGCTGGCATCGTTGCCGGTGAAGCCGAGGCGGCGCAGGGTGGCGAGATCCGGCCGCTCCTGGGGCGCCAGCACTCCTTGCGTCATGCCAAGCTCGGTCAGCGCCTTCATCTTGCGCAGCCCCTGCTTGGCGGCCTCCTTCGGATTGGACGCTTCCTTGGCGTTGCTTTGGGACGCCACATTGCCATAGGAGAGGCCGGCATAGTTGTGGGTGGGGCCGACCAGGCCGTCGAAGTTGACCTCGAAGTGCTTCATGACTACATCCTTTCGATTTTTATATGGGGAGCGGTTCCTTCCGCGCACAAAGCTGCGGCGTGCGGCCATTATAAAGAGATTTCATCCTTTGTAACAAGCTGATAACCAAGGTGGTTTTTTATGTGACGGGGGTGGCTGGATATGTCATTTCCAATCTAAAAAAGGGGGGGATATAGCATAAAAACAAAAAAGCGGTTGCTTCCCGCGCGTCCCCTTCGCATTAATAAATAAAGAAGCAAGGCGGTTCGGGCTGCATGGCAAATTTGTTCACAAGATTGCTTTTTCCCGTCAAATCTCTTATACAGCCCCACAAAACCGCACGCCAACCCCGTCGGGTGCAATGAGGATAATAGTTACAGCATGGGCAAATCACTGGTCATAGTGGAGTCTCCGGCCAAGGCCAAGACCATCAACAAATATTTGGGCAAGGACTACGTGGTGAAATCCAGCGTCGGTCACGTGCGCGATCTGCCGACCAGCGGCAGCGCCAGCACAGAGCCCAAAAAACCTGTCATTCGCGGCATCAAGCTCAGCGAATCCGAGAAGGCGGCCAAGGATCGCAACGCCCTGTTCTCCAGGATGGGGATCAACCCGACCGCAGGCTGGCAGGCCAACTACCAGATTTTGCCCGGCAAGGAGAAAGTGGTCAGCGAGTTGCAGAGTCTGGCCGAGAAGGCCGACACCATCTATCTCGCAACCGACTTGGACAGAGAAGGAGAGGCGATCGCCTGGCACCTGCGGGAGATCATCGGCGGTGATGACAGCCGCTACAAGCGGGTGGTGTTCAACGAGATCACCAAGACCGCGATCCAGGAGGCCTTTGCCCAGCCGTCCGATCTGAACATCCATCGCGTCAACGCCCAGCAGGCTCGTCGCTTCCTCGACCGTGTCGTGGGTTACATGGTCTCTCCGCTCTTGTGGAAGAAGCTGGCTCGCGGTCTCTCCGCCGGCCGGGTGCAGTCCGTCGCGGTGCGCCTCATCGTCGATAAAGAGCGCGAGATCAAGGCCTTCGTGCCGGTGGAGTTCTGGGATCTCAATGCCGATCTGCTGACCGGTGACAAGGCCGATCTGCGGATGGAAGTGGTCAGCCGCAACGGCGTCGACTTCAAGCCGGTGACCCAGGCCGAGACCTTCGCCGCCGTGGCCGCCCTGGAAGGGGTCGACTACAAGGTGGTGAACCGGGAAGACAAGCCGACCGGCTCCAAGCCATCCGCCCCCTTCATCACCTCCACCCTGCAGCAGGCGGCTTCCACCCGACTGAGCTTCGGGGTAAAGAAGACCATGATGATGGCCCAGCGTCTCTACGAAGCGGGTTACATCACTTACATGCGTACCGACTCCACCAACCTCAGCAAAGAGGCGGTCGAGGCGGTGCGGGAATATATCGGCGAGCAGTATGGCGCCGCCTACCTGCCGGCCGAACCGACGCTCTATGGTTCCAAGGCTGGCGCCCAGGAAGCCCACGAGGCGATCCGTCCCTCCAACGTGCTGGTGACTGCCGAGATGCTGGAAGGGATGGAGCCGGACGCCATGCGGCTCTATGACCTCATCTGGCGCCAGTTTGTGGCGTGCCAGATGACCCCGGCCCAGTACGACTCCTCCACCCTGACCGTCAAGGCGGGCGAGTTCGAGCTCAAGGCTCGCGGTCGCACCCTGCGCTTCGCCGGTTGGACCAAAGCCTTGCCGCCCATGGGTCGCAAGGGGGAAGACAGCCAGCTGCCGGCGGTGACCGTCGGCGAGATCCTGAAGCTGGTCAAGCTGGATCCCCGTCAGCACTTCACCAAGCCGCCCGCCCGCTTCACCGAAGCGGCCCTGGTGCGCGAGCTGGAAAAACGCGGCATAGGCCGCCCGTCCACCTACGCCTCCATCATCTCCACCATCGTCGATCGCGGCTATGTACGGGTCGAGAGCCGCCGCTTCTTCGCCGAGAAGATGGGTGAGATCGTCACCGACCGTCTGGTGGAGAACTTCGTCGAGCTGATGAACTACGAGTTCACCGCCAAGATGGAAGACAAGCTCGATGGCATCGCCGAAGGCAGCCTGGAGTGGAAGAAGGTGCTGGACGCCTTCTACGCCGAGTTTACCCAGGAGCTGGAGCAGGCCGACAAGCCAGCGGAAGAGGGAGGCATGCGTGCCAACCAGATGGTGCTGACCGATATCGACTGCCCGGACTGCGGCCGCAAGATGGGTATTCGTACCGCCACTACCGGCGTTTTCCTCGGTTGCTCCGGTTACGCCCTGCCGCCGAAAGAGCGCTGCAAGAAGACCATCAACCTGGTCAGTGCGGACGAGTTCGTCTCCGCCACCGACGGTGACGAGGCCGAGACCGAGGCGCTGCGCGCCAAGCACCGCTGCGGCGTCTGCGGCACCGCCATGGATGCCTACATCATCGACGACAGCCGCAAGCTGCACGTCTGTGGCCGCAACCCGGACTGCGACGGTTACGAAATCGAGCAGGGTCAGTTCAAGCTCAAGGGCTACGAAGGGCCGAGCATAGAGTGCGATCGCTGCGGCTCCGAGATGCAGCTCAAGAACGGCCGCTTCGGCAAGTACATGGGTTGCACCAACGAGACCTGCAAGAACACCCGCAAGATCCTGAAAAATGGTGACATAGCGCCGCCGAAGGAAGATCCGGTGCCGCTGCCCGAGCTCAAGTGCACCCAGTCCGATGCCCACTTCGTGCTGCGTGACGGGGCGGCCGGTCTTTTCCTCGCCGCCAGCAACTTCCCGAAATCCCGTGAGACTCGTGCGCCACTGGTGGAGGAGCTCAAGCGCTTCCGCGACCGGCTGTCGCCCAAGCATCAGTACCTGGCCGACGCCCCGGCGTCAGATCCTGACGGTAACGCATCCGTGGTGCGCTTCAGCCGCAAGAGCAAGGAGCAGTACGTGATGACGGAGGTGAACGGCAAGGCAACGGGCTGGACCGCCCATTACGACAATGGGAAGTGGCAGGAGAGCCTGGCTAAGGCGAAGAAGTCCTGATCGCGTCACCGCTCACATCATGATGAAAGAGGCCCCTTGCGAGGGGCCTTTTTATTGGGAGATGGCGGTATACTGAGAGGGCTGCATGGATGGCAGCACAAGACAGGGAGGTTGTCATGGAGATACATGAAATCCGGCCAGGCATGACCTGCCTGACGCGGGAAGGAACGGCCTATGTGCTGGAGGTGGACAGGCAGAGTCTGCTGGTATTGCTGCAGCGGGAAGACGAGACCATACCGGTGCAGGTACGTTGCGACGACATCCTGGGCCCCCTTGCCAGCGACTAGCGACGGCGCCGCTGACAGGCGCTAGAACGGGATCAGAAAGAGCAGCTCGGCGAGGTCGGGCTGCCACTGCCACTCCCGTATCCTGACCCGCCCCTTGATCACCGGCACCCCCTCTTCCTGCAATCTTCCTATCTGTTCATCGAAACCCGCCGAGCCCTTGGGCAAGGAGATGGTACCGCCTGCGCCCAGCACGCGATGCCAGGGTAGCGTTTTGTCCGTCTCCCGCAGCACTTTTCCCACCAGCCGCGCCCGCCCGGGCAGGCCCGCCAGATCGGCGACCTGGCCATAGCTCACCACGCGGCCGGCCGGGATCAGGGCCAGGATAGCCTCGATGCGTTCCACCTTGTTCAAGGGGGAAGGGGGAGGGGTCATCATCATGTGTTACTCGGCGTGAAACAAAAGCGCCACCATTGTGGCGCTTCCGTGGTCTGGGGGGCAACAGGGGATCCTGCTCAGCCGAAGGTCTGGCTCAGCCCCCTGAGCTCGCTGGCGCGTTTGAGCAGCTCCTGGCTGGAGTTGTCCACCGCCTGGATCTTCTGGCTGTTGGCGCGGGAGTACTGGGAGATTTGGTGGATGTTGCGGCTGATCTCCTCCACCACCGCCTGCTGCTGTTCGGCCGCGGCGGCTATCTGGGTGGAGAACTCTGTCACCTGATCTATCTCCCCCAGCACCAGATGCAGGTTGCCTGACCCCTGGCGCGTCATCAGGGCGCATTCCCGGGTCTGGGCCAGATTGTCCTGCATCATCCCCTGCCAGCGGCCCAGAGTCTGCTGGATCTGGCGGATGCTGCCCTGGATCTGCTCGGTCGCCTTGTGGGTGCGGGTGGACAGGGTGCGCACCTCGTCCGCCACCACCGCAAAGCCGCGTCCCTGCTCGCCGGCCCGGGCCGCCTCGATGGCGGCGTTGAGTGCCAGCAGGTTGGTCTGCTCGGCGATGCCCTGGATCTCGCCCATGACGCTGCCGATCCGCTCGGATTCGTTCGCCAGCTCGACGGCGGAGTGGAAGGCATGCTCCGCCTGCCTGGCCAGCAGCTCCATCTGCTGCTCGGTCTGATCCAGCTGCTGCACCGTATGCTGGCAACTGCTGCGTGCCTCTGTCACCTGGCTGTTGGTGTCCTGGATGTTGCGCGCTATCTCGTGGGCCGTGCTGGCCATCTGGGTCATGGCGGCGGCCATCTGCTGGGTCTGGGCGTCCTGCTCGTTGATGTCGAGGAAGGCTTGATGGGAAGAGTCCTGCAGGTCGGTCGCCAGGGTCTGCAAGGGATGGGTGGCGTCGTTGACCCGACCCAGCACGGTACGAATGCGGGCCTGCAGCATCTTGAGATGGAAATCGGCGATGGCGCCGGGGGCGTCCCCCGAGTAGACCAGCCGGGTCAGGCTGTCATATTGCTGGCCGAGGCGCTTGAGGTAGCGTGGCAGCGAGATGAGCTCGCGCCAGTAAGTGCCGGCGACGGCCAGCAGGGGCAGCAGCATCAGCAGCACCGTCAGAGCCCCCTGAGAGAAGGCCGCCCAGCCAAAGAGCCCCAGCATCAGCAGGCCGAGCAGCAGGGGTCTGACACTGTGCAGGGAGGGCAGCTTGCTGGCGCCACCCTGTTCGGCCTTGAGCAGGGCCTGATAGGCCTGGGCGGCGACCTGCTTGAGCTGGGGTTCGGGCTTGCAGCGCACCGACTGGTAGCCGCTTATCTTGCCGTTCTCGTAGATGGGGGTCACATAGGCGTCGACCCAGTAATAGCGGCCATCCTTGCAGCGGTTCTTGACCATGCCACGCCAGGGGTTGCCCTCCTTGAGGCGATCCCAGAGGTCGGCGAAGGCGGCCTTGGGCATGTCGGGGTGACGCACCAGGTTGTGGTTGTGTCCGACCAGTTCATCGACATGGTAGCCGGCGATGCGGCAGAAGGCGGGGTTGGCGTAGGTGATGACGCCGCGCAGATCCGTGGTGGAGACGAGTTGCACGTCGGCGGGGAACTCAACTTCACTGTCCTGGATCTGGACGTGTTTGCGGGCCATAAGGATAAGCTCCGATGCGTTGCTGGTTGTTATTGTGGTTGAACCGGATGCAGGCCCGGGCGCAGTGCGTCTTGCCCGGCCTCATCGGGGGCCTTATTTTGCCAACAAAGGCGGAGTAAAAGTAGGGGCCAGGTTGGATTTTTGTTGTTTGGTGGTAAAAAAATGGCGACCAAAAGGTCGCCAAAAAGAGAAAGATAACACTACCTCTGTGGCACCCGGTAACGCACCTGTAACTGATCGAGGATCTGCAGCTGGCCGGGCAGGCGGGCGGCGAAGTGATCCCAGGCCTTGCGGGCGGGGTCGCTCCAGGCCACCTCGGCCGTGGCGAGCATGCGCGGGAACAACATGTAGTCGAGACGATCGCGAGAGGTGATCAGTTCCGACCACAAGGGGCTCAGCACCCCCAGGATGTTATCGTTGGCATGGAAATCGGCCGGTGCAGGATCGCATAGGTAAACCTGCTCCAGATTGAGGGTCCCCGCCCAGTAGAGGCCGGGTTCATGGATGTCCGGGCTCCAGGCGAGATCCAGATAGAGGGACTGGGCCGGGGCCATCACCACGGGGTAGCCCGCGGAGGCGGCATCCAACCCCGCCTGGAAGCTGGTCCAGGCGAAGATGGTGGCATCCCGGCTCACCTTGTCCCCGTGCAGTATCTCCTCCCAGCCCAGCATCTGCTTGCCTCTGGCCGCCAGGTATTGCTGGCAGTGGCGCAGCAGGTGGCCCTGCAGCTCCCGGCAATCGGTATAGCCCTGCTCTGCCATCAACTGCTGACAGGCGGGGCTGTCGGTCCAGACCCCGGTCGGCACCTCGTCCCCCCCCATGTGCACCTGAGTGCCAGGGAAGAGCGCGCACACCTCGTCGATCACCGCCTCCAGGAAGCGATAGGTACCGGGCAGGGCCGGGTTGAGCACGTTGTCGTCAAAATATTGCACCGAGAGGTAGCGGGAGTGATCCGCCTCTTCCCGCAGCAGCTCGGGCAGCGCCTTGATGGCCGCGTGGCAGTGACCCGGGATGTCTATCTCCGGGATGATGGTGATGCCGAGCCCGGCGGCATAGGCCACCAGCTCACGCACCTCGCTCTGGGTGTAGTAGCCGCCATAAGGATCGGGGCCGCCGCTGAGCTGGGGGCCGACCGCCAGGCCATGTCCCCGCCAGGCCGCCACTTCGGTCAGCCGGGGGAAGGCCTTGATCTCGAGGCGCCAGCCCTCGTCATCGGTCAGGTGCCAGTGGAAGCGGTTGAACTTGTAGAGGCTCATCTGCTTGAGCAGGCGCTTGAGGGTGGCGATGGAGTGAAAGTGGCGGGCGCAGTCGAGGAAGATGCCACGAAAACCGAACCTGGGCGCGTCCTCCACCTCGAGGCAGGGCAGGCTCTCCCCGTGTTGCAGGGCCCACTGGGCCAGGGTCACCAGACCGTGGCGCCAGCCCGCCTCGCCGGCAGCCCGGATGCGGATCTCCTCTGTGGTTATGACGAGCTGGTAAGCCTCCAGGGGGAGGGGGGCCTCGACCAGGTGGATCTCGGCGTCGTGATCCTGGGTCAGGGCGAGCCCCGTCAGCTCGTTGAAATGGGCCAGCAGGGGGGCCAGGGAGACAGGGCCGCTGACATGGGCCCGCTCGGCCAGGCGGAAGTTGCCCTCCGGCAGCCGTAGCTGAGCCGGCTGGGGCACTATGCCGTTGGCGGGCTCCACCTCGGGTAGATCGGGGGCCGCCGCCGGGCTCGGTGGCAGGCCGAGATCCTGGCCCGCCTGCACCAGGGGTTGCAGCTGCGGCTGGGCGCCTTCGTCCGTCAGGCTGAGGAAGAAGCCCTGAGGCAGATCGGAGTAGCGCTTGATGGGGGTGTTGCGGCAGCAAAAACGCAGCTCGCTGACCCCCTCATGGGGCACCAGCACCTTGTAGCTGCCGCTCTGGCGCGCCAGGGAGCCCCCCTCCACCGACTGGGGATCTATGTGGCGGGCCAGGCAGAAGTGCAGCTTCCAGGGGCTGGCCGGGAGCTGGCTCAGGGTGAAGCGGAACCAGACGTCTTCACCGTCGCGACGGTCGATCTGGGTATGGATCAGGGGTGCAGACATGGGTATTCCTCTGATTGGGCGAACAGTGTGGTGCCCTCTATGGCGCAAGCTTCACGCCGGGCAGGGCTCAGGGGGGCAGAGATAGATAGGCCTCTGGCTGGGCAAACAGGGCTCAGGGATGCAGGCATGGATAGGCGTCCGACTGGGCGAACAGTGCTCAGGGGTGCAGGCATGGATAGGTGTCCGACTGGGCGAACAGGGCTCAGGGATGCAGGCATGGGTAGGCCTTTGACTGGGCGAACAGGATGGCGCCTTCCAGCGCATCGGCTTGCGGGGGCACCAGGTTGAGGTGACCCAGGCGAGGGGCCAGGCGCATGCCGACGCCGCCCAGCAGGGCGATGCGGTCGGCTCCCAGCAGCCTCATCCCCTCCAGCAGGGTCTGCAACTGGGCGCAGGTTTCGTCCAGCAGCTGGTTGGCGAGCTCATCCCCGTCGCTGGCGGCGTCGAACACCCAGGGGGCGAAGCGGCCATAGTCGGCGGGAATGGCGCGGGCGGCCCAGCGCACCACCTCGGCCTGATCCCGCTTGAAGTGATCGAGCAGGCGCACGGCGAGCAGGCTGGGGGGCAGGATGCCGTCGTGGCAGAGCAGGGATTGCTGGATGGCGCGCAGCCCCAGCCAGGCGCCGCTGCCCAGATCCGAGATGGGGAAGCCGCGCCCCGAGCAGCTATGCAGCTGACCATGGCGGTAGATGAGCCCGGCGGACCCTGTGCCGGCGATGAGGATGGCCCCCTCCCGGCCACCAAAGGCGCCCAGGCAGGCGCCGAAGGCGTCGGAGGTGAGCCGCACGCTCGCGAAGGGGAAGGGCATCTCGAGCAGGGCGTGGTAGCAGTCGGCCAGCTCGGCGGAGGCCAGCGCCAGCCCCACCCCCATCCGCTGTTCGCACTCGATGCCAAGCCCGGCGGCCAGCCGGGCGCTGACGATGGCCGCCAGCACGTTGGCGTGAGCAACCTCTATACCGAGCTCCAGGTTGGAGCCCGCGGCGCGCCCCTCTCCCAGCACTCTGCCCCCCTTGTCCCGAATGCGGGCGCGGGTGTGAGTCCCCCCGCCATCGACCCCGACCCAGAACTCAATCATGACGAGCCTCCGGCGCACTCTGCCAGCTGATGGCCAGGGCGAACCAGGCTGAATGATTGGAGGATCCACTGCTCTCTCCTGCGCCAATGATGTCCGAGCCGATCCTTGTGCGTCTCAATCATGACGAGCCTCCGGCGCACTCTGCCAGCTGATGGCCAGGGCAAACCAGGCTGAATGATTGGAGGATCCACTGCTCTCTCCTGCGCCAATGATGTCCGAGCCGATCCTTGTGCGTCTCAATCATGACGAGCCTCCGGCGTACTCTGCCAGCTGATGGCCAGGGCGAACCAGGCTGCGTGGGGGATCCACTGCTCCCCCCAGCGCCAGTTCTGATCCAGCCGATCCCTGTACTCCTCCGGGATGAAGGCCACCTCAGCCTCGTCATCGAATCCTGAGGTGATGCCGTTGCAGATGCCGCCGAGGGCATTGGGATAACCGGCGGTATAGCTCGGGTTGTTGATGCCGTGCCCCGCCAGCATGCAGGCGTTGAAGGGGTTTTGCCCGAGGATCCAGTCGAGCTGGCGCTGACCGAACGTCATCAGAAGTGGGCTCTGCTGGGGGAAGTGGCGAGCCGCGGCGAAGGCCATGGCGGCCAGGGAGGCCAGCCGGGCATTCTCCCCCTGCCACCAGTAACCGGACTCGTTGTGGTGGGGCATAAAGAAGCTGATGCGGGGGGCTTCATCCACTCCCTCCACGTATTGGCGAGCCAGGGCGAAGGGGTTGCCCGCCCGGGCGGCGAGGGCCAGCTCGGCGGCCAGCGCCTGCTGTACCACGGCGCTCACCCGGGCGCGGCGATCCTGATCCGGCTCGACCCCCAGGTATTCCAGCAGGGCCAGCACCGGCAGACCCGCCTCGGCGGCGTGATAGTAGGGGCGCGAGCCGTCCTCATTGGCACTCCAGTAGTGGCCAAGCTCGGGGTGGGGGAACTGGCGGGCGCAGAGCCTGCCGGCCCTCTCCCTTGCCTCCCCGAGCCAGTCGCGGCCAAGGGTCTGGGTTAGTTCCACCGCCGCCAGCAGGGCGCAATAGTCGTCGATGATGTTCTCGAGGCCGTCGTCCAGATAGGCGAGGTTGTGCTCGCGCAGGTGCAGGTAGCCGCGCCTGGCCGCCTCGGCATAGTGGCTGGTATCGAAGTCGCCGCCGGTCTGCTCGCGGGCGGCCCGGGCCAGGGCGGCGATGGCCATGCCGCCCCCCTGGCGAAAGCCCGCCTGCCAGTCGTTGGACTTGAGTCCCTGCTGGGTGGCGTAGGCGCACAGCTCGCGCTGCTCGGGATCCTTGCTCCACTTGTCGAACAGTGTCATGTAGAAGAAGCCGCTCTCATCTTGCATCCGGCAGAGAAAATCCGCCCCGTGCAGCCCCTCGTCACCGAGCCGCTTGCAGAGGTTCAGCCCGTCGATGTCGCGGCGCGTCGCCAGGAGCGCCCGGCTCTTGAGCAGGCTCCACACCACCAATGGGGTCTGCTGGGGGTTGAGGTAGTTGGCGTAGGAGAGGTGGCTCAGGTATTTGCTCATGTCGCCGCTGGCATCGAACCAGCCGCCGTGCACATCCTTGCGCTGGTCGGTGCCAAACAGGCGGGCGCTGCGGTCGGCTCTATCGAAGGCGCCGCTGGCACGCTGGCCCTTGAAGTAGTGAATGACATCGGAGAGGCAGCGGCTGGTCAGCAGATCCTGACCTATGGCAAAGCGGGTGGAGCGGACTATGCCCTGTGCTGTGATGGCTTCCAGCCGGTAGTGGCCGGACTCCTTGAAGGCGCTGAAGTCGGCACGCCAGTAGGCGCGTCCCTGCCAGCCTGGCACCTGGCCTGCGGCCTGGAGAGGAACCTCCAGCAGCAGGCGGTCATCATGCAGGCGGCGCAGTCGCACCAGGCCGCTTATCTCCACGTCGGCGGCGGTCTGCAGCAGGGCAATCTTGTGTCCGTCACAATCGTAACCCACCTGATTGATCAAGAGTTCCATCCAGCTTTACTCCCTGGTCTGGGGCAATGAAGGGGCCTCGCGAGGAGGCCCGGGTGAAGGTGTCGCGGGCCGGTAAAGCCGCCCCCTGAGTGGGGGGCTGGCTTATTCGTGCAGGTAGCAGCGCACGAAGTGGTTGTCGGCAAGCTTGGTCACCGGCGGCAGGCTCTCCTTGCAGCGGGGCATGGCCTGATGGCAGCGACCGGCGAAGGGGCAGCCCCGGGATTCCGGGGTCCAGAGCGGGATTTCCCCCTTGCGGCCCCCCTCCAGCTCGGCATGGATGCTCTTCTCGGGATCCGGCACCGCCGAGATGAGCAACTGGGTATAGGGGTGCTGGGGGTGGTGCAGTATCTCGTCCACCTCGCCCCACTCCACCATGTGCCCCACGTACATGACCGCGAGATCTTCCGCCACGTAGCGGGCGGTGGCGATGTCGTGGGTGATGTAGAGCATGGAGACGCCGAGCTCGTTCTTCATCTGCTCCATCAGGTTGAGGATGCCGATTCGAATGGAGACGTCGAGCATGGAGGTGGGCTCGTCCGCCAGCACCACTTCCGCCTCCACCGCCAGGTTGCGGGCTATGTTGACCCGCTGGCGCTGGCCGCCGGAGAGCTGGTGGGGATACTTGGCCGCCGTCGCCTTGGCCGGGGTCAGCCCCACTTTTTCCAGCAGGGCATAGACCATGTCCGGCAGATCTTTCTTGTCGAGCACCTTGCTGTGCAGCAGCAGGGGGCGGGCTATGTGGTGGTAGATGGTGTGGGTCGGATTGAGCGAACCGAACGGGTCTTGCCATACCATCTGCACGCTCTGGCGATAGTCCAGCAGGGCAGTGCCCTTGTTGAACTCCTCCAGATCCCGGCCGCGGTAGAGGATGCGGCCGTTGGAGAGCTTGTACATCTTGGCGATGATCTTGGCGATGGTGCTCTTGCCGGAGCCCGACTCCCCCACCACCGCCAGGGCGCGGCCCCGGTGCAGGTTGAAGGTGATGTCGGAGAGGGCCCGCATCTTGCCGCTCTTGATGGCATTGGAGTTGACGGCGAAGTCCTTGTAGAGATGCTGGACCTCGATGATGGGCGCGTCGGTTTGGGCGATTTGCATGACAGACATCCTTAACAGCCAGCGGCCTTGTCCAGATAGATGGGGTGGTCCAGTTGTTCCTCGGCCGAGTCATAGAGGTGGCAGGCGGCCTGCTGCCCGGGCCGGATCTCGGCGAGGGCGGTATATTCCTGACGGCAGCGATCGTGCACCTTGCCGCAGCGGGCCTGGAAGCGGCAGCCGACCGGCACCTCCAGCAGGTTGAGCGGGGTGCCGGGGATCCCCTCCAGCACGGTTTTCGGGCCGTGCAGGGGCGGGAAGGAGTTGCCGAGCCCTTTGGTATAGGGGTGCAGGGGCGCAGTCAGTATCGCCTTGGCCGGCGCCACCTCCACCAGTTCGCCCGCATACATGATGCCGATGCGATCGCAGAACTCGACCATGAGCGAGAGGTCGTGGGTGATGAAGAGAATGGAGAAGTTGAACTTCGCCTTGAGGGCGTAGACCTTCTGCAGTATCTCCCGCTGCACCACCACATCCAGCGCCGTGGTGGGCTCATCCATGATCAGGAGCTCGGGGTTGAGGGCCATGGCGATGGCGATCACCAGCCGCTGGCGCATGCCGCCGGAGAACTGGTGCGGATAGTCCTTGAGCCGGCTCGGGTGGATGTCGACTATCTCCAGCAGCTCCTGGGCGCGCTTGATCGCCTCGTAGCGGGTCATGCCGGGGTTGTGGGCCAGCAGCACGTCACAGAACTGCTCCTCCATGCGCAGCACAGGGTTCAAGGCATTCATGGCGGACTGGAACACCACGCTCGCCTGGCGCCAGCGGTAGCTGCGCAGCCGCTCGTCGTCGAAGCCGAGGATGTTCTCCCCCTTGAACAGGATCTCGCCGCCGCTGATGTAGGCGGGCGGCTTGTGCAGCCGGGCCACCGAGAAGGCGACCGTGGACTTGCCGCAGCCGGACTCGCCGGCGAGGCCGAAGACTTCGCCTGGGGCTATGTCAAAGCTGACCGAGTTGACGGCGCGCACGTCGCCGCTCTCTGTGATGTAGTCGACGCAGAGCTGGCGCACCGACAGCAGGGGTTGTTGCGAGCTCATGCTGTCTTCTCCTGGGCTGCGATGGGGGGGACGGGGGCGGCGAGCTGTTTCCAGCGGCGCAGACCCTTGTGAGAGCGCAGTTGCGGGTTGGCGATTTCGTCGATGGCGAAGTTGAGCATGGCCAGACCCGCCCCCAGGGTGGCGATGGCGAAGCAGGGGGCCAGGATCTCCCACCAGGCGCCTACCAGGATGGCGCTGGAGGTCTGGGCGTTGTAGAGCATGATGCCCCAGCTGACCACGGTCGGATCGCCGAGTCCCAGGAACTCCAGGGTCGCTTCGGTGACGATGGCGTAGATGATGGAGCCGATGAAGCTCACCCCTATGATGGAGATGAGATTGGGCAGTATCTCCACCAGTATGATGCGCCAGGCCGGCTCCCCCAGCACTTCGGCGGCGATGACGAACTCTTTCTCCCGCAGCGCCAGGGTCTGGGCACGGATGACGCGTGCGCCATAGGCCCAGGAGGTAAAGCCTATGATGAGCGCAATCACCGTCGGTGACGCCTCCCCGATAAAGCTTGCCAATACCAGCAGCAGAGGGAGGTTGGGGATCACCAGCACCACGTTCATCAGGAAGGTGAGGCACTCATCCACCACGCCGCCGAAGTAACCGGCTGTGATGCCGATGCCGATGGCGAGGGCGCAGACCAGCAGGCCTGCCCCGAAGCCCACCATGAGGGAGATGCGGGCGCCGCTGGTGAACTGGGCCCAGAGATCGTGGCCCATGCGGTTGGAGCCCATCACCAGCTCCACGCTGGGGGGCTGGTGCGGGCGGGCGACCCGCTTGGTGGGCTCGTTGCTGGCGAGCAGCGGGGCAAACAGGGCCATCAGCACGAAGGTGACAACGATGGCGAGGCCGAAGGCGGCCTTCTTGTTGCCCAGCAGGATTTTCAAAATAGTCGGCATATGCATCTTATTTGCCTCCTGTACGCAGACGGGGATCCAGGAAGACATAGAGCACGTCCGCCAGGAAGTTGAAGCTGAGCATGGTGATGGTCATGATGAGCAGTTGCCCCTGAATGAGCGGGTAGTCGCGGGCCAGTATGCCCTGGTAGAGAGTGAGCCCGAGGCCCGGGTAGTTGAAGATCACCTCGGTGATGAGGGAGCCGCCGATGACGAAGCCGAGCGCCATGGAGAGGGCGGTGACGCTGGGCAGCACGGCGTTGCGGGCGCCGTAGTTGAAGATGACCCTGTTGCTGGAGAGCCCCTTGGCCTTGGCCATGGTGATGTAGTCCTCGCCGAGCAGGTTGATCATGTTGTTGCGCATGGTGATGAGGAAGCCCCCCACCTGCACCATGGCCAGGGTGCCCACCGGCATGATGGCGTGCAGCATGATGCTCTTGATGTGTTCCCAACCGAAATCGGCGGGGATCTCCGGGCTGTAGGCGTAGCCGATGGGCAGCCAGCCGAGACTGACCCCGAACAGGAAGAGGGCGAGCAGGGAGACCACCACCGGCGGAATGGCCTGCATCACCAGAGTGAGCGGGGAGAGGATGCTGTCCATGCGTCCCCCCCGGTACCAGGCGGCGAAGATGCCGACGATGGAGCCGATGGAGAAGCTCAGTATGGTGGAGGTGCCCACCAGGAACAGGGTCCAGCCGATGGCGCGGCCGAGCACGTCGGCGACCGGTTGGGGGTAGTAGCGCACCGAGGTGCCGAGATCCCAGGTGAAGACACTCTTCACATAGGCGAGAAACTGGGTGGTGATGGGACCGTCAACGAACCCGAAGGTGGCCTTGAGGGCTTCGAGGGCGGCTGGTTCCATCATGGCGCCGGCCCGGGCGAACATGACGGAGACGGGATCTCCGGGCATGGCTCTGGGCAGCAGGAAGTTGATGGTGGCGGCCACCAGGAAGGCGACCAGATAGAAGGAGAAGCGTCTTAGTATAAATCCCATGGTGATACCTTTTACTGCAAGCCTGCCCCGCGCCGGGCAAAGCTCCCCCAACCCCGGCAAAGACGGAGAATGGAAGACATGGCGGGGAAAAAGGCCCCCCGCAGGGGGCCGAGGTGATTAGCTGTTTGGCTTGAGTGACAACACGTGCAGCAGACGTTCCGGGGTGTCCGGGTGTACCTGCGGCTTGGCGACCGGGTTGTCGGCACTGAACCAGCCATTGAAGCGCTTGGTGCTGTATTCGTACCAGGTCGGGTTGTTGAACACAGGGATTATGGTCTGGTTGGCACCGACGCGTTCCTGGATGGCAAACATGATCTCCTTCTGCTTGGCCGCATCGGCGGTCTGGGTGAAGTCATCGATCAGCTTGTCGAGCTCGGGATCCTTGTAACGGGGCGCCGCGAAGCGGTTGCCGCGCTCACCCATGTTGCGGGAGTGGAAGGCGGTCTCGAAGTACTTGTGCGGGTTGGCACCGGCAAAGTAACCCTGCAGGGCGACGTCGAAGTCACCTGTGATCAGGTTCTCGGTCCAGACGGTGGCTTCCGGGGTGGAGGTCTTGGCGTTCAGGCCCAGCGCCTGCAGCCCTTCCACACCGATCTGGACTGTGTTGACCCAGTCGGTCCAGCCGTTCGGTACCAGCACCTTGAACTCGATCTTCTTGCAGCTCGGGGTGTCGAGGAACTTGTCGCCGTCACAGTCCTTGTAGCCCGCTTCCTTCAGCAGAGCCTTGGCACCTTCCAGGTCGAACTTGTTGTATTTGCCGTATTTCTTCTCGACGTCCGGGTTGTCCCAGGAGGCGAATGCCTTGCCAAGGCCAGAGGGGTATTCGTTGACGGTCGGGTAGCCGTAGCCTGCGATGTCCACCATGGACTGGCGGTCCATCGCCATGGAGAAGGCGCGGCGGAAGTTGATGTCGTTGAAGGCTTCGTTATTGCCCGGGTTCTTGCTCTGGAAGTTGACGTTGAACGCCACTGTGCCGGAGGCGGGGAACCAGTACTTGTTGTTCTTGGGATCGTTGCCGACGTAGAGGCGCTCGATGTCCGGCACGAAGGAGCCGAACCAGTCCACGTCACCCTTCATCACAGCAGCCAGTACCTGGTCGTTGGTGGCCATCTGCGGCATGCGCAGGCAGTCGATGGCGAGGTTGGCGTTGTCCCAGTAGTGCGGGTTGCGGCACTGGGTATAGAGCTGGGCGGAGAAGTTGTCCACTTCGGTGAAGGGACCTGTGCCGACCGGCTTGTCGTTGGTGAAGGCAACCGGGTCTTTTACCGACTTCCACTGATGCTCGGGGACTATGGGCACCAGCACCAGGTCGTTCACCACGTTGGTGTTGACCTCGGCCAGGTCGAATTTGACCTTGTGTTCACCCAGCTTCTCGACACCCTTGATCTGAGTCCAGATGGAGCGCTCGTCCAGCGCCTTGTTGGCCTTGACCAGGTTGAAGGAGAAGAGGATGTCGTCGGCGGTGAAGGCTTCACCATCGGACCACTTGACCCCTTCGCGCAGGTCAAAGGTGACCGACTTCAGGTCATCGCTGAAGGCGTAGTTGGTGGCCAGACGATAGACGGGTTTGCCACCCTGCATATCGTTGAAGATCACCAGCGGCTCGTAGATGAAGTGACGGGTGGTGTGCAGCAGACCGGCCTGCAGGAAGGGGTTGAAGTTCTTGACCCATGCGGTCTCCTGTTGCGCGACCAGGGTCAGCACCGTCTTGTTCTCGGCGGCCATGGCGGTACCGGCGGCACCGAGCATCAGGGTTCCCAGCATGACTGAGGTAGCGATTTTGGATACTTTGGCAAGCATATTTTTTCCTTTCTTATTGGTCTTCCATGGTTTTGGAATGGAGCACCGGATCCCATGCTTGGATGCCGGCCCTCAATGTTGGTCAGGTTTTGCACCCTTGTAGTTGTGTCATCCAACGCCCTTAGAAAAGCAGAGTTAACAGGAAAACAACAACTCTTCATTTCGTCGATATCGTAAAAACTCGGACTCTCTCGTCATTATCGTCAAACTCTATTTTTAATCCTTTTAAATTATACGCTTGCATTAATTCTCACAAAGTACCAAGTCACCCTTTATGACAATTCAAAGACGATAGTGTGAGGTGGATCGTGCTCGTTTTTGCTCCCCTTCAGTGGCTTTTTTTGAGCTTGAAACAAGCGAACCGGGGTGAGGGGCAGAACTGTGCGCTGGCTCACTGAGGGGCATCTCCCGGTGAGTCGGGTGATGATGGGGGGCGTCCTATTTGCGCAAGGACCCGGCGCCGGCTGCCAAGGGATTTTTGTGTTGGCTGATTAGGGGCATTAAAAAAGCCAGTCAGCATTCACTGACTGGCTTCGGGCGCCACATCCGTTAGCGGATTACTTGACCAGGCTGGCCCACAGATCGTACTCGTCCGCCTCGTCGATGTGGACCTCGTCCACGCCGTAGGCGGAGGTGTCCTGGGAGATGACCAGGGTCTCCTTCACGCCGGCCTCTTTCAGGCGCTTGGCCTCGGCCAGTACCTCGCCGATGGCTTCCAGCGACTCCTGTACCGCACTGTCGATGAAGCCGCAGGTGTTGACCACCACCAGCTCCGCATCGTCATAGCTGGGTACCTCTGAGCCGGGTGGGCCAGGCCAACGAGAAGCTGGCCTTCAGCTTTGCCGTGGTCGGTCAGGGGTCCGACATCCATGTCACCACGGGCAACTGGAATTTCGTGTTCGGTGACAATATCCAGGCGATCCTGGACACCAATCTGGGCTCCCTATTCGGGATCCTGACCCAGGAGTTCACCTAGACCGGGCAGGCCAAGACCGCCTTTACCTTCACCCCGGCCGATCTGCCGCGCCAGCTGCAGAACCGGTTGCTGGGTCATGGCGGGAAAGTACGCCTTGGCTCCCGATCCCTTCCACTCCCCGGCTGGTTATGATATCCATTCGATAACCTTGTCTAGAGCATGCCGGTCTCGGAGCCTCGCTGCTGGCGAGGCCGCCGCTCGCGGGTGCGACCCTGGGTTTCGCCTCGCCGTGTTCATCCTTCCCCAGCCGGTCAGGGGTTATACGAAAAAGAGGCTTTATGGAGTTGTTGTTACTGGCGGATGCGCCATCTGCCGCAGTCGTGGCTGCCTCATGGTATTTTGACGAATGGTGCCGCGACAGTGGTCGCTTTACTCAAGATCAGGTGCTGGCCAAGGTCATGGCGGCCACCCAGGTTGACCGGGCTCCGCTGATCGTACTGGCGCGCCAGGCCGGTGAATGGGTGGGGGCTGCCGAGCTCAAGATCCGTGAAATGGCGATATTTCCCGAGTACGAATATTGGTTAGGTGGGGTATATGTCGTTGAAAAAGCGCGCGGGCAGGGGGTCGCCTCCTTGCTGGTAACAGAGATCCTCAGCCGCGCTCGCAGGGCGGGGATCAGCAAGCTGTACTTGCAAACCGAAAACCTGACCGGTGGCGTTTATTGCCGTCATGGTTTCAAGGCCCTTGAGGAGGTCAATGATAAAGGCGTTCATGTTCTGGTGATGGTGGCGGATACCGGCATCTAGCCCTCGTCAGAAGCGTTGACCCGGTGACGCCTGGCGCCCCGCTTCAGCGCGCATAACCATTTCGTACTATCAATAAAAAAAGCCAGTCAGGGTCACTGACTGGCTCTTTTATTGGCGCCTGTCGGGCAGGCGCCATCGTGGACTGCGGACTTAGCCTATCAGGCTGGCCCACAGATCGTACTCGTCCGCCTCGTCGATGCGGACCTTGACCAGATCGCCGGGCTTCAGATCGGTTTCGCCGTTCAGGTAGACCAGGCCGTCAATCTCGGGGGCGTCGGCGAAGGATCGGCCAGTGGCGCCCTCTTCGTCCACTTCGTCGATCAGCACTGTCATCTCCTGGCCGACCTTGCGGGCCAGCTTGCGAACGGAGACCTGCTGCTGCAGCTCCATGAAACGCTGGAAGCGCTCTTCCTGGACGTCTTCCGGCACAGGATCCGGCAGCTCGTTGGCCTTGGCGCCTTCGACCGGGCTGTATTTGAAGCAGCCAACCCTGTCGAGTTCAGCCTTGTCGATGAAGTCCAGCAGCATCTGGAACTCTTCTTCTGTCTCGCCGGGGAAGCCGACGATGAAGGTGGAGCGCAGGGTGATCTCGGGGCAGATCTCGCGCCACTTCTGGATGCGCTCCAGGGTGCGCTCGACGGTACCCGGGCGCTTCATCAGCTTCAGGATGCGCGGGCTGGCGTGTTGCAGCGGTATGTCCAGGTAGGGCAATACCTTGCCATCGCGCATCAGCGGGATGACGTCATCCACGTGGGGATAGGGGTAGACGTAGTGCAGGCGCACCCAGATGTCGAGCTTGGCCAGCTCTTCGCACAGGGCGACCATGCTGGTCTTGACCGGCATGCCGTCGTAGAAACCGGTGCGATGCTTGACGTCCACGCCGTAGGCGGAGGTGTCCTGGGAGATGACCAGGATCTCCTTCACGCCGGCTTCTTTCAGGCGCTTGGCCTCGGCCAGTACCTCGCCGATGGGACGGCTCACCAGATCCCCGCGCATGGAGGGGATGATGCAGAAGGTGCAGCGGTGGTTGCAGCCCTCGGAGATCTTGAGGTAGGCGTAGTGACGGGGGGTCAGCTTGACGCCGTGGGCCGGCACCAGGCTGGTGAAGGGGTTGTGGGTCGGCTTCGCCACGTATTTGTGGACGTGGCCCAGCACCTCTTCATAGGCGTGGGGGCCGGTGATCTCGAGCACCTTGGGGTGGATCTCGCGGATCTGGTTCTCTTTGGCGCCGAGGCAGCCGGTGACTATCACCTTGCCGTTTTCGGCCAGGGCCTCGCCGATGGCTTCCAGCGACTCCTGTACCGCGCTGTCGATGAAGCCGCAGGTGTTGACCACCACCAGCTCCGCATCGTCATAGCTGGGCACCACATCGTACCCTTCGGTACGCAGCTGGGTCAGGATACGCTCGGAATCGACCAGATTTTTGGGGCAACCCAAGGAGACGAATCCTACTTTGGGGGCCTGTTTTGTGTTGGACATCGCTCAATCACTCTTAGGTGGCTCTTATTCAAGGGCGCGGATTTTACCGGAATGGCTAACCAAAAACTATACAACCGAGGTTGTCAGGCCGAACAATATTTACGGTCAGCTTCTGTCCCTTGTCGTCAGGGAGGCTGTGCCTGCGCATGAGGGCGGTGGCCGCCGTCCCCTCGCCGCCGGGGAAGCCTGGCCCTGGTTGACCCGGGTGGAGGGGACAAGCACACAGGACTTCTTTGAGTTGGCTTAAATCTGATAGGGTGACATGTCCGCTGATGGGATATTTAAGGAGCACACAATGAAGAGCCGATCCTGGTTGATTGCCGCCATCCTGGCACTTGCATCTGGCCCCAGCCATGCCGACTGGGCGAAATTGAAGGAGGCGGCCTCCGAGCTTGGCACCGCGGTGAGCGACACCAGCAAGGAAGCCTGGCAGGGGATCACCGACTTCTCCAAGGCGACCTGGGAGTCTGTCTCCAGCTGGGGAGCCGATGCCTACAACAAGGCGGGCGCCTGGTCGGAAGAGAGCGCCGCCACCGGCAAGGAGTGGTTGACGGCCGCCGACAAGAAGCTCGACACCATGCTCGAACCCAAGACCCCCGCTGAGGCCAGAACCGCCCTGGATACCATGGCCGATACCGCCCTGGTGCGGCTGTTCAACGAGCAACCCTCCGCCAAGCTGCTGTTTGACCAGGCCTACGGCTATGCGGTGTTCGACTCGCGCAAGTTCTCCCTGATGGTGCACACCAACCAGGGATCCGGGGTTGCCATCAATCGCAAGACGGGCAAGCACACCTATATGAAGATGTTTGGTGCCGGGCTGGCCGCCGGCATGGGGGGCAAGTTCTACCAGCAGGTGGTGCTGTTTGAAGACAAGGCCAGGTTCGATGCCTTCGTCAACAAGGGCTGGGAGGCCACCTCCGAAGTGGGTGCCGTGGCCGGCAAGGAGAGCGCCGAGCTGACCGCCAAGTACAATGGCGGCATGGCCATCTACCAGATAGGGGAGAAGGGACTGCTGCTCGATGCCAATATCTCGGGTTCCAAATACTGGCTGGATGACGATCTGAACAAGTGATGGTGGTCGCTGGCAGCGATCCGGTATTTTTCTTTTATCATGTTGAAATACTGCCTGTTTAAATGACCTGACTTGCAGTAAAAAGGGGGCCTTCGGCCCTCTTTTTCATGGGCGAAGCAAGACACAGTCGTTAAACAAGGAGAGTGGTATGACCCAGGCATCTGAATCTGCCGTGGACTGGCGCCGGGAGTGGGAGCGGCAGAGCATCTATCTGCGGCTGCAGGAGGGCAGCCCCATGGTCCTCTGGGTCAATGGCGATGAGGTCGAGCCCCTGATGGAAGGGGCGGCAAAGGGGGTCACCTTCGGCTGGGGACGGGCGGACGAGGGGACCATGGCGCTGGCGCTCGCCATCGTCGCCAGGCTGGTAGCGGTGGGCCTGGTGGCTCCTGTGCAGGCCACCGAGAAGGCGCACTTCCTGCACGACGAGGTGCTGGTCAAGCTGCCAGCGGACGAGCACCGAGATCTGCATCTCGGTTATCTGAAGCTGGTGCTGGGGTGACATGAGCCGGGACCAGGGCGCCCGCTTGTGGCTGCCCCTTGGCACCGGCGGCCTGCACCCTCTTCCCGGTTGGCACTCTAATTGCTTAAGGCTTGCCAGTGTCAATGATTTGTCTGGGAAGGGAAGATGGAAATAAGCGCAAGCAGCCTGATGCAAGAGATGCAGGCACTCAAGGTAGAAGCCGGTGCCACGCCGCTGACCCAGCCCGGTCGTCCGGTCAACTCGGATTTCGGTCAGATGCTGCAGCAGGCCCTCGACAACGTCAACGAATTGCAGGGCAGCGCCAACGATCTGCGCACCCGGTTCGATATGGGCGACAAGTCGGTGGACCTGTCCGAGGTGATGATCGCCGGGCAGAAATCCTCCATCGCCTTCGAGGCGACGGTGCAGGTGCGTAACAAGATGGTCGATGCCTACAAGACCATCATGAACATGCCGGTATAAGCGATCTCAATCAATCACGGCGACTGAACATCGTGAAGATGTCGGCAATAAGAGATCTCAATAAATTTTGACGACAGATCATCATGAAGATGTCAGCAATAAGGACCTGAAGAGTGGCTAACGATCCAAACGGCGATCTGCTGATGAACAACGAGGGGGCTGCCGCCCTCGATGAGCACGAGCAGAAGAGCTCGGCCCTGGGCTTTTTGTCCAACACCGATGTGTTGCGGCAGATCACCCTGATCCTGGGGTTGACCATCTGCCTGGCCATCGCCGTCTTCATCCTGCTGTGGGGCAAGGAGCCGGAGATGCGTCCCCTCGGCACCTTCAACACCCAGGAGCTGGTTTCCACCCTGGATTACCTGGATCAGCAGAAGATCCCCTATCAGGTCGATGGCAAGAGCGTGCTGGTCAGCGCCGAGAATTATGCGGACATCCGGCTGCGCCTGACCCGCGCTGGCCTCGCCAGCAGCAGCGAGGCCAGCAACGATGGCGAAGCCATACTGCTCAAGGACTCCAGCTTCGGGGTCAGCCAGCGCATGGAGAGCGAGCGTCTGAAACTGAGCCGCGAGCGCCAGTTGGCGAGCGCCATCGAGCAGTTCCAGAACGTCGCCAAGGCCCAGGTGCTGCTGGCTATTCCCAAGGACAACGTGTTCGCCCGCAACGAACGCAAGCCGAGCGCCACAGTCGTGCTGAGCCTGAAAGGGGCAGCGCTGGGCCAGGGGGAGGTGGACTCCATCGTCGACATGGTCGCCTCCGCCGTGCACGGCCTGGAGCCGACCCGCGTCACAGTGACCGATCAGAACGGTCGTCTGCTCAACTCCGGCTCCCAAGACCCGCTCTCTGCCCAGACTCGCAAGGAGTTTGCGATGCAGCAGAAGCAGGAGCTCGAATACAAACAAAAAATTGACGCCATCCTGATCCCCGTCCTTGGGGCTGACAACTATACGGCGGAGGTGGATCTCTCCCTCGACTTCTCCCAGCAGGAGCAGACCCGCAAGACCTACAATCCGGACCTGCCGGCCGTGCGCTCCGAGATGACGGTGGAAGAGAACAGCGCCAATGGCAACAATGGCGGTGTGCCAGGCGCGCTCACCAATCAGCCGCCCGCCGCCTCCAGCATTCCCGAGCAGGCCGCCGGCGCGGAAGGGGGAACCAGCTCTTCCGGCCGCTCCCGCAAGGAGGCGACCCGCAACTTCGAACTGGACACCACGGTCAGCCACATCCGGCGCCAGCAGGGCGGCATCCGCCGCATGACGGTGTCGGTGGCGGTGGATTTCAAGGCCACTCCCGGCGCCGACGGTGCCGTCACCCGGGAAGCCCGCAGCCAGGCCGAGCTCGATACCCTGCGCCGTCTGCTCAGCGGCGGCCTCGGCTTTGACGTGACCCGGGGAGACACCCTGGAGGTGGTCGCCATTCCGTTCAACCGCCCCGAGCTGGAAGCCGTGGCCGATATGCCCATCTACGAGCAGCCCTGGTTCTGGCGCGCGGTGCGCATCGCCGCCTCGGTGCTGGTCATCATAGTGCTCATCGTCACAGTGGTGCGGCCCATGCTCAAGCGCCTGCTCTACCCGGATGCCAAGCCGGAAGGGGAGCTGGACTTCGACAACCACACAGTGCTGGGTGGTGATGACGAGCTGAGCCTGCTGGCAGCCCAGGCCGAGGCCGAGCCGGTGTTCGGCCTGCGGGATGGCCAGCTCAAGCTGCCTGACCTGCACCGTGACGAGGACCTGCTCAAGGCCGTGCGTGCCTTGGTAGCGAATGAACCAGACCTGGCCGCTCAGGTCATCAAAGAATGGGTAACGAACCGAGATGCCTGAAGAGAAGAAAAACCAAGTCACCGGTAACGAGATTACCGATAACCAGCGCCAGATCCTCGACCAGATGGCCGGGATGGAGATGGCGGCGGTCTTGATGCTGAGCCTCAACGAGGAGGATGCCGCCCAGATCTTCCGTCATCTCGAGCCCAAGCAGGTGCAGCGGCTCGGCATGTCCATGGCCTCCATGTCGGATTTCAGTCACGACCGGGTGGCGGCGGTGCATCGTCAATTTATCGACGACATCCAGAAATACACCAACATCGGCATCGGCAGCGAAGACTTCGTGCGCAAGGCCCTGGTGGCGGCGCTCGGGGAGGACAAGGCCAGCAACCTGGTGGATCAGATCATCCTGGGATCCGGCGCCCGTGGCCTCGACTCCCTCAAGTGGATGGATGCCCGCCAGGTGGCCAGCATCATCCAGAACGAGCACCCGCAGATCCAGACCATAGTGCTCTCCTATCTGGAGCCGGAGCAGTCCGCCGAGATACTGAGCCAGTTCCCGGAGCAGGTGCGCCTGGATCTGGTGATGCGTATCGCCAACCTCGAAGAGGTGCAACCGGCGGCGCTGCAAGAGCTCAACGACATCATGGAGAAGCAGTTCGCCGGTGCGGCGGGGGCCCAGGCGGCCAAGATGGGTGGCCTCAAGGCCGCCGCCAACATCATGAACTACCTGGACACCAACATCGAAGGCCAGCTGATGGACTCCATCCGCGAGTCGGACGAGGAGATGAGCCAGCAGATCCAGGACTTGATGTTCGTGTTCGAGAACCTCATCGACGTGGACGATCGGGGCATCCAGACCCTGCTGCGGGAAGTGCCGGGGGATCTGCTGCAACGGGCCCTCAAGGGCTCGGACGACCAGATGCGCGAGAAGGTCTTCAAGAACATGTCCAAGCGGGCCGCCGAGATGCTGGCGGACGATCTCGAAGCCATGGGGCCGATCCGGGTCTCAGAGGTGGAGGCCGCCCAGAAGGAGATCCTCTCCACCGCCCGCCGTCTGGCGGACGCGGGCGAGATCATGCTGGGGGCTGGCGGTGGCGAAGAGTTCCTCTAAGCCATGGGCAATGGAATGTGCGATGATGTCGCCCCCTTCGTCCTGCACCCTAGGAGTGTCTTTCGCACATGAATAACAAGAACAGCAAGCTGCGGGGCTATGTCAGACCCGAGGCGGACGAGACCCGGGTGGAAGCCTGGGGTTGGCCCGAGATGGAGGTCGAATCCGAGATCCAGAGCAATGCCCTGGGGCTCGGCCCTGACTGGTATCGCCAGGAGCAGGCGGACGAGATGCCGCCACAAGAGCAGCCGGAGGAGCCGACCCCCAGCATCACCGCCGAAGAGGTGGAAGCAATCCGCCAGGCCGCCTGGGAAGAGGGGCTGGCCGAGGGGCGAGAGGCCGGCTTTGCCAAGGGGCTGGAGGAGGGCAAGCTGGAAGGCTTGCAGCAGGGTCATCAGGCGGGTCTGGAGCAGGGCCGCGAAGAGGGGCTGGCCCTGGGCCGCGACCAGGTGGAGCAGGAGATTGCCCACTGGCAGGGGCTAGTCTCCCGCCTCGCCAATCCCCTGAGCGAGCAGGACAGCGCCGTGGAGCAGCAGCTCATCGCCCTGGTCCAGCAGCTCGCCCGCGCCCTCATCCGCCACGAGGCCGAGACCTCCCCAAAACTGTTGCTCGAGGCCCTCAAGCAGGGTCTTGCCCTGCTGCCCGCCGCCGAGCAGGGGGTCACCCTGATGCTGCACCCGGATGACGTGGCCCGGGTCGAGCAGGCCTTCGGCACCGAGGAGTGTGCCCGGCGTCACTGGCGGCTGCAAAGCGACCCCACCCTATCCCCGGGGGATCTGCAGCTGGCCACCGAACTCTCCAGCATCGATCTGACCCTCTCGGGGCGCATCGATCAACTACTGCGCAACTTCCTTCGTGACAATGCCGACTGACACCCTTTCCCTGTTATGTACAGGGAATCCAGGCGGCTGCGTACTGTCTCCCGGCCTGGTGACAATGGCGGCAGGCTCCTTGTCTCGGCCTCTTTCCCCTTTCTCTCTGGAGGTGCGATGACAGCATCCCTGCTCAGTCGACTGCAAGGCTACCGGGTCCGCGATCTCGCCCCCATACCCCCGGTGGCGGGCAAACTCACCCGGGTGGTGGGGCTGACCCTGGAAGCCATCGGCTGCCGCGCCGCCATCGGGGCCCTCTGCCGCATCGATACCCAGGATGGCATGCTGGAGGCCGAAGTGGTGGGTTTCTCCGGCGATCGGCTGTTTCTGATGCCGAGCGAGCAGCTCAAGGGGATCATTCCCGGTGCCCGTGTGGTGCCCATCACCGAGGATCACGGCATCCCGGTGGGCATGAACCTGCTCGGCCGTGTCATAGACGGCATAGGCCAGCCCCTGGACGGGCTGGGCCCCATCATCTCCTCCCAGACGGTGCAGTTCGCCCAGCATCGCATCAACCCGCTGGCCCGTCGTCCCATCCATGAGCCCATGGATGTAGGGGTGCGCGCCATCAACGCCGTGCTCACCGTGGGGCGGGGCCAGCGCATGGGGCTGTTCGCCGGCTCCGGGGTCGGCAAGTCGGTGCTACTCGGCATGATGACCCGCGGCTCTGTGGCGGATGTGGTGGTGGTGGGCCTCATCGGTGAGCGGGGCCGGGAGGTGAAGGAGTTCATCGAGGAGATACTCGGTGCCGAGGGGCGCGAGCGCGCCGTGGTGGTGGCGGCACCGGCCGATGCCTCGCCGCTGATGCGGCTCAAGGGGTGCGAGACGGCGCTCGCCATCGCCGAGTATTTCCGCGAGCAGGGGCTCAATGTGCTGCTGCTGATGGACTCCCTCACCCGCTACGCCCAGGCCCAGCGCGAGATCGCCCTGGCGGTGGGTGAGCCGCCGGCCACCAAGGGCTATCCGCCCTCGGTGTTTGCCAAATTGCCGGCGCTGGTGGAGCGGGCCGGCAACGGCAGCGACGGTCAGGGCTCCATCACGGCCTTTTTCACCGTGCTGACGGAGGGGGACGATCTGCAGGATCCCATCGCCGACGCGGCGCGGGCCATCCTGGATGGCCACATAGTGCTGGCGCGGGAGCTGGCGGATGCGGGCCATTACCCTGCCATCGACATCGAAAAATCCATCAGCCGGGTCATGCCCATGGTGACCTCCCCGGAGCACATGGAGCTGGCGCGCGCCTTCAAGCAGTTCTACTCCCTCTATCAGCAGAACCGGGATCTCATCACCATAGGCGCCTACAGCCAGGGATCGGATCCGCGCATCGACAGGGCCATCATCCAGAAACCCTATCTGGATCAGTTCTTGCAGCAGAAAATGCGCGAGGTGGTTCCCTACGACGAGGGCCTGCAATCCCTGCACATGGTGGCCATGCCGCTGATGCGTTAACCGGTGGAGTGTCGTGATGAGTAAAGGATTGACGTTGCTGGCGGGCCGACTGCTGGAGGCCGAACAGCAGGCCGCCATGGCGCTGGCCAAGGCCCAGCAGGATCTCAAGCTGTTCATGGATCAGCAAAACGCCCTTAACCAGTACCGCCAGATCTATCACCAGCAGTGGACGGATCGCGGCCTGCAGGGGATCACGCCCCAGCAGAACAGCCAGTATCACGCCTTCATCAACAAGCTGGAAAATGCGGCGACCCAGCAGTATGAAGGGGTATTGCAGGTGCGCGAGGCGCTGGCCCAATGTCGTACCCAGTGGCTCGAAGCCCAGCAGCGGCGCAAGGCCGTCGAGCTGCTGCTCGAGAAGCAGGCGGGACGAGCACAGCTGAAGGCCCAGCGTCAGGAGCAGAAGATGCTGGACGATTACGCCATACTGCGACGCTATCACCATTCTGGCCTGTAACTTGCTTTCTATTGCCAACACAGGCTAAGACGCCGCCTCCGCCCCCCGGATGTGCGGTCATCACCGGATTGTCGTCAGGGATCCCAGCATGATAGAGACCAAGTTGAACCTAGCGCCCAGCCAGGCAATCCCTGCCGACGGCGCCCTGTCGCCCTCGCTCCTCGCCGGGGGGGAAGGAAAGGATCTGTCGCTGGCGGACGGCAAGGCCGCCTTTGCCGATGCCATGGCCAAGGCTCAGCTGCTGGGCCAGGAGCCATCGGCCAGTCAAGGGGGTGACGAGGCCCAGGCTGCGGCCACTTTGGATGCCAAATCTTTGGCGTCTGCCGAGGCAACTGGCGATCAGGAGGTGCCCACCAAGACGCCATCTGATGAGGTCGAGCTTCCCCCAGAGGATTTTCTGCAGCAGCTGCAGGCCTCCCTCAGGCAGGATGTCAGCCTGGTGGTGCCCCCTGCCTTGCCCCCCCAGGAGGTGACGGCGACCGTCGACGGCAATGACTTGCCGCCCGAGTCGCATCCTGTGTCACAGGCTGCGGGGCCTGTGACGGCGGGAACGGTACCAGCCTCGCCGGTGGTCGCCGATGGGCAGGGCGCAGAGGCGATCCCCCTTGAAAATGAAGAGAACGGGCTCGCCGCTGGCAAGGTGCCCGTCGCCGCAGGCAAGGGTCAGCCCTCGGAGCCGCAAGAGAGCGAGCAGGCCACTGCCGAAAACAGCACGGCGGCGCCCAAGGCCGGTCAGCCGGCAGATGCGGTTGCGACTGAGCCCTTGTCCGGCGAAGCGCGGGCGGCCCTGCTTGCCAAGGTGGTGGCCGGTGAGGCCGCCCCTGCGCCGGCGAGCCAGGGGCCTGTGGCGGGCGCGAAGCCGTCCGAGCCAGTTTCCCATGACGAACAGATCAGCGCGGCCTTTGCGGCCACAGCCAGGGCCTTCGACGCCGGCGTAGTCAGGGTGGAGCCCCAGGGTGGGGCCCAGGCCACACCAGAACCTGGCACTGCCGGTGGCGAGGGCGACAAGGCGAGCCCGGCAGGTGACGCCCGGGAGGCCAAGCCAAGCGCGGCCCCCAGAGCCGAACCGGCGGCCAGTGGCACCACTCCCCAGCCCGCCCCATCCAGCCCGGATCCCGTGCTGACGGCACCCCAGCAGACACTGGCGCGTCACGAGTCCCAGGGGCCGCAAGCCTCGCTGACGGCGCTCTCGGCCGGCATCCAGCAGATGGAGGCCGAACCCGCGGTGGCCGTCGGAGCCGCCGCGGAACTCAAGCCGGCGGCGCAGAAATCCAGGCTCGATGAGCTGGGCAAGCAGCTCGGGGTCGAGGCCAAGGGCACAGAGCCGAGCGAGGGAAGCCAGCCGCTACAGCATGCCCAGAGCAGCGATGGCAAACCGGCTGCCGAGGTGAGTGCGCGGCGGGAGCCCCAGAGCCTGCCGCATCTCAAGCTGGCCACCCCGGAGGCGCCGGCCCAGTTGCACCAGAAGGTGAACCTGATGCTGGCGGACAAGCTGCAGCAGGCGGAGATCCAGCTAGACCCCCTGGGCCTTGGCAAGATGAAGATACAAATCCAGATGGATGCCTCCAGCCAGGCCAACGTCCACTTCGTGGTGCAGCATGGCCAGACCCGGGAGATGCTGGAGCAGGCCATGCCCAGGCTGCGGGACATGCTGGCGGGGCAGGGGATCCAGCTCGGTCAGACAGTGGTGCAACAACAGGCACAGCAGCAGGGGCAACAGCAGCAGGGACAGCCGCCATCACAGGGCCAGTCTGGCTTCGGCGGTCAGGGTCAGCAAGGGGGAGGCTTTGCCGGTGGCGACCCGTCGGAGGGGGAGAGCAGGGCTCGCACCCTGAGTCTGCTGGTGGAATCGACAAACGATGCCGGAATTGATTTCTATGCTTGATGCCTGCCCGAGTAAGTTTATGATACCGAACAAGTTTGAGACTAGGGTGGACAAGGGATGGCAGACGATAACGAACTGACGCTGAAGGACCCGGCGGCGGCAAAGAAAAAGAAGCTGATCATGATAATCGCCCTGGTCGTCATCCTCCTGGGTGGCGGCGGGGCCGGTGCCTGGTTCATGTTTGCCGGTTCGGACGAACCGGCGGCCGACACGGCCGAGACCAAGCCCGAAGCCAGTGCGCCCCAGCCCTCCCTCTATGTGGGCATGCCGCGTCCCTTCGTATTCAATGTGGCGGGCGGGCAGCGGGATCGGCTGGTGCAGATCAAGATCCAGCTGATGGTGCGCGGGGCCGCTGACGAGACCCTGGCCAAACAGAATATTCCCCTGATCGAAGGGACCCTGCTGCGGGTCTTCAGCGCGGCCACCGCCGAGCAGCTGATGACCTTCGAGGGCAAGGAGAAGCTGCGTCAGGATTCATTGGAAGAGTGTCGCCGGGTCCTCAAGGATCTGGTCTCTTCCCCCGTAATAGAACAAGTGCTGTTTACCGGCTTTGTCATGCAATGAAAGGTGAAGCGTGAGCGATCTGTTAAGTCAGGACGAAATTGATGCCCTGCTGCACGGTGTCGATGATGTCGAAGAGGAAGAGCTAGGGGCGGCCGGGGATCCCGGTATAGCCCAGTTTGACTTCTCCTCCCAGGACCGCATCGTCCGTGGCCGCATGCCGACCCTGGAGCTGGTGAACGAGCGGTTCGCCCGTCACATGCGCATCAGCCTGTTCAACATGATGCGGCGCACCGCCGAGGTGTCGATCAACGGCGTGCAGATGCTCAAGTTCGGCGAATACGTGCACACCCTGTTCGTGCCGACCAGCCTGAACATGGTGCGCTTCCGCCCCCTCAAGGGGACGGCGCTCATCACCATGGAGGCGCGCCTCGTCTTCATCCTGGTGGAGAACTTCTTCGGCGGCGACGGCCGCTACCACGCCAAGATCGAGGGGCGCGAGTTCACCCCCACCGAGCGGCGCATCATCCAGATGCTGCTCAAGCTGGTGTTCGAGGACTACAAGGATGCCTGGGCGCCCGTGATGGACGTCGGCTTCGAATACCTCGACTCGGAAGTGAACCCGGCCATGGCGAACATCGTCAGCCCCACCGAGGTGATCGTCGTGAGCTCCTTCCACATCGAGCTGGATGGCGGCGGCGGCGACTTCCACGTGGCCATGCCCTACTCCATGCTCGAACCCATCCGCGAGCTGCTGGATGCCGGGGTGCAGAGTGACAAGGGCGACACAGATGTGCGTTGGAGCAAGGCCCTGCGCGACGAGATCATGGACGTCAAGGTGGAGCTCAAGGCCAAGCTGCTGGAGACAGAGCTCTCCCTGCGCGAGCTGATGGAGCTGCAACCCGGCGACATCATACCGGTAGAGATGCCGGAGAACCTGCTGGTCTTCGTGGAGGACCTGCCCACCTTCCACGCCAAGATGGGGCGCACCAAGGAGAACGTGGCGCTCAAGATAGTGGACAAAATCAAGCGCCCTGACGGAGTCAAGACAGAGATGCATCTGGTGACCCGTGGGGGCGTGCGCATCGATGGCGAGGCCGAGCTGGAAGAGCTCGAGCGCAGCATCGCCGATAAACAGCCCTAACAGACCCGTCGCCTGCGACCTGGGTCACGAAGCAGCATGAGGAATTGAAGATGAGCGGAACCGATGACGAGCAGGATCTGATGGCTGACGCCTGGGCTGCCGCGCTGGAAGAACAGGTAACGGCCGAGGCCAAGCCCGCCCCCCTGGAGGAGCTGAGAGACGATGCCCCCATCAGTGCCGAGGAGCGGCGCAAGCTGGATACCATTCTGGATATTCCGGTGACCATCGCCATGGAAGTGGGCCGCAGCCAGATCAGCATTCGCAACCTGCTGCAGCTGAATCAGGGCTCTGTCGTGGAGCTGGATCGGGTGGCGGGCGAGCCCCTGGACGTGCTGGTCAACGGCACTCTGATTGCCCATGGCGAGGTGGTGGTGGTGAACGACAAGTTCGGCATCCGTTTGACCGATGTCATCAGCCAGATAGAACGGATCAAGAAACTCAAATGATCCGTGCCATCGCCCTGCTGTTGTTCGCCGTCCCCGCACTGGCCAACCCGGGGGCTGGCGCCACTCCCCCCAGCATCACCTCCTGGCTGCTCTCCAGCCTGATGGTGATCGGCCTCATCCTGGTGCTGGGCTTCCTGCTCAAGAAGAGCAAGCTCACCCAGGTGATGGGGGGCGGCCAGATGAAGATCATCGCCACCCTGCCGCTCGGGTACAAGGAGAAGCTGATGGTGGTCAAGGTGGGCGAGCAACAGCTGCTCATCGGGGTGACGCCGCAGCAGGTCAACTTCCTCTATCGCCTGGAAGAGCCCCTGGACGAGCGTCAGCCCCAGGCCTTCTCCCAGCAGCTCGGCAAATTGATGGGCAAGCATGAAAAAAGTTAACTGGATCGGGTGCCTGGGCCTGCTGTCCGTGCTGCTGTCGCCCCTGGCGATGGCCCAGGACGGCATGTCGGCGCTGACCGTCAAGACCATGGCGGATGGCAGCCAGGAGTACAGCCTGACCCTGCAGGTGCTGGCGCTGATGACCGCGCTCTCCTTCCTGCCGGCCATTGTCATCATGATGACCTCCTTCACCCGGATCATAGTGGTGCTCGGGATCCTCAGGCAGGCCATAGGCCTGCAGCAGAGCCCGTCCAACCAGGTGCTGATCGGCATCGCCCTCTTCATGTCCTTCTTCATCATGTCCCCTGTGCTGGATCGCATCAACGAAGAGGCATTGCAGCCCTATCTGGCGGAGACCATAGGGCCCAAGGAGGCGCTGGAGAAGGCCGAGCTGCCCATCCACCAGTTCATGCTGGCCCAGACCCGGATCAAGGATCTCAACACCTTCATGGAGATAGCAAACGTGCAGGTGGCCGAGCCGGCGGATGTGCCGCTGCGGGTGCTGATCCCGGCCTTCGTCACCAGCGAGCTCAAGACCGCCTTCCAGATAGGCTTCATGCTGTTTCTGCCCTTCCTGGTCATAGATCTGGTGGTGGCGAGCATACTGATGGCCATGGGGATGATGATGCTTTCTCCCATGCTGGTCTCCCTGCCGTTCAAGCTGATGCTGTTCGTCATGGTGGACGGCTGGAACCTGATCCTGGGGTCGCTTGCGACCAGCTTCGGGCTGGGGGCGGGATAAGCCGGTCAATGGAAAGGAGCCGATAAGATGAGTCCGGAAACCTTTGTCGACGTATTCCGTGAGGCGCTCTGGCTGGTGACCATAATGGTGTGTGCCGTTATCCTGCCGAGCCTGATGGTGGGGCTGGTCGTCGCCATCTTCCAGGCCGCCACCTCCATCAACGAACAGACCCTGAGCTTCCTGCCCCGTCTCGTCGTCACCCTGCTGGCCCTGGGGGCCGGCGCCCACTGGGGCCTGCAGAGCCTGATGGACTTCTTCCAGCTGATGGTGAGCCAGATCCCCGAGGTGGTCGGCTGATGCCCGTGTCGGCATTAGCGACCATCAGGCTGCCGATGACCACCAGTCCCACGGCTTCGGTAGCGGCGGCATGAGCTATACCACTGCGGTGATCATGGAGTGGCTGGCGTCCGTGCTCTGGCCCCTTGCCCGGGTGAGCAGCCTGCTGATGGTGATGGCGGTGTTCGGCAGCCGGCTGGCTCCTGCGAACGTTCGCATGGGGCTGGCGCTCGCCATCACCTTCATCATCGCCCCCCTGCTGCCCCCCATGCCCAAGGTGGAGCTGTTCTCCGTCGGCAGCTTCCTGGTGCTGGGGCAGCAGCTGCTCATCGGCATAGCGCTCGGCCTCATGACCCAGTTTCTGCTGGAAAGCTTCGTGATGGCGGGCCAGATCATCGCCATGCAGACCAGCCTGGGCTTCGCCACCCTGGTGGATCCCATGAACGGCCAGTCGGCCCCCGTGGTGGGTCAGTTCTACCTGATGCTGGCGACCCTGGTATTCCTGGCGGTGGACGGCCACCTCCTGATGATCAGGATGGTGGTGCTGAGCTTCGAGACCCTGCCGGTCTCGGACAACGGGCTCAGCCTGCCCGCCATCCGCAGCCTGGTGAGTTTCCTCGGGGTCATGTACCAGGCCTCCCTGGTGATGGCGCTGTCGGCCATCATTGCCCTGCTGCTCATCAACTTCGCGTTCGGGGTCATGACCCGGGCGGCCCCCCAGCTCAACATCTTCAGCATCGGCTTTGCGGTCAGCATGATGTCGGGCCTGTTTATCCTCTGGCTCACCATAGGCGGCTTCATGGGACACTTCGACTCCCTCTGGGAGCGGGTGCAGGAGACCAGCTGCGAGCTTATCCAGGTCCAGTGCCTGGGGGGGCAGAATGGTTGATACCGGGCTGAAAAGTACTGATTATCTCCCCGCCTGCTGCGCGTGGGGGTTAGCTCGCCATGGCGACTTGATGTGCCTGAGAGGCCAGCATGGCTGATACCGATCAGGAACGCACAGAACAACCCACGGGCAAACGACTGCAACAGGCCCGGGAAAAAGGGCAGATTGCACGTTCCAAGGAGCTGGGTACCGCCAGCGTCCTGCTGGCGACAGTGTTTGGCTTGCTGATGATCAAGGAGAGCCTGGCTGGCGCCATGGTCAAGGTACTCACCATGGGCTTTACCCTGGACCGGGATCAGGCTTTCGATCCCAACGCCATGGGGGTCATGCTGCCCACCCTGCTGTGGGAGTTGCTGCAGCCCCTCGGCCTGCTGTTCCTGCTGGTGACCATAGCCGCCTTCGTGGGCAACACCCTGCTCGGCGGGATGAACTTCTCCTCCGAGGCCATGCTGCCCAAGTGGAGCAAGCTGAGCCCCTTGAGTGGGTTGAAGAGGATGTTCGGGGTGCAGTCCCTGGTGGAGCTCGTCAAGTCCATCGCCAAGGTGGTGTTCATCAGCCTGTTCGCCTGGTGGATGCTGTCGAGCCAGTTCAATCACCTGCTCAATCTCTCCCTCGAGGGCTTCCCCGGTGGCATCATAGATGCCCTGGATCTGCTGCTGTGGATGCTGATCATCCTCTGCTGCGCCCTGATCCCCATAGTCGCCATAGACGTGCCCTTCCAGACCTGGAACCACAATCGCCAGCTCAAGATGACCAAGCAGGAGATCAAGGACGAGTTCAGGGACAGCGAGGGCAAGCCCGAGGTAAAGGGCAAGATCCGCCAGTTGCAGATGCAGATGGCGATGCGCCGCATGATGGGGGATGTGCCCAAGGCGGACGTCATCATCACCAACCCGACCCACTACTCAGTGGCCCTGAAATACGACGCGGGCAAGCCAGGCGCCGCTCCCAAGGTGCTGGCCAAGGGGGTGGACGAGGTGGCGATGAAGATCAGGGAGATAGCGCGGGAATACGACATCCCGGTGATGTCCTCGCCGCCCCTGACCCGGGCCATCTACCACGCCACCGAGATTGGTCAGGAGATCCCCGAGGGGCTCTTTGCCGCCGTGGCCCAGGTGCTGGCCTATGTCTATCAGCTCAAGAAGTTCCGCCGTGGCCGTGGCCGCCGCCCGACCCCGGTCGCCAGGGATCTGCCCATTCCACCGGAATATCGCAAGTAGCAAGTAGCAAGTAATCTGTGCTCTGAGGCGTTGGCTGTCTCCACCGCCAGAGAGCTGTCCGCTATGTTCTGTCGGAATATCCTCAGTACCCCCGCACTCCGCCCTGTTTGCCATCAAGTTACCCGAACGTGTCCTCCGACGGACTTCTGACAGCATCAAAATAAAATCCCAATAGATCAATGTGTTGAGTAATTGGCTTGATATTTGCTTTCATTCGGCATCGGCAGTTGTAAATCGAGAAGAACGATGGGATTCAAGGCTGGATTGAGCCGTTTCAAAGAGTACAGATGGTTGCTCAGCAAGGGGATAGGGACCCCGCTGCTGGTGCTCGCCTCTCTCGGCATGGTGGTACTCCCCATACCGCCCCTGATGCTGGATATCCTCTTCTCCTTCAACATCGCCCTCTCCATAGTGGTGCTGCTGGTGGCCGTCTATACCCGTCGGCCGCTGGAGTTTGCCGCCTTCCCCACAGTCCTGCTGATAGCGACCCTGCTGCGGCTCGCCCTCAACGTCGCCTCCACCCGGGTGGTGCTGCTTGAAGGCCACAACGGCAGCGCGGCGGCGGGTCATGTGATCGAGGCCTTCGGCAACGTGGTGATCGGCGGCAACTATGCGGTGGGCATCATCGTCTTCATGATCCTGGTGATCATCAATTTCGTGGTGGTCACCAAGGGTGCGGGCCGGATCTCCGAGGTGAGCGCCCGCTTCACCCTGGATGCCATGCCCGGCAAACAGATGGCTATAGATGCGGACCTGAACGCCGGTCTCATCAACCAGGAAGAGGCCAAGAAGCGCCGTCAGGACGTGACCCAGGAAGCCGACTTCTACGGCTCCATGGACGGTGCCTCCAAATTCGTGAAGGGGGATGCCGTCGCCGGCATCATGATCCTCTTCATCAACATCATCGGTGGCTTCATCATCGGCATGATGCAGCACCAGCTCAGCTTCGGTGAAGCGGCCGAGATCTACACCCTGCTCGCCATAGGTGACGGCCTGGTGGCCCAGATCCCCTCACTGCTGCTCTCCATCGCCGCCGCCATCATAGTTACCCGTCAAAATACCGATCAGGACATGGGCACGGCCGTGCTCGGCCAGCTGTTCGAGAACCCCAAGGCGCTGGTGATCTCCGCCGGCATACTGCTGATGATGGGCAGTGTGCCCGGCATGCCGCACCTGGCCTTCCTGAGTCTGGGGGCCGTGGCGGCGGTGGGGGCCTGGTGGCTGCTGCGCCGGGAGAAACTGAACAAGGCCAGGGTGGCGAGCGGTGAACTCTTGCCTGCCCAGGGCGATGCCCCGGTGGAGCAGAAGGACCTGAGCTGGGACGACGTGATGCCGGTGGACATCATAGGTCTGGAGGTGGGCTATCAGCTCATCCCGCTGGTGGACAAGAACCAGGGAGGCGAGCTGCTCAACCGGATCAAGGGGGTGCGCAAGAAGCTCTCCCAGGAGTTCGGCTTCCTGGTGCCTGCCGTGCACATCCGCGACAACCTGGATCTCGCCCCCAATCAGTACCGCATCACCCTGATGGGGGTGAGCACCGGCGAGGCCACCGTCTATCACGACAAGGAGATGGCCATCAACCCGGGCCAGGTGTTCGGCCAGATCCAGGGCATAGCGACCCAGGACCCCGCGTTCGGACTGGAAGCTGTCTGGGTCGCCAAGGAGCAGGTCTCCCAGGCCCAGACCCTGGGTTATACAGTGGTGGACGCGGCCACCGTCGTGGCCACTCACCTGAGCCAGATCCTCTCCAACCATGCCGCCTTGCTGCTGGGTCACGACGAGGTGCAGCAACTGCTGGACATGATAGGGAAGCATCAGAGCAAGCTGGTGGAAGGGCTGGTTCCCGAGGTGATCAGCATGGGCAACCTGGTCAAGGTATTGCAAAATCTCCTCAATGAAGGCGTGCCAATTCGCGATATGCGCACTATCCTGCAGACCCTCGTGGAATATGCGCCACGCAGCCCGGACCCGGAAGTGCTGACCGCCGCCTGCCGTATCGCCCTGCGCAGGCTGATAGTGCAGGAGATTGCCGGCCCCGAGCCCGAGCTGCCGGTGATCACCCTTTCACCAGAACTGGAACGCATATTGCATCAATCCCTGCAAGCAGGTGGGGGAGATGGCGCCGGTATAGAACCGGGACTGGCGGAGCGGATGCAGCGCTCCCTGGTGGAAGCCACTCAACGACAAGAACTGGAAGGCCAGCCGGCCGTGCTTCTGACATCGGGGATATTGCGCAATACCCTGGCGAAATTTGTCAAGAATGCCATTCCTGGATTACGCGTCCTGTCTTATCAGGAAGTGCCTGATGACAAGCAAATCCGCATCGTCAGTGCGGTGGGACAGGGCTAGTTAGCGGAGATGACGGGTGAAGATTAAGCGGTTTTTTGCCAAAGACATGCGAACGGCGCTGGCCGAGGTCAAGGAGACGCTCGGGCCGGATGCCGTCATCATGTCCAACAAAAAGGTCACCGGTGGGGTGGAGATAGTCGCGGCCGTCGATTATCAGTCCCAGGTGCCTGGACCTAAAGATGCGCCGGTTCGCCGTCAGTTGAACGATGAGAGCGTCAATATCTCGTCTGCGGGCAAGCAGATGACGCGCTCGGCTCCCCCCAAGGAGCAGAACGAATACTATGCCGATACCCTGGCGGCCCTGCTGGCGCGCCAGCAGAAGCTCAACCCTGCCAATCCGGCGGGCGGCAACGCCGCTCAGGGTTCATGGCCTGCGAATGGGGCGGGCAACGGTACCCCATCTCCTGCATCATGGTCCGGGAATGGGGCCGCTGGCGGCAATCAGTCCGCGGGACTGGCGTCCGCCAACGGCGCACCCAGGACGCTGGCCGAACAGGGCCAGTGGGGCGCGGCCCCCGAGCCTGCCAAGCCGAAGGCACGTCCGGCCCCCGGCCCCCGTGCAGCGCAACCTGCCCCGCGGGATCAGGAGATGGAGGGGATGCGCAAGGAGATGGCCAGCATCCGCAAGCTGCTGGAGCACCAGATCTCCGGTCTGATGTGGCAGGAGGTGGAGCGCCGCGAGCCGATGCGGGCGCTGCTCATCAAGGAACTCAAGAAGATGGGGTTCGATGATGCCTTCGCCGATCAGCTGGCCGGGCTTATCCCGGAAGACATGCCCATCCATCAGGCCATGGCCCAGTTGGCCGAGGTACTGACGGCCCAGCTCAAGATCAGCGAAGACGACATCTTGCGCCAGGGCGGTGCCGTGGCGCTGCTCGGCCCGACCGGGGTGGGCAAGACCACCACCATCGCCAAGCTGGCGGCCCGTTTTGCCATGAAGTATGGCGCCGAGCAGGTGGCCCTCATCACTACGGACAACTACAGGATCGGGGCCCACGAACAGCTGCAGACCTATGGTCGCATCATGGGTTGCCCGGTGCGTCAGGTACGGGATGCCGAGGAGCTGGCCAACGCGCTCTATCAGTTCCGTCACCGCCGGCTGGTGCTCATCGATACCGCCGGGGTAGGGCAGCGGGATATCCGTCTGACTGAGCAGCTCGACACCCTGGTCAAGAATGCCAAGGTGCGCATTCGCAGCTATCTGGTCATGTCAGCCACCTCCCAGCGCCGGGTGATGCAGGAGGCGGTGGATCACTTCCGGCGCATTCCGCTCTCCGGCTGCATCCTGACCAAGCTCGACGAGAGCCTGAATCTGGGTGAGGTGATTAACGTATGCATTCAGAACGCCCTGCCCATCAGCTACATCACAGATGGGCAGCGGGTGCCGGAAGATATTCAAGTTGCCAATGCGGCGCTGCTGGTCGGCGCGGCCATGGGCTCGCTGGAGCGGGAAACAGAAGACCCTTACTTCTGGGGGTCAGGCTTTGGCGAGGCCGAAGATTCGGAGTTTTATGAGTAACATGTATATGGATCAGGCGAGTGGTCTGCGCAAAATGCGTCAAAACAATCGAGTAAAAGTGATCGCCGTGTCCGGAGGCAAGGGGGGCGTTGGCAAGACCAACGTGACCCTGAACGTGGCGGGAGCCATGGCCGCCCAGGGCAAGCGGGTGTTGGTGCTGGATGCTGACCTTGGTCTGGCCAACGTCGACGTCATGCTGGGGCTGCGGGTGCACCGCAACCTCTCCCATGTGCTGGCGGGGGAGTGCACCATAGACGACATCATAGTCGAGGGGCCCTACGGCATGATGATAGTGCCGGCCACCTCGGGCACCCAGTCCATGGTCGAGCTGTCGCCAGTGCAACATGCCGAGCTCATCCGCGCCTTCAGCGAGATGAAGACCCAGGTGGACGTGCTGCTGGTGGACACGGCGGCGGGGATCTCCGACATGGTGCTGAGCTTCACCCGTGCGGCCCAGGACATCATGGTGGTGGTGTGCGACGAGCCCACCTCCATCACCGATGCCTATGCCCTCATCAAGATCCTCTCCAAGGATCACGGGGTGTTCCGCTTCAAGGTGGTGGCCAACATGGTGCGCTCCCTGCGCGAGGGGCAGGAGCTCTTCGCCAAGCTGACCAGGGTGACCGACCGCTTCCTCGACACCTCCCTGGAGCTGGTGGCCTGCGTGCCTTACGACACCAACCTGCGGGCCGCGGTGCGCAAGCAGAAGCTGATCGTCGAGGCGTTTCCCAAGTCGCCCGCCTCCCTGGCATTCCGTGCCCTGGCGAACAAGGCGGCGAGCTGGCCCATCCCGAACCAGCCGGGGGGACACCTCGAATTTTTCCTGGAAAATTTATTGCAAAAGCCGGTCATAGCACAGGAAGACTCCCGTGAATAAAGCCCAAGCATACTTGCGTCATCAGGATTCCTACGTGCTGGTCGAGCGTCATGCTCCGCTGGTCAAGCGGATTGCCCAGCATTTATTGGCTCGCCTGCCAAGCAGTGTCTTGCTGGATGACCTGATCCAGGCAGGTATGATTGGGCTGCTCGAAGCCTCCCGCAACTTTGACGGCAGCAAGGGCGCCAGCTTTGAAACCTATGCCGGCATCCGCATCCGCGGCGCCATGCTCGACGAGATCCGCCGTGGGGACTGGGTGCCCCGCTCGGTGCACCGCAACAGCCGTGCCATCGCAGAGGCGATCGAGAACGTGGAGCAGGCCCATGGCCGGGATGCCAGAGACACCGAGGTAGCCGCCAACATGGGGGTCTCCCTTGGCGAATACCATGCCATGCTGCAGGATGTCTCCTGCGGCAAGATCATCGGCATCGAGGATCTCGGGGTCAGCGAGGATGTGATAGGGCATCCCGATGACGCCAGCGGTCACGGCGGCTTCGACGATCTGGCGGCCGAGCGCTTTCAGGGCGCCCTGGCCGAACACATCGCCCGCCTGCCCGAACGGGAAGCCCTGGTGCTGTCGCTGTATTACGACGAAGAGCTGAACTTGCGTGAAATCGGGGAAGTCCTGAGCGTGAGCGAGTCTCGGGTGAGCCAGATCCACAGCCAGGCCATGCACAGGCTGCGGGCCCGTTTGAGAGATTGGAATTTATAAGTGGTTGTACTGGCTACACTGGAACGCAACTCTAAGGCATAATCCGCACCATAAAACCTGCGATCTGCATCATGTAAGTGAGCCGTTTTGGCGGCTATTTAGGAGGGAATTTTGGACAAGAACATGAAAATCCTCATCGTCGACGATTTTTCAACGATGCGCCGGATTATCAAGAACTTGCTGCGTGACCTGGGATATAACAATACCCATGAAGCAGACGATGGCAACACGGCCCTGCCGATGTTGAAAAACGGCGATTATCAGTTCGTGGTCACCGACTGGAACATGCCCGGCATGCAGGGCATAGACCTGCTCAAGGCGATCCGTCTCGATGACAAACTCAAGCACCTGCCGGTACTGATGGTGACTGCGGAAGCCAAACGCGAGCAGATCATCGAAGCCGCCCAGGCCGGGGTCAATGGCTATATCGTCAAGCCGTTCACTGCCGCCACCCTCAAAGAGAAGCTCGACAAAATCTTTGAACGAATCGGCTAAGGAGCGGCAGGGATGAAGGCCAAAACGAGTGCCATGATCTCGCTTGAACAGGCAAGGATGCTGGTTGCCCACCTGGAGCGAGAAGAGTTTGAACAGGCCGATACCATCCTCGCCGATGTGTGCGCCCCCAATGCGGCGGCCCTGTTTGACAAGGTGGGGCAGTTGACCCGCCAGTTGCATAACTCACTGCAAGATTTTCGCCTGGATCCCAGGATCCCCGACCTGGCCACCCATGAGATCCCGGATGCCCGGGAGCGGCTCAGCTATGTCATCGACATGACTGACAAGGCGGCCAATCGCACCATGGATGCGGTCGAGGCCAGTCTTCCCATCGCCGATCGGCTCAATGACAACATTCAGCTGGTGATGCCCAATTGGAATGCCCTGATGAGCCGGGATCTTGAACTGGGTCAGTTCAAGGCACTCTGCCATCAACTGAATGATTTTATTAAGGCTTCGGAGACGGATGCCGATAAGTTACGACAACTGCTGACTGAAATCCTGATGGCTCAGGATTTCCAGGACTTGACCGGTCAGATGATCCGCAAGGTGATCAAGCTGGTGCAGGAAGTTGAAACAAAGTTGATAGAGATGCTGACCATGTTTGGTGAGGCCGTCATCGAGAATTCGGCGCGCAGCCTGCCGGCGAGCGGCATCGAGGCAGAAGGCCCCATCATGAACCCGCAGACAAGGTCCGATGTGGTCAATGGTCAAGATGATGTGGACGATCTGCTGTCTAGCCTGGGATTCTAATGGAGTGACGCATGGCCTTCGAAGTTGATGAAGACATACTGCAAGACTTTTTGGTCGAAGCATCAGAAATATTGGAACAGTTGTCTGAACAACTGGTCGACTTGGAAAAGCGGCCCGATGACAAGAATCTGTTGAATGCCATCTTTCGCGGCTTCCATACCGTCAAGGGGGGAGCGGGTTTCCTCTCCCTGACCGAGTTGGTGGACGTCTGCCACGGTGCCGAGAACCTGTTCGACATGCTGCGCAACGGCAAGCGAACCCTCAGTGCCGAGCTGATGGATGTCATCTTGCAGGCCCTTGATGCCATCAACGTCATGTTTGCCCAGGTGCAGAATCGGGAGCCGACCAGCCCGGCCTCTGCCGATCTGCTGCACGATCTGCACGAACTGTGCAAACCCGAAGGGCAGGAGCAGCTGCGTACCGCCAGTATTGCCGCCCCGCAGCAGCCCGAGCCTGACCCCGAACCCGTCATCGTCGCCGAGAGCGCGCCTGTGGCCGTCAACGGTGGCGGCTCCATCGACGAGATCTCTGCCGACGAATTCGAGCGCCTGCTGGATGAACTGCACGGTGCCGGCAAGGCGCCGACAGTGTCTGCCGCCCCCGTGTTGAGCGGTTCAGGCGACATCACGGACGACGAGTTCGAGGCCTTGCTCGATCAACTGCACGGCCAGGGCCAGCATGGCGGCGCCCCGGATCTCTCCCCGCTGCAATCGGTACAAAAAGAGGTGGACGAGCTCATCGACGACGACGAGTTTGAACGCCTGCTGGATGAATTGCATGGCCGTGGCCAGGCGCCCCAGCACAGCATGGCGGCGGCGGCTCCGGCTCCCGAGCCCAAGGCACCTGCCGCGCCCGTGACCCCGCCCAAGGCACCGGTCGCGGCCAGCGCCGCCCCCGCCAAACCCGCTTCTGCACCGGCCAAGCCGGCCCCGGCACCAGCCCCTGCCAAGCAGGCGGCCCCCGCCGAGAGCAGTGCGGTGCAAAACGACACCACTGTGCGGGTGGATACCAAGACCCTGGACGTCATCATGAACATGGTGGGGGAACTGGTGCTGGTGCGAAACCGCCTGGTGAGCCTCGGCATCGCCAGCAACGACGAAGAGATGTCCAAGGCGGTGGCCAACCTGGATGTGGTGACCGCCGATCTGCAAGGCGCGGTCATGAAGACCCGCATGCAACCTATCAAGAAAGTCTTCGGCCGCTTCCCGCGCGTTGTGCGCGATCTCGCCCGCACACTCAAGAAAGATATTGAGCTGGTGATGGTGGGTGAAGAGACGGATCTCGACAAGAACCTGGTGGAGGCCCTGGCCGATCCCCTGGTTCACCTGGTGCGCAACTCCTGCGACCACGGCGTCGAGATGCCGGACGTGCGGGAGAAGGCGGGCAAGCCCCGTCAGGGCACCATCACACTGAGCGCCTCCCAGCAGGGTGACCATATTCTGCTCTGCATCGAGGATGACGGCGCCGGCATGGATCCGGAGAAGCTCAAAGCCATCGCCATCAGTCGTGGCGTGCTCGATGCCGACAGCGCGGCGCGCATGAGCGACAACGATGCCTACAACCTGATCTTCGCCCCCGGTTTCTCCACCAAGTCCGAGATCTCCGACATCTCGGGCCGTGGCGTCGGCATGGATGTGGTGAAGACCAGCATCGTCAGCCTCAATGGCTCTGTGCACATAGATTCGACCTGGGGCAAGGGCACCCGCCTTGAGATCAAGGTTCCCCTGACCCTGGCCATACTGCCGACCCTGATGGTGGAAGTGGGTGAACAGACCTTCGCCCTGCCGCTTGGCTGCGTGAACGAAATCTTCCACCTGGACCTGAAGAAGGCCAACGTGGTGGACGGCCAGCTCACCATCATAGTCCGCGACAAGGCGATCCCGCTGTTCTACCTGCACAAGTGGCTGGTCCGCGGTGCCGGCAGAACGGCACGCCAGGACACAGGCCACGTGGTCATAGTCCAGATCGGCACCCAGCAGGTGGGCTTCGTCGTGGACAACCTCATCGGCCAGGAAGAGGTGGTGATCAAACCTCTGGACAATCTGCTGCAAGGGACCCCCGGCATGGCCGGCGCCACCATCACCAGCGATGGCGGCATCGCCCTCATCCTGGACGTGCCCAGCCTGCTCAAGGCCTATGCCCGCCGCCACTGAGCGTCTGGCTCAAGGAGTTAAAAGAATAACAATGGCAGTCAAGGTATTAGTGGTCGACGATTCGAGTTTCTTCCGTCGCCGGGTCAGCGAGATCATCAATCAGGACCCCCTGATGACGGTGATCGACACGGCCCAGAACGGTCGGGAGGCGGTAGACAAGGCGCTGCAGTTGCGGCCTGACGTCATCACCATGGACATCGAAATGCCGGTGCTCGATGGCATCAGCGCCGTGCGCGAGATCATGGCCAAGTGTCCGACCCCCATACTGATGTTCTCCTCGCTGACCCACGAGGGGGCCAAGGCGACCCTGGATGCACTGGATGCCGGTGCCCTGGATTTTCTGCCCAAGAAGTTCGAAGACATAGCCCGCGACAAGGATGAGGCCGTCAAGCTGCTGCAACAACGCGTCAGGGAGATAGCCCGCAAGCGCTTCCTGATGGCGGCCGCCAGACCCCGGGCGCCGGAGCCCCTGGTGCGCCCCGCCCTCGGAGCTGCCTTGGCGCGTCCTCTTGATCGCCAGCCCGAGCCGGTCCGCGCCGCGGCGCCCGCCAGCTTCAAGCGCAGCGGCAAGAGCTATCAGCTTGTGGCCATCGGCACCTCCACCGGTGGCCCTGTGGCGCTGCAGAACGTGCTGACCAAGCTGCCCGGTGACTTCCCTCACCCCATATTGCTGATCCAGCATATGCCTGCCACCTTCACCGCCGCCTTTGCCGCCCGTCTCAACGGTCTGTGCCAGATCGGGGTCAAGGAGGCGGAGGACGGTGACGTGCTCAAGCCGGGTCACGCCTACCTGGCCCCCGGTGGCAAGCAGATGCTGCTGGAAGGGCGCGGGCCAGGGGCTCGCCTTCGCATCATAGAGGGCAATGACAAGGTCAACTACAAGCCCTGCGTCGACATCACCTTCGCCTCGGCCGCCAAGATCTACGGCGACAAGGTGCTGGCCATAGTGCTGACCGGCATGGGCGCCGATGGCCGGGACGGTGCTCGTCTGCTCAAGGAACAGGGCGCCACCATCTGGGCGCAGGATGAAGCCTCCTGCGTGGTCTACGGCATGCCCCAGGCGGTTGCCAAGGCGGGCATAGCGAGCGAATCCCTGCCGCTGGACAGGGTTGCCCAGCGCATCCTGGTCGAGTTGGGTCGCTGACCATGGGCATGTTCGGCCTGGTGCTGGCGCTGCTCGCCGTGGCCGTCGCCCAATGGTGGCACGGGGGCAGCCTGCTGACCCTGCTGGATGGCCCGGCCTTCGTCATCGTGGTCGGGGGCACCTGGGGTGCCGTCATACTGCAGACGCCCCGCAAGTACATGCTGTCCGCGCTCGCCCAGGCCCGCTGGATGCTGTTCCCGCCGCGACTGGATCTGGTGCAGCAGGCCGAACGCCTGCAGGCCTGGGCCCAGTTTGCGCGCCAGCAGGGGTTGCTGGCGCTGGAGAACCAGGCCGAAGGGGAGCCTGATCCCTTCACTCGCCAGGGGCTCACCATGATAGTGGACGGTGTCTCCATCGAGGATATCCGCCGCCTGCTGGAGGCGGACATCGACATCGAGCAGGAGCGCAACGAGCACGCCGCCAGGGTGTTCGAGGCCATGGGGGGCTACAGCCCGACCATAGGCATCATAGGGGCCGTGATAGGCCTCATCCAGGCCATGTTTCACCTGGAGGAGCCGGGCACCCTGGGCGCCGGCATCGCCATCGCCTTCGTTGCGACCATCTACGGGGTGGGCTTTGCCAACCTCCTCTATCTGCCGATAGCGAATCGCCTGCGGGCATTCCACTACCACTACGGTCTCTATCAGGAGATGACGCTGGAAGGGTTGCTGGCCATCGCCCACGGGGAGAATGGCCAGCAGGTTGAACGGCGGCTACGGGCTTATCTGAAAGGGGAATAGCCATGCGCAAGCGCTATCGTTTGCACCTGCAAGGGCGAGAACATCTCGATCGCTGGCTGGTCTCCTATGCCGATTACATGACGCTCATCTTCGCCCTCTTCGTGGTGCTCTACTCCGTGGCCATAGTCAACAAGGAGCAGTACCGCGCCGTCATCGAGGGCATGACCCAGGCCTTCAACCAGGTACCGCGCAGCGATGGCTTGCTGGAAGGGCAGGGCAACTCCCTGCTGAACCACCCGGTGTCGGCCGCGCCTTCCCTGCTGGAGAGCCAGGCCTCCCCGTCGCCTTCGCGCGCCCCCATCACGGGCACCCCGATCCAGCAAGATGGCACGGCCCTTGCGACCATAGACCTGCAGTTGCAGGAGGCCATGGGCGCCCTGGTGGATGCCGGCGTGGTCAAGCTGGCGAAGGATGACAACTGGCTGACGGTGGAGCTGAGTTCCGGCCTGCTGTTTCGCAGCGGGAGCGCCTTTCTGGGGAGCAATGCGGCCCCTGTGCTCGATACGCTTTCAGGTATTCTGAAACCGGTCGATAACTATGTCAGGGTGCGGGGTTACACGGATAACCAGCCGATCAACAACGAAATGTTTCGCTCCAACTGGACCCTGTCTGCCGCCCGCGCCGAAGCTGTGCTCGGTGCCCTGGTGGCCAAGGGGATAGCCCCCGAGCGGCTCGCCTACGAGGCCTATGGGGAGTTCTCCCCCTTCGCCGACAACGGCAGCGAGCAGGGGCGGTTACAGAATCGCAAGGTCGTGGTCGCCATATCCAGATTCGCCTGGGTGCCGCGAACCTCCGTCAACTCCCTGACGGTGACGCCGGCCCCGGCCGCGCCACAGAGCGTCGACAGCGAGGACGTCAGAGTGGTGACGCTGCCCGGTGGTGGCATACGCATAACAACAAGGCAGGATTGATACAGTGATTGTTTGGACGGTTGCCAATCAGAAGGGTGGAGTCGGTAAAACCACCACGGTCGTCTCCCTGGCGGGCATTCTGGCCCAGCGTGGCCAGCGGGTACTGCTGATCGACACCGATCCCCATGCCTCCCTGACCTCTTATTTCGATTTTGACTCGGACCGGCTGGAAGGCACCCTCTACGAGCTGTTCCAGGCGGCCAAGCCGAGCAGCGAGCTGGTCAACCGCATGACCCTGAAGACCAAGTTCGAGAATATCCACCTGCTGCCCGCCTCCATCACGCTGGCGACGCTGGACAGGGTCATGGGCAACCGGGAGGGCATGGGGCTGGTACTCAAGCGTGCCCTGTTGCGGGTGCAGGATCAGTATGACTATGTGCTCATCGACTGCCCGCCCGTGCTGGGGGTGATGATGGTCAATGCGCTGGCGGCCTGCGATCGCATCCTGGTGCCGGTGCAGACCGAATTTTTGGCCTTGAAGGGGCTGGAGCGGATGATGAAGACCTTCGAGATCATGCAGCGATCCAAGCGGGACAAGTTCCGCTATACGGTGATCCCGACCATGTTCGACAAGCGTACCCGGGCCTCCCTGATGACGCTGCAGTCCATCAAGGAGCAGTATGGGGAGGCGGTGTGGAATGCGGTCATTCCCATCGACACCAAATTCCGGGATGCCAGCCTGCTGCACATACCCCCGTCCATCTATGCACCGGGCAGCCGTGGCACCTATGCCTACGAGACACTGCTCAACTTTATTGATGCGCTGGAGCGTCAACGAACCCAGGAGGTGAAGCCATGAGAGAGACCACCCAGGTTCGGGCCATGGATGACTATTTCCACTCCCTGCTGCTCGATGACGTCCTGCTGCGGGACGATCCGGACGACGAGGCGCCGGTCCCTGCGCCGCAGTTGCAGCCTCAGCCTGCCCCCTTGCCCGAGGTGGTTGCGGCCCCCTATCTCGAAGCCGACAGCCGACTGGCGCAGCTCAGCGAGCTGCTCGCCCAGGTGAGCCAGGTGCAGGACGAGATGGATGTCCTGAGTCATGAAGAGCTGCATGTCGAGCCCTTCCAGCTCGAGGTCGAAGCCGAGCCCGAGCCCGAACCGGTCGAGGTGGCCCTGGCGACGCCCGAGGTGATCCCGGTGATCGCCGAGCCCGTCGCCCTGGCACTGACCGAACCCGCGCTGGCGGCGGAACCTGAGCCGGCCCCTGCGGCCTGGGAAAACCTGGATACCGGCAACGAGTTTCAGGCGCTCTTCTTCGATGTGGCCGGGGTGACCTTCGCTGTGCCCCTGACGGAGCTTGGCGGCATCCACCAGCTGGGGGAGGTGACTTCCCTCTTCGGCCAGCCGGGCTGGTACAAGGGGATCATGACCTCCCGGGAGCAGAAGATGAACGTGGTCGACACGGCCCAGTGGGTCATGCCGAGCCAACATCTGGAGATAGACGAGTACAAATATCTGATCATGCTGGGGGAATCACCCTGGGGACTGGCCTGTCATCAGTTGAAGGGCACCGAACTGCTGCATCGGGATCAGGTGAAGTGGCGCCATCAGGAGGGGAAACGCCCCTGGCTGGCGGGCATGGTCAAGGAGAAGATGTGTGCCCTGCTGCACGTCAGGGAGCTGCTGGTGCTCCTTGGCCGAGGCGTGAACATTGAAGGCCGCTGACAACATCGGCACTGCCATGGTTTTATTGCTAATTTTACCCGTTGACGGGTTCATACAAGGATCAAGAAGATGACAGAGAAGCGCAATATTGCACAAAATCTGGCCGAGGACGAAGTGCTGCAGTGGGTGACCTTCCAGTTGGAAAACGAGACCTATGGCATCAACGTGATGCAGGTCCAGGAGGTGTTGCGCTACACCGAGATAGCCCCGGTACCGGGTGCGCCCGACTATGTGCTGGGCATCATCAACCTGCGTGGCAACGTGGTGACCGTCATCGACACCCGCTCCCGCTTCGGCTTGCCGGCCGGTGATGTGAGCGAGAATTCGCGCATCGTCATCATAGAGGCGGAGAAGCAGGTGATCGGCATCATGGTGGACAGCGTGGCCGAGGTGGTCTATCTGCGCTCCTCCGAGATCGATGCCGCCCCGGCGGTGGGCACCGAGGAGAGCGCCAAGTTCATCCAGGGTGTCAGCAACCGCGACGGTCAGCTGCTGATCCTGGTGGATCTCAACAAGCTGCTCTCCGATGAAGAGTGGGACGATATTGGCTCCCTGTAACGGCGCGCCAAAAAGTGATACAACAGCGGTCCCGGATCTGCCCGCGGCACCTTGATGCCGAGCGGGACCCTGTGATGAGGAAGGTGACAGTTTGATGATTGAATTCGCAGCCTTGGGGTTGTCCTTGTTGGCACTGGTGCTGGCCCTCTACGGTCTATTGGGTCACCGCCGCCGTCAGCGAGAGTCCGAGGCCAGGATGGAGACGCTGCAGGGGCAGCTCGAGAGTCTGCGCAAGCAGATGATGGAGCTGCATACCGGTGCCATCGGCATGGGTCAGCGCCTGCAATCCGCCGAAGGGGCCATGCAGAAGATCCAGGATAGCCAGCAGGAGTTGACCCTGCAGGATCCGGAGCGCCGCCTCTACAGTCGCGCCGCCAAAATGGTGGAGCTCGGCGCCGATCTCGACGAGGTGATGAGCGAGTGCGAGTTGCCCCAGGCCGAAGCCGAGTTGCTGATCTCCCTGCGCAAGGGTCGCAGCTAACCCCTGCTCCTGACCGAGAGGGGAGGCTCAGGCCGCCCCTCTTTTCCCTGCCACATCTTCCCCTGTCCATGCGCGATCTCCCCACTTTTCCCCTGCCCCCCCTTCCTCTGCTCGTGCCCGGTCACTCCAGTTTCCCCTTGCCACATATTCTCCTGTCCGTGCGCGATCTCCCCCACAAATCCTGTTGATTATTGGCATCTTTGAAAAGACGCCTCCGGATCCTGTGTTAAGATGCAGGCCGCCTCATTTTCAACGATTACACCCTCATGCTGCTTCAAGCCAACAATCTGAGCTGCGTGCGTGAAGATCGCACCCTGTTTGAACATCTCTCCTTCGCGGTGCGCTCGGGCGATCTGATGCAGATTGAAGGCCCCAACGGGGTGGGCAAGACCAGCCTGCTCCGGCTGCTGACCGGCCTCTCCCAACCCTTCGCGGGGGAGGTGTGCTGGAACGGGGAGAACATCCGCCACTGCCGGGATGAGTACCATGCCAGCCTGCTCTACCTGGGCCATCAGCCCGGCGTCAAGGCGACCCTGACCCCCCTCGAGAACCTCTCCTTCTACCAGAAGCTGCACGGCACGGCCGAGGCTGCCGTGGATCTCTGGCAGGTGCTGGCCCAGGTTGGACTCGCCGGCTTCGAGGATTATCCTGCGGGCCAGCTCTCGGCAGGGCAGCAGCGGCGGGTGGCGCTGGCCAGGCTCTGGCTGTCGGAGCGCCCGGCGCTCTGGATCCTCGATGAACCCTTCACCGCCATCGACAAGCAGGGGGTCAGGGTGCTGGAGCGGTTGTTCCTGACCCATGCGGATCGGGGGGGCATGGTGGTGCTCACCACCCATCAGGATCTGACCCTGATGCAGGGGCGCCTGAAGACACTGTCGCTGACCTCGTTGTTGCAGGAGTAGCCATGCTGCGCGCCGTCATACATCTTATTCACCGCGAGTTGCTGATGGCCCTGCGCCAGCGCGCCGACATCTTCAACCCGCTCTGGTTCTTCCTCATCGTCATCACCCTCTTTCCCCTCGGCATCGGGCCCGAGCCCCAGCTGCTGGCCCGCATCGCCCCCGGCATCATCTGGGTGGCGGCCCTGCTGGCGGCCATGCTCTCCCTGGAGCGGCTGTTTCGCGATGACTTCAGCGACGGCGCCCTGGAGCAGATGATGCTGATGCCTCATCCCCTCGGGCTGCTGGCGCTGGCGAAAGTGATCGCTCACTGGTTGCTGACCGGTCTGCCGCTGCTGCTGGTCTCCCCGCTGCTCGCCATCCTGCTCTCCCTGGACATGAAGAGCTATCTGGCCGTGGTGGCCACCCTGGCCCTGGGTACTCCGGTGCTGAGCCTGCTCGGGGCCGTCGGGGTGGCGCTGACGGCGGGCCTGCGCAAGGGGGGCGTGCTGCTCAGCCTGCTGCTGCTGCCGCTCTATATCCCGGTATTGATCTTCGCCACCTCCGCCATAGATGCGGCCAGCATGGGGTTGCCCTACGGGGGGCAGCTCGCGATCCTGGGGGCCATGCTGGTGGGGGCCCTGACCCTGACGCCCCTGGCCATCTCGGCGGCACTGCGGGTCAGCGTCAACTGATTAATTATAAAAAAGCCTCCTTTGAGGCTGTTTTGTGAAAAATATAATTGAGATAGATCAAGGGGATGGCTGCTTATTGCTTTGGGGGGATATGATGTTTCCCGCCGGTGGGTATGGTAGGCCTCGCCACTTAAAAATTAATAACTGAAAGGTTCTGTGAGCTATGTGGAAATGGTTGCACCCTTATGCCAAACCCGAGCGCGCCTATGGGCTGGCCGGCACCCTGCTGCCCTGGTTTGTCGTGACAAGCCTGCTCGCCTTCATCATAGGCACCGTCTGGGGGCTGGCCTTTGCCCCCGCCGATTATCAGCAGGGCGACTCTTTCAGGATCATCTACATTCATGTGCCTGCCGCCATCCTCTCCATGGGGGCCTACTCCACCATGGCGGTGGCGGCCTTCATCGGCCTGGTGTGGCAACTGCGCATGGCGGACATGACGGTGGCGGCCATAGCCCCGGTGGGCGCCGTCTTCACCTTCATCGCCCTCTTCACCGGCGCCGCCTGGGGCAAGCCCATGTGGGGCACCTGGTGGGTGTGGGACGCGCGCCTCACCTCCGAGCTTATCCTGCTGTTCCTCTATCTTGGGGTCATCGCCCTCTACAACGCCTTCAGCGACAAGGTGGTGGCGGGGCGCGCCGCCGGCATACTGGCGCTGGTGGGGGTGATCAACCTGCCCATCATTCACTACTCGGTGGAGTGGTGGAACACCCTGCACCAGGGCGCCTCCATCACCAAGTTTGACAAGCCCTCCATCTCCCCCGAGATGCTGTGGCCGCTGCTCATCATGATACTGGCGTTTGCGACCTTCCTCGGGGCCCTGACCCTGATGCGGTTCCGCAACGAGCTGCTGATGCGGGAGTGGCACCGCCCCTGGGTTGCCGACATCGCCAGACAGGAGAAGTAAGCATGCACTTTGCCTCATTCAGCGACTTCATGGCCATGGGCGGTTACGCCTTCTACGTCTGGCTCTCCTTCGGTCTGACCGCGCTCTGCCTGGTCGGCATCGTCATTTCCACCCGGTTGAAAACCCGCAGCCTGCTCGGCGAATTGCGCAACAAGCAGGCCCGCGAGGCCCGTCGCAAGGCGGCCCAGCAGATGGAGAACACCCTATGACCCCGAGACGCAAGAAACGCCTCACCATCATTCTGGCCATCAGCCTGGGCCTCGCCAGCGTGACTGGCCTGGTGCTCTATGCCCTCAGCCAGAACATCGATCTCTTCTATACCCCGAGCGAGCTGGTGGAGGGCAAGGGGCCGGAGAAGGTCAAGCCGGAAGAGGGTCAGCGCCTGCGCATCGGCGGCCTGGTGGTGCCGGGCTCGGTGCAGCGGGATCCCCAGAGCCTCAAGGTGGCCTTCAAGCTGGTGGACAACGGCGGCCATCTGGTGACGGTGGAATTTGACGGCATACTGCCGGACCTGTTCCGGGAAGGGCAGGGCATAGTCGCCCAGGGCACCCTCAAGGACGCGACCACAGTCGCCGCCTTCGAGGTGCTGGCCAAGCACGACGAGAACTACATGCCGCCGGAGGTGGCGGACGCCACCAATGGCATGCACTTCAAGCCCGAATATACCGAGGCGCAGTTGAAAGGAGCCAAACAATGAGTCTGGCTACCCGCTCACCGTTTTCATCGTTTCTCACCCGCGCACAGGTGTGTGCTGTAACTCAACCTGAAGGAACTCTGAAATGATCCCGGAATTAGGGCAGTTTTCACTGATCCTGGCCTTTGCCACCGCCCTGCTGCTGGGGAGCTATCCGCTGATCGGCGCCAAATTGGGGCGCCTCGGCATGATGTCGGCGGCCCGTCCGCTCGCCTACAGCCAGTTCCTGCTGCTGTTGCTCTCCTTCCTCTGCCTGACCTGGGCCTTCGTCGACAACGACTTCACCGTGCAGTACGTGGCCACCAACTCCAACAGCCTGCTGCCGCTGCAGTACCGCATCTCGGCGGTGTGGGGGGCTCACGAGGGTTCCCTGCTGCTCTGGGTGCTGACCCTGGGGGGCTGGACCGCGGCCGTGGCCCTGTTCAGCCGCCGGCTGCCGCTGGATGCGGTGGCGCGGGTGCTGGGGGTGCTCGGGCTCATCTCGGTGGGCTTTACCGCCTTCGTGCTGTTCACCTCGGATCCCTTCACCCGCACCCTGCCGTACTTCCCGGTGGATGGGCGCGACCTCAACCCCCTGCTGCAGGATCCTGGTCTCATCTTCCACCCGCCCATGCTCTACATGGGCTACGTGGGCTTCTCGGTGGCCTTCGCTTTTGCCATCGCCTCCCTGATGACAGGCAGGCTCGATGCCACCTGGGCGCGCTGGTCCCGCCCCTGGACCATGGCAGCCTGGGTCTTCCTGACCCTTGGCATAGTGCTCGGCTCCTGGTGGGCCTATTACGAGCTCGGCTGGGGCGGCTGGTGGTTCTGGGATCCGGTGGAAAACGCCTCCTTCATGCCCTGGCTGGCGGGCACTGCCCTGCTGCATTCGCTGGCGGTGAGCGAGAAGCGCGCCACCTTCAAGGCCTGGACTGTGCTGCTGGCGCTCTCGGCCTTCTCCCTGAGTCTGCTGGGTACCTTCCTGGTGCGCTCCGGCGTGCTGGTGTCCGTCCACGCCTTTGCCTCCGACCCGACCCGCGGCCTCTTCATTCTGGGCTTCCTGCTGGCGGTGATAGGCAGCTCCTTGCTGCTGTTCGCCTTCAAGGGCTCCCAGGTGAAGAGCCACGGCAAACACGAGCTGTGGAGCCGCGAGACCCTGCTGCTTGGCAACAACATACTGCTGGTGGCGGGCCTGTTGACAGTGCTGCTCGGCACCCTCTTGCCCCTGGTGCACAAGGAGCTGGGGCTTGGCAGCATCTCCATCGGTACCCCCTTCTTCAACCATATCTACAGCTGGCTGATCATCCCGTTCGCCCTGCTGCTGGGGGTCGGGCCGCTGTTTCGCTGGCGCCGTCAGGAGCTCGGTGAGCTCAAGGGCAAGGTAGTGCTGGCCCTGGGGCTGAGTCTGGCTGCCGCCCTGCTGCTGCCGCAGCTCTTCGCCGGTGAGTTCAAGCCCTGGGCCGCGCTCGGCATAGGCCTGGGTACCTGGATCATCATCACCAGCATCCAGGAGACCTGGGTGCGCGCCACCCACAAACACGGTTTTGCCACCGGGGTGCGCAAACTCGGCAACAGCCACTGGGCCATGATCCTGGGCCACGTGGGGCTGGCGGTCAGCATCATAGGCATCGCCTGCACCCAGAACTACAGCATCGAGAAGGACCTGCGCATGCAGGCCGGTGACAGGGTGCAGTTCGCCGACTACGAATTCGTGTTCACCGGTATCAGCGAAAAGAACGGCCCCAACTACGACGGCTTCAAGGGGGTGCTGGAGGTGCACAGGAACGGCAAGCAGGTGGCCCTGCTCAAGCCCGAGAAGCGGATGTACAAGGTCAGTCGCATGCCGATGACCGAAGCCGCCATCGACGCCGGCTTCACCCGGGATCTCTATGCGGCGCTGGGCGAGCAGCTCGACAACGGCGCCTGGGCGGTGCGTATCTACTACAAGCCCTTCGTGCGCTGGATCTGGTTCGGCGGCGTCTTCATGGCCATCGGCGGTGTGCTGGCCATGCTGGACAAGCGCTACCGGTTCGGCCGTCGTGACGAGGAGACCAAGGCATGAGCAAGAAGACCTGGCTGTTTCTGCTGCCCTTCATCATCTTCCTGATGGGGGCCGTGTTCCTGTTCAAGGGGCTCTACTCGGACCCCACCAAGCTGGAATCCGTGATGGTGGACAAGGAGGTGCCCGTGTTCACCCTGCAGGACATCTACGACCTCGACAAGCAGCATGACAGGAGCATCTTCAAGGGGCGCCCCATGCTGCTCAACGTCTGGGCCACCTGGTGCCCGACCTGCTATGGGGAGCACACCTACCTCAAGCAGCTGGCGGGGCAGGGTATTCCCATCGTCGGCATGAACTACAAGGATGAGCGGGACAAGGCCATCAAGTGGCTGGCTGAGCTCGGCAATCCCTATGAGGTCAACCTCTATGATCCGGATGGCATGCTGGGGCTGGATCTGGGGGTCTACGGCGCCCCCGAGACCTTCTTCATCGACAGCCAGGGCATCATCCGTTATCGCCACGTGGGGGACGTCAATCCCGAGGTCTGGGCCTCGACCCTCAAACCCATCTTCGATGCCATGAAGTGAGGGCCGCTTTGATGAAAACGCTTATTGCATCCCTGTTGCTGCTGGGGGGCCTGCTGGGCGCCGGCCAGGCCAGTGCCGCCATCGACGTCTACACCTTCGACAGCGATGCCCAGGAGCAGACCTTCCGCGAGCTGACCAAGGAGCTGCGCTGCCCCAAGTGTCAGAACCAGGACATCGCCGACTCCAATGCGGGGCTCGCCAAGGATCTGAGGGACAAGACCTACCAGATGGTGCGGGACGGTAAAAACAAGGAGGAGGTAGTGGATTACATGGTGGCCCGTTACGGCAACTTCATCCTCTATGATCCGCCCCTGATGGCCTCCACCCTGATCCTCTGGCTTGGCCCCCTGCTGGTCATCGTCATCGGTGCCGCCACTGTGGTGGTGCGCAGCCGCCGTGCCCCGGCGGCGACAAAACGAATGAATAACGCCCTGAGCGAAGAAGAGCGGCGCCGTCTGGCCGAGCTGCTCAAAGAGGAAGAGAAACAATGACCGCATTTTGGATAGTGATCGCGGCCCTGCTGGTGCTGGCGAGCCTGGCGCTGATCCTGCCGCTGTGGCGCGGCGAGGGTCGCCAGAGCATCAGCCGTTCGGCCCTCAACAAGCAGCTCTATCGCCAGCGTCTGCTGGAGATAGGCGAGGAGCGTGAGCAGGGAATACTGGCCGAGGAGTCCGAGTCCCTGGTGGAGCTGCAACGCAGCCTGCTGGACGACATCCCCGACGTGGAGCAGAGCGCCCGCAGCGGCAAGAGCCTGATCTGGATCCCGGGTGTGCTGGTGCTGGTGGTGGTGAGCCTGGGGCTCTACTACCAGCTGGGGGCCTGGCAGGAGGTGAGCCGCTGGCAGGATGCCAGCAGCCGGCTGGGGGAGCTGAGCAACCGCATCCTGGTGGAGCGGGATAGCGAGGTCACCGAACAGGATCTGCTGGACTTCACCCTGGGGCTGCGCACCCGGCTGAAAGAAGAACCGAACGACTACCGTGGCTGGCTGCTGCTGGGGCGTCTGACCCTGGATGGCAATGACCCCGAGATGGCCCGCGAGGCGCTGGAGCGGGCCTACTCCCTGGCGCCGCAGAAGGCCATGGTGGCGGTACCCTATGCCCAGGCCCTGATGATGACGGGGGAGGAGGCCCGGGCGGATCAGCTGCTGCAGGCGGCCATCGCCCAGGATCCGGCCAACATAGAGGCGCGCTCGGTCCATGCCTTCATGGCGCTGCAGAAAGAGGACTTCCAGACAGCGCTGGTGCGCTGGCGAGCCATGTTGCCGCTGCTGGAGAAGGGATCGACCCGCCACGCCATGGTGGAGCGCTCCATCGAGTATGCCGAGCAGCAACTGCGTCAGCGCGGCATCGCCGTGACAGCCGCACCCGCCGCTCAGGCCGGGCAGGGCAGTGCCCAGATAGTGGCGGTGAAGGAGGGAGAGTATCCCCTGCACATCACCCTGGCACCTGGCATCCAGCTGCCGGAGGATGCCCACCTGTTCGTCTTTGCGGTGATCCCCAATGGTCCGCCCATGCCCATCGCGGTCAAGCGCATCCCGGGTCCGCAGTTGCCCCTCACCCTGTCACTGGGGGATGGGGATGCCATGATGGAGGGGAGCAAGCTGGCGGCCTATCCCGAGCTGCAGTTCAAGGCTCGCCTCTCCCGGGGCGGCAACGTCATGAACAAGGAAGGCGCCTTCGAGGGGGTCTCGGTCACAGTGCCGACCACCAGCATCCCTACAGCGCCGATTGACATCCGCATCGATCACGCACTCTAATACCCTCTTGGCCCGACCCCGGGATGGGGCGGGCCTACCTATAATCCATAAAGATTCCCAAAAAAGCTTAGGACTTTCATATGTATCTGCGTTCAGGAGCATTGGCAGTGGCACTGCTGTTGGGGGGCTGTGCGGGTGGCCCTCCCAAGCCGGGCCCAGAGAGCCTGGATCTCAACGAAACCCCCAGCCGCCCCGGGGCGTCCAGCACGGCCAGCGATCCCCGTGACCCCTTCCAGGGGGCGAACCGGGCCATGTGGGCCATCAACTACGACGTGCTGGAACCCTATGTGGCTCGCCCCGTGGTCCATGGCTATGCCCGCTATGTGCCGCAGGGGATGAAGGACGGCATCGACAACCTGGTGGAGAACTTCGACGAGCCGAGCAGCATGATCAACCACCTGCTGGTCGGCGATCTGAAGGGGGCGGGGACCAACCTGGGCCGCTTCACCCTCAACACCACCATAGGTCTGCTGGGGATCTTCGACGTGGCCAAGCATGCCGGCCTCGAGCGCAACATGCTGGAGATGGATACCGTGCTCGGCAAGGCGGACATCGGGGATGGCGCCTACATCATGGTGCCCGTCTACGGCCCGACCACCACCCGCGAACTGGTGGGGGATACCATTGATACCATCTACTTCCCCTATGCCCTGCTGACCTTCCCGATGAAGTTCGTGCACTGGGCGCTGGATGGTCTGGGCACCCGCTCCAAGCTCATCGATCAGGAGCGGATCATCGACAATGCGCTCGATCCTTATGCCCTGACCAAGGACTTCTACCTGCAGTACAACGACGGCAAGGTGACGGGTCGCCAGCCTGAGCTCAAGCAGCAGGGCCAGCAGGAGGATGACAGCAACCTGGACGAGTATCTGGACGAGATAGACCAGTAACGACCCATGGTTATCAAAAAGGCGCCCATGGCGCCTTTTTCGTTGCTTGTTCGCCATAAAAAACGCCCCGCAGTGCGGGGCGTTTTGGCAAGAAAGAGGCTATCAGGCAGCCAGGTTCTTGGCCACGAATTCCCAGTTGACCAGGGCCCAGAAGGTTTCCATGTACTTCGGACGCAGGTTGCGGAAATCGATGTAGTAGGCGTGCTCCCACAGGTCGACGGTCAGCAGCGGGGTGGTCCCGGCTTCGGTCAGCGGGCAGCCGGCGTTGGAGGTGTTGACGATGGCCAGGGAGCCGTCGGCTTTCTTTACCAACCAGGTCCAGCTGGAGCCGAAGTTGCCGATGGCAGACTTGGTGAACGCATCCTTGAACTCGGCGAAGGAGCCGAACGCCTTGTTGATGGCATCGGCCAGGGCGCCGGTGGGTTCGCCACCGCCGTTCGGGGAGAGGCAGTGCCAGTAGAAGGTGTGGTTCCAGATCTGGGCGGCGTTGTTGAAGACACCGCCAGTGGAGGTCTTGATGATCTCTTCCAGAGACTTGCCTTCAAACTCGGTACCCGGCACCAGGTTGTTCAGGTTGACCACGTAGGTGTTGTGGTGCTTGCCGTGGTGATATTCCAGGGTTTCCTGGGAGATGTGCGGTTCCAGAGCATTGATTGCATAGGGCAGAGCGGGAAGTTCGAAAGCCATTTTCTACTCTCCATTGGCTGGGCCGTGCGAAGGCGACGGTTGCAAGACATTGCGTACTCTTTTCTATGTTGAAAAGAATTGTTCTTGAAATGATGGGGCCAGACGGCCCAAAGCCCGTCGATTGTAGCAGCATCAAAGATGGGCGAACAACTCTTGATTCTCGCCATGATCCGGATCAAGCTGCGGCGTATTGATTCATCACTTCTTGCATTCGGGACGGTTTGCCAGTTTGTGGTCTGCCCGGTTTGCAGTAGAATGGCCGCCGAAATCGCTCTAGTGAGGCATTTATGGAAACTATTGAAAAGATCAAACAGCAGCTGGCTGAGAATCCCATCATCCTGTACATGAAGGGATCCCCCAAGCTACCCAGCTGCGGTTTCTCTGCCCAGGCCTCCCAGGCCCTGATGTCCTGTGGCGAGCCCTTTGCTTACGTCGACATCCTGCAAAACCCGGACATCCGTGCCGAGCTGCCGAAATTTGCCAACTGGCCGACCTTCCCGCAACTCTGGGTGGAAGGTGAGCTGGTCGGTGGTTGCGACATCATGATCGAGATGTTCCAGGCTGGCGAGCTGCAGACCTTGATCAAGGAAGCTGCCGCCAAGCACAAGCAGGATGATGCCGCCGCCGAATAAGGTCGCATCCGCATCATGCAAAAAGGGGAGCCATTGGCTCCCCTTTTTTATGCGTGCGCAGGGCCTTAGGCGATGCGTTCGATCCGCGCCATGTAGAAACCGTCGAAGCCGGTCTCGGAGGGGCTGACGGTGTGGTCATCCCGCAGGCGATAGTTCTCGTTGGCAGCCAGGAACTTGTCCACCTGCTGGCGGTTCTCCTGGGGCAGGATGGAGCAGGTTGCATAGACCAGCAGGCCGCCCACCTTCACCATCTGGCTGTAGCGTTGCAGTATCTCTTCTTGCAGGGCGACCAGTACCGGCAGGCGCTCGGCGGTGTCACGCCACTTGGCATCCGGATTGCGCTTGAGCACGCCAAGGCCCGAGCAGGGCACATCCAGCAGCACGCGATCGGCGCTCTCCTTGAGGCGCTTGACAGTCTTGCTGCTGGTGATGACCCGGGTCTCCACGTTGTGGGCACCGGCGCGGCGGGCGCGCTGCTTGAGGTTCTCCAGCTTCCACTCTTCCACGTCCATCGCCAGCAGGCGGCCCTTGCCTTCCATCATGGCGGCGATGTGCAGTGTCTTGCCACCGGCACCGGCGCAGGCGTCGATGACCCGCATGCCCGGGGTGACCTCCAGAGCCGCAGCAACCAGTTGGGAGCCAGCGTCCTGCTGTTCGAAGCAGCCATCGGCAAAGGCCTTGGTGCGGAACAGGGCGGCGTCCGAGGTGACCTGCAGGGCGGTCTCAACACCATCAACCGGAATGGTGGTGACATGCTCTTTGGCCAGAATGGCCTGCAGCTCTTCCCGGGTGCACTTGAGGGTGTTGACCCGCAGGTAGCGCTTGGGCATCCAGGCCAGGGCGGCACGCTCGGCAGGCCAGGCCTCACCGAGCTGCTCGTTGCCCAGCTTTTCCAGCCAGGCAGGGCAACCATCCATCAGCACCGGGTTCTTCTTCGCCTCGGTCAGACGGCGGCGGAATGCCTCTTCATTGAAGCGATCCAGGGTCGGGTTGTTGGGCTGGGCAATCTTGTGGAAGGCGTGCCAGCTGTGCAGCAGCGGCCAGACATTCTTTTCGGCCTGACGGACCTGGATGCCGGTCAGGAAGCAATAGAGGCTGAGACGACGCAGCAGGTCGCCGGTGACCAGGGCAATCCTTGCCTGTTCTTGCGGTTTGAGTTCGATGCCGGAGAAGCGACGGGCATAAGCGCGGTCGAGGGTGAGGCCCTGACCGAGTACATCGTCAACAATGGCAACGACCAGATCCCCGAAACGGGGCAACAGTGGGGATTTGAGCATGAGATTAACCTTGGCCAAAAAAGGATGAACCGGCCCGTGACACAGGAGGGTTCTGAAACGGACAAATCCGCGCCATGATAGGGGCTAGACTGCATTGGTGCAACCGTCCCCATTCGGGGAATGTACAGAGGATGGGACTGGACTTCTCACCCGGGCAGGAAAATGATGCTGAGGCAGTTCAGGCGAACGCATGGAAAAAGGGATAATAAAGATGCAGTTGATGAAATACTCTCCGCTGGCGTTGCTGGTGGCCGGTCTGATGAACGCCAGCGGCCTGGCCGCCAGTGAGTGGAATACGGTGGCGGCACGGGCCACCGCTGCCGATGGCTATGAGGTGCGGGCCAGCCAATATCGCATTGCCACTGTGCCGGCCGATTACTTCGCCGGTTTGCAGGGAGGGGATCCTCGGCTGACCCTGCCGTTGCCGGATGGCAAGGAGGTGACCTTCAACCTGCAGCCCTATGATCTGCTGCCATCGGATCTCGCCGCCAGGTATCCCGGCATTCTGGCATTCAAGGGATATGACGAGTCCAACCCGGTGGAGACGGGGCGCTTCGATCTCGGTCCCCAGGGTTTCCACGCCATGTTCAGCCACCAGGGCCGCATGGTGTTCGTGGATCCGCTCAGAAACGGTGAAGGCTACGCCATCTATTACCAGCAGGATGCCCACAGCCGGCTGGAGGAAGAGGCGGACAAGGTCATCGGCTCCCAGGCCAAGACCCTGGCCCGTCAGGTGCTGGTGGATGGCAACGAGCGCAAGCGCTACGTCATCGCCATCTCGGCGGCGGGGGAGTACACCCAGTATCACGGTGGCACCGTCGAGGCCGGTCTCGGCGCCATCGCCACCCTGCTCAACCGGGTCAACGAGGTGTACCAGCGTGACGTCGCCGCCGAGTTCCAGCTCGCCAGCGGCAACGACACCATCATCTTCACCGACACCGCCACCGATCCTTTCAACAACGATGACGGCGACATCGATGCCAACGTCACAGTGCAGCAGAATGCACAGACCCAGGCTGGCACCAAGCTCGGCGCCTTCGACATTGGTCACGTGGTCAACACCGGGGGCGGCGGTCTGGCGGGGCTGGGAGTGCTCTGCACCGCTGAGAAGTCGGCGGGCATGACGGGCTCCCCCAATCCCGTGGGGGATGCCTTCTTCATCGACTATGTGGCCCACGAGATTGGCCACCAGTTCGGCGCCGACCACACCTTCAACGGCACCACCGGCAGCTGTGGCGGCGGCAACCGGGAGGCCAGCCAGGCCTGGGAGCCCGGCAGTGGCAGCTCCATCATGGCCTATGCGGGGATCTGCGGGGAAGAGAACCTGCAGGCCAACAGCCTGCCCTACTTCCACAGCAAGTCCATCGAACAGATGCGGGTCCACATGGCCACGGTCGCGAGCTGTGGCAGCTCCCAGAGCCTGACCAACAACGCGCCCCAGGTCGCCGCCGGCAACGACTATGTGATCCCGGCCAACACCCCCTTCGTGCTCAAGGGCGCCGGGGCGGATCTGGATCAGGATCCCCTGAGTTACACCTGGGAGCAGATCGATCTCGGCACCGAGTCCTTCAGCGTCGCCAGCATGGTGGACGACGGCAGTCGCCCGCTGTTTCGCTTCGTGGCGCCGACCGCGTTGCCGGAGCGCACCCTGCCAAGCCTGCCCTCTTTGCTCTCCAACACCCTGGCGAAGGGGGAGGCCTGGCCTGCCACCAACCGGGCTCTCAACTTCCGCCTCACGGCGCGGGACGGCAAGGGCGGTGTCGCCAGTGACGACATGAAGATCCAGGTGGTCAACACCGGCAGCGCCTTCCGCCTGACCAGCCCGCTGGTGACCCCGCTGGGAGCCGGCGCCAACCAGACCATAGGCTGGGATGTGGCCGGCACCAACGCGGCCCCCATCAATTGCAGCAAGGTGGATCTCTCCCTGACCCGGGACGAGGGGGTGAGCTGGACCCTGCTCGCCAGTGGCCAGCCCAACTCGGGCTCGGCCAGCGTCACCATACCCGCCGGCAACGACGGCACCGCCAGGCTGAAGGTGGCCTGCAGTGACAACCTCTTCTTCGCCATCAGCCCGCTCAAGCTGTCGGTGACCCAGCGTGGGGATGAGGGCGGCGGTGGTGGCGGTGGCTCCCTCGGCTTCTGGACCCTGGCCCTGGCGCTGCTGGGCTGGCAACGGAGGCGGGCATGAGGCTGGCCGGCGTGCTGCTGCTCACCCTGCTCGGCGGCTGTCAGGCCGATGCCGACACCCTGGATCAGGCAGTCAGTGACAGCCTGGCCCAGCAGGATTACCGGCTGATAGTACGGGCCGGCCGTGGCGAGGTGGCACCCGGCATAGCGGCGGAGCAACAGGTGGCTGCCAAGGCTCGCTGTGGCGTGCGCTATCTGGAGGGGCTCGGCGATGTCATCAAGCCGGATCAGAAGGAGGCCCACGCCAGGCTGAGCGCCTATGCGGCGGAATATAACCGGCGCATGCTGGCCCATTGCCCGCCGGTTGACGGCAAACCATAGGCAGGCGGCAAGCCGCCGGCAGAAAAAGGGAGGCACAGGCCTCCCTTTCTGTTTTTGGTGTCGGCATTTGGCCGCCCCCAGGCTTGTACCCATGCCGTGCTCGTCGCACAATGCCTCCACCCATAGCCGCACGGGCGGCAAAGAAAGAGAGAAGGAAAATCAAGATGATGGATGTGGCTGATCTGCGTCGTGAATACACCAGGGGTGGACTGCACCGGGCCGATCTGCCGGCCGAGCCTCTCGCCCTGTTCGAGAAGTGGCTGGCCCAGGCGTGCGAGGCCAAGCTGACCGACCCCACCGCCATGGTGGTGGGCACAGTGGATGCCGACGGCCAGCCCTGGCAGCGCACAGTGCTGCTCAAGCACTACGATGCCCTGGGCATGGTGTTCTACACCAACATGGGCAGTCGCAAGGCACATCAGCTGGAAGGCAATCCCCGCATCAGCCTGCTCTTCCCCTGGCACACCCTGGACCGCCAGGTACACGTGACAGGCCGGGTGGAGAAGATGAGCACCTTCGAGGTGATGAAGTACTTCCACAGCCGCCCCAAGGATAGCCAGATAGCCGCCTGGGTCTCCAAGCAGTCGACCCGCATCTCGGCCCGCGGTGTGCTGGAGGCCAAGTTCCTCGAGCTCAAGCAGAAGTTTGCCAATGGCGAGGTGCCGCTGCCGAGCTTCTGGGGCGGTTTCCGGGTGGTCATCGAGACGGTGGAGTTCTGGCAGGGGGGCGAGCATCGCCTGCACGATCGCTTCTACTACAGCCGCGAGGGGGATGGCTGGCACATAGAGCGGCTGGCGCCCTGATGAACATCGCCAGGCTCAAGAATTTCACCGAGATAGTGAAGAACAACTTCAACATCTCGGCGACGGCGGAGAAGCTCTACACCTCCCAGCCGACCCTCAGCAAGCAGATGAAGATGCTGGAAGACGAGCTGGGGCTGGCGCTGTTCACCCGCAAGGGCAAGAACCTGGTGGGCCTGACCCCCATGGGGGAGCAGGTGATGGAGCTGGCCAAGGGGGTGGTGGCCCAGGTCGAACAGATTGGTCAACTTTCCCTCGGTGATCAGCTGGCCACCAGCGGGGTGCTGCGCATCGCCACCACTCATACAATGGCCCGCTACAAGCTGCCGTCGGTGATCACCGCCTTCTCTCACCGCTTCCCCGAGGTCAGCATCCAGCTGCATCAGGGGGCGCCGGCCCAGCTGGCACAGATGGTGCAAAACGGGGATGTGGAGATGGCCATCGCCACCGAGTCCATGCACCTGTTCGACGAGCTGGCGACCATTCCCTGCTACCGCTGGGGGCGCGGTGTTGTGGTGCCCCACGGTCATCCACTGCTGGACTGCCAGCCGCTCTCCATGGCGGATCTGGCCCGTTATCCCCTCATCACCTATGTGTTCGGCTTCACCGGTCGCTCCAAGATGGACAAGGCGTTCGGTCGTCATGGCCTCAGCCCCCGCATAGTGCTGACCGCCACCGACAGCGACATCATCAAGCACTATGTGCGTCTCGGTATGGGGGTGGGGGTGATCGCCACCTCGGCGTTCGACGAGGGGGACAGGGAGAGCCTGGTCTGCCTCAACATAGATCACTTGATTGCCTCGAGCGTGGCCCATGTCTGCCTGCGCAGGCACGCCCACCTGCGGGACTACATGTATGACTTCATCCACCTCTATGCCCCCCACGTGAGCCGGGAGACGGTGCAGCTGGCGCTGCTCAACCAGTCGACCCCCGCCAGTGCGGCGACCCTGCCCTGGTTGTAGCGCCGGATCTGTGCTGCGGCCCTGAATGGCAGAGACAAATAGCCGGGGCTGCGATGCTGCGCGAAATGGCAGAGACAAAAAAAGAGAGGCCATTGGCCTCTCTTTTGTTTATCGGTATGCGGGATTAATCGCGTCTGGTCGCCAGATTGACAAAGATCTGGGCGCCGATCAGCAGGCAGTCATCGTCCAGGTAGTAGGGGTTCCCATGCAGGTAGTTGCAGAGCCCCTGTTGCCCCTCAGGCTGCCCTGGTCGCCAGATTGACAAAGATCTGGGCACCGATCAGCAGGCAGTCATCGTCCAGGTAGTAGGGGTTCCCATGCAGGTAGTTGCAGAGCCCCTGTTGCCCCTCAGGCTGCCCTGTCGCCAGATTGACAAAGATCTGGGCGCCGATCAGCAGGCAGTCATCGTCCAGATAGTAGGGGTTCCCATGCAGGTAGTTGCAGAGCCCCTGTTGCCCCTCAGGCTGCCCTGGTCGCCAGATTGACAAAGATCTGGGCACCGATCAGCAGGCAGTCATCGTCCAGGTAGTAGGGATTGGCGTGCAGGTAGTTACAGATCCCCTTGGCCTGGCAGCCGCTGCCGAGGAAGAACATGGCCCCCTTGCGACCCGGGGTGGCGTTGATCATGTAGCTGAAGTCCTCGCTGCCTGTCATGGGCTGGCCCCGGGGGTTGATGCCCTCGGCCGGCAGCACGTCGGCGGCGGCCTGCAGCAGGCGCTCGCAGGCCTCGCCATGGTTCTCCACCGCCGGGTAGCCGGCATGGACCATGGTGGTCTTGAAGCCGCGCAGCTCGCTCTGGGCGACCATGTCCCTGAAGCTGTTTTTCAGGATCTGGTCGGTCTCGGCGTCCATGGCACGTATGGTGCCGCGGGCCTGCACGTGATCGGCCACCGCATTGGGGATGGTGCCGCCGTTGATCATGCCGCAGCCAAACACTGCGGGGCTGAACGGGCTGGTGCGCTTGGCGACTATGTAGTCCATGTCCTCTATGATGCGCACCGCCTCGCGGATGGCATCCAGCCCCTTGTGGGGGGTGGAGCCGTGGGCTGAGATGCCGTGCACATCCAGGGTCCAGGCCGAGCCCCAGGAGGACATGACCCCCTGATTGAACTTGATGGTGCCCGTCTCCATGGCGCCGTCGTTGTGGAGGGCGTAGATCTCGTCCACCCCCTTCATGCAGCCGAGCTCCACCATCTTATCTGCCCCCGGCACCCGCATGTCCTCCTCCGCCATCTGGAAGATGACGCGAACGTTGTAGCGCAGCCGATCCTGGTGCCCTGCCAGGAATTTGGCGGTGGTCAGGGCGATCGCCATGTGGGAGTCGTGGCCGCAGTTGTGGGCCATGCCCTCGTGGGTGGACTTGAACGCCACCTCGCTCATGTCGTGCATCTCCAGACCATCCATGTCGGCACGGAAGGCGATGGTGGGCAGTGTGGGATCAACGACCAGATCCCCGTGAAAACCGGTAAAGCCAGGATACTCGGTGAGCTTGTAGCCAAACTCCTCCATCAAGCCCCGGCAGTAGGCTGAGGTCTTGAACTCGGCCCCGGAGTACTCCGGGATGCGGTGCAGGTGGTGGCGTACCTCGTGGCTGAAATCGCGCAGGGCAAGCAGGTCAGGTTCGATATGGTAGTGGTTCATCAGATGATCCCTTGAATGGAGAAGCCGAGTTGGGCAACCAGCGAGGCGCCGAAGAAGCAGCAGGTGGAGACGATCATGAAGATGAGGATCACCTTCCAGGACATCTTCTTGAGCTCCTCGAGCTGACCGCCGACGGAGAGGCCGGCGAAGGCCAGCAGCGGCACGCAGCAGGAGAGGAACGAGATCTTCGCCACGGCGTCGATGAAGAGGCCGCGCACCGGCGTCTCGGGCAGGCAGATGAGGATGCCGATGATGGTGGCATAGGCAAAGGCCGGCAGCGAAGAGGGCAGATAGCGCTTGGCCACCAGGGAGGCGAACACCACCAGGGACATGGCGATGAAGCTGTCACCCATCAGCCAGAGCGGGGTGCCCGTGGTCAGGGTCTGGGTAAACATGGCCAGCAGGATCGCCAGAAAGACGAACCGCATATCCATCACGATGCTCTTCATGCTTTCTCTCCTTTGTCAGTCAGGGCATAGATCTTTTCGGCAAGGGGCAACCCCAGGTAGGTGAGGGAGAGGGCGCCCAGGGCCGACGAGAGCAGGTTCGAGGCGGCGGCTATGCTCAGCACCTGCTGGGCCAGGGCCTCGTCGAGGCCGTTGATCAGCGCGCCGGAGGCGGCACTCAGCATGGAGCCTGAGCCCACGCCGGAGCCGGCGGCCAGGGCCAGCGGGTGCAGACCAGTGAGCGGGGCGATACTGCCCAGCACGCTGAACCAGAGGGTGCCGATGACGGAGCCGCACAGGTAGATGGCGAGCACGCCTATGTACTCCTGAGAGCCGGTGCCGAACTTGCCCTGAATCACTGCGACGGAGGGCTCACGGCTGATGGAGGAGCAGGCCCCGATGGCGCGACGGCCGAAGCCGAATTTCACCGCCAGCGGAATGGCGATGAGGATGGGCAGCAGGTTGCCTATCTCCTGCAGGAAGAGCGGCACGCCGACGCTCAGGATCATCTTGAGGTTGGGGATGATCATGCCCGCGTACTGGGTACCCAGGATCAGCAGGCTGAAGCCCACCATCTTGCCGCAGAAGCCCTCTTCCTTTTCGCTGAAGAGGCGCTTCCAGCCCGGGATGCGATCCTTGACGGGCTTGGCGGAGACTATCATGCCGATGATGACGGCAAAGAGCATGGGCAGTATGGGGATGATGGCGATGCCTATCCTGATCTCCTGTTTCCCGATGAGGTACTGGGCCACGAAGATCAGCAGGGCGGTCGCCAGGGTACTGACTAACACCGTTTTGAGGGGAGTGGTTTGCTGCATAGTGTGTTCTCTTGTTATGCGTTGTCATTCACGAGCGGCGCTGGCCGCTGCGAGATGGGGGCATGATAGGAAGGGAAGGGGGGCATTAATGTGACCGCCATCAAGCTGGCCATATGGCATTTTTTCATGGGGTATGCCGTTTAACCATGCTAAAGATATGGGTTAACAAACCATTAGCAGCCGGTTATGCTGCGCCGTTCGGCGGTCGCAGGGGGAAGGATGGAACTGTTGATAGAAGAGGCGCTCTGGCGGCCTCGCTGGCAGGGGGCGTTGCAGGCGTGGCAGGGGCAGGGCAACCGCTGGCAGTTGCTGCGCGGCAGGCGCTGCGAGCAAGTGGCAGTGACCCCTGCGCCCTGGGCCCGCTGCCCGCCTGACGGCACCCTCTCGGCCAGCGGCTTGCTCGCCGCCTGGTTGGGGGAGGGTGAGTCACCCCTCATGACGGCGGACCCGAGTCGCCAGATCCTGGTTTCTGCCTCCAGCGTCCTCCTGACCCTGGCCAAGGAGAGCGGCCTGCTCACCCTGGGGCCCAATGGGGCGGATATGCTCCTCGGCGCCGATGGGGATCTGGCCGCCGCGCTGCAACGCCTGCTGGCCCGGCGCCTGACCACCCCCCTGCTGCGTGAACCCGGGGGCGCGGCCTCTCCGGCCCTGGTGCTGCGGCCACTGCAAGCCGCCGACGAGCCAGCCGTCCTGCGCTACTGCTCGGATGAGGCGCTCGCCCGCTACACCCTCAATATTCCTCACCCCTATCCAGCGGAGGCGGCCCGCGACTGGCTCGCCATGAGCGGGCGCAAGGCCGCCCTCGGGCTGGGGCGGACCTGGGCCCTGACATTGCCCATGGGTGATGAGCCGGCCCCCCTGCTCGGGGTCATCTCCCTGCACTGGCACGGCGAGCTGGCCTGGTGGGTGGGGGTCCCTTGGCAAAACCGCGGGCTGGCCACCCGGGCGGCACTGCTGGTCAGGGCCTTTGCCTTCGAGCAACTGCGTCTGCCCGCTCTGACCGCCCGCCACATGCCGGGCAACCTGGCTTCCGGCCGGGTGATGGCCAAGCTCGGCATGCACCATTGCGGGCGGCGGCCCGGGTCGGCGCGCCAACCCGCTGAACTGGATCATTGGCGGCTGGATCGCCCGCCGTGCCTGCCGGACGACCTCAAGGAGGCGCTGGCCCCCTGGCTCGAGGACGAGCGGGTGGCGGTGGCCATCCTCCATGAGGACGAAGTCGGGGGGCAGGAGGTGGCGCTCTTCATGGAAGGGGCCGGGGCGGGCGGTGAGCGGCGCCTACCCGCAGGGCTGACGGTCAGGTGCCATCCGCTCGCCTGGCTGGCGCCTGGGGCCCCCGGGGTGCAGGCCCATGGTGGCGGTGTCCTGCTCAAGGACAGGGGCGAGCTTGGCCTCGGGTATCTGCTGCGATTGCTGGAGCCTGGCGCTTGATGCTGGCAAAGTCGGCGGGAAGAGGGGGTATTGCGACGCTTGGCGCATGGATTGCCATTCGTTTTCCTGAGTCAGCCCTCCCATTTTCGGATAAAGGCGCTCAAGTCAGGAGCCACTTCTGTGAAATAATGGCCACCCTGCTGTACGAGGAGTAACGCTGTATGTTGAGAACCGAGCGTCCCGGCGACATGCTGCCAGTCTTTGAGCTGGTGAGCGCCGCCTTTGGTCGTCCCGACGAGGCCGAACTGGTCAATCGCCTGCGCGAGTGTGGGGCCGCCGTGGTCACCATGGTCGAGGAGGAAGAGTACGAGTTCATGGGGCACCTGATGCTGAGCCCGATCACCATTGACGGCCAGGAAGGTCCCTGGCTCGGGCTGGCGCCGGTGGCCGTCCATCCGGACTGGCAGGGGCAGGGCATAGGCTCGGATCTGGTGCGGGAAGGGCTGGACACGGCCCTCGAGATGGACTGGAAGGCGGTAGTGGTGCTCGGCGATCCGGCTTACTATGGCCGCTTCGGCTTCAGGCCCGCCAGCGACTTCGGCCTGCACTGCATCTACGAGGTACCCGCCGACTGCTTCATGGCGATGGAGCTGCAGCCCGGGGGGCTGGCCGGCCTGCAGGGCGAGGTGCTCTACCACCCCCTGTTCGATGAAGAGCCGGTGGAATAACCGCCTGAACACCATAAAAGAAGGACCCACTAAGGGTCCTTCTTTATTTCAATCGCTCCCTCACTGGGCCAGGGATTTCAACTGCTGCCTGCCCGGTGGGTTGTTCCAGTCGATGGGGCCGTGGGTGAAGCGATACTGCAACCTTGGCAGGCAGAGCTCCAGCCACTCCTCCCTGAAGTAGGCATAGCCCTGGTCCCAATCCGGGTCATTGGCCCAGCCTGTTTGCAGGAAATGGAGCCGGGTGCCCTGACCTTCGGGCACGAAGCGCAGGCTGACCTGAGTCTTCTGCTGGCGGATATGGGGAAACTGGGGCGGGAAATTCCAGCTGAAGCTGAGCAAGTCATGGGGCATGACCGCCATCACCCGGCACCCTTCACTGCCGCGCTCTCCCAGGGGGGCTTCTGGCCTGAAATAGATTTCGAAAGGACCGTTGGGTTCCGGCACCATCAGACATTCCGGCGCCAGGAAGCTGCGCAGACCGCTCTCCGTGGTCCAGGCCCGCCAGACATCGTCGATGTGGGCGGGTACCAGAATGCTGCCTTCTATTTGCTTGTTATCCATAAATCAGTGAACCTCAAACCAGTCATGGACGGGACCCAGGCAGTATAGCCCCTAAGGCGATAAAATAGGCAGCCCTGCGTCACAGCATCACGTATTCAAGAGGGTCCAGCTTGCCGATTTGACACGGCGACGGGATCCATCGAGAGTGGGAGGCAGTGAGCAGGCAAATCAAGGATGTCTTCATGATCAGAATGATGCGAGATGCAGATGAACCCATGCTGGCACAGCTGTTCCTCAAGGGGAGGCGGCAGGCCTTCCATTGGGTAGAGCCCTCCCTGTTTAGGCTGGAGGATTTTGCCGAGCAGACCCGGGGGGAGCAGATCTGGGTGGCGGAGAAGGGCGGTACCCCCTGCGGATTCGTCTCCATCTGGGGCCTGGACAGTTTCGTGCATCACCTCTATGTGGTGGCCGACTGGCATGGGCAGGGAATGGGGCGGGCCTTGCTGGCCGCCGGGCTGGCCGGACACAAGCCCCCGGCATCCCTCAAGGTGGCCACCCGCAACACCACGGCGCTGGCGTTTTATCACCGCCTGGGCTGGCAAAACACGGACGAGACCGGCCACTGCGAGATAACGGGCCCCTGGCGCCGGCTGGTCCTGACCTCCGGCGACTAGTCTCCCTCGCGAGGCGCGCCCTCTGCCCCGGCAGAGGGCGGCATCAGGGCCATCTCGCCCGCTACAGCGCCCCAGACAGACCACCAGAGCTGGCTCAGGCATGAACGCAATCCACAAAAAAAGGCCACTTCCTGCGAAGTGGCCTTTTCCAAACGTTTGGTGGAGCTGGGGGGAGGTGACAACCAATCTTTAGTTTATCATTTCAGATCAATCAGTTAGATGACCTGTTCCAGCGAATCATTTCTGTGACCCTTCACTATGACACCAAATTTTGGACGCCAGTTCAACTCCCTAATTGTCATTTGAATTATGTGGCTTAGAATTCAGCGAATCCAAATCACATATTATTACCATTTACAAATTTCCCTGAGGGGTTTAATTGCATTTTCTAAGCCTGAAGTATCAAAAATAGCCGTTACTGGGTTTTCATTGTACGGTGTTATTTGGGCTACAAGCTTGTTTGATGTGAACATTTCTTTTAAGAATTGAACTGGCCTTGGATGAAAGGACGCTTTACTATCACTGGACAGACTCCATTCCTGAGTAACAGCTTTATTGTTACCTACTCTAGTTAGAACATAGGCATCACCCCCGAGATAGTCGTCCCAGGCAATATATAAATCTGTACTGTTACTTTGGCATCTTGCAATAATGGAAATGGGACTTCCTGAGCGACTAACGCCGGAGTCCGCATCCAAAATCAAAGTCACAGTTTTGGAGTCATCAACTGGGTTTTCCTTAACCGATACATACCACTTACCCTTGTCAGCTATAGCTGTAGGAACTACCTGCGGGCCTTCAAGTTTATTATTTTTTGCCAGTTGATCAAAGCACTCCAGTCGGTGTAAATCCCCCTCAAGAGCTGCACATTTTGCAAACTCTTTTTCATCTAAAGCTGCATAAGAATTCGTTGCTAAAAGTAATAAAACTGTTAAGTGAATAGGTTTGCTATCCATGCCATTACATCTCCTATTTATGAAATAGCTAATTATACGTAGAGCTTTGCTCAGTAACTTTGCGCAATCTAACATTTTGCACGCATTTATCGGCATCAGATAGTAGCTAGTGAACAGCACGGCTTGTGCGGCTCATAAATTGTACCTTTTGAGCCACCTAAACACCCCCACTGAAAAGGGTGGCTCAAAAGTGTTGATTTTGATATGAGCCACCACTATATTGTGAGCTATAGTTTTTGAGCCACCTGTGGGGAATTGTTATGGCGGTCATCGGGTATTTGAGGGTAAGCACTGGCGAGCAGAGCGTAGAGGCTCAGCGCCACAGCATTGAGCAGATCCACAAGGTGGAAACGTGGTTTGCAGACGAGGGGATATCTGGTGCAGTGAAGGCATTAGAGCGCCCGGAATTCTCCGAGCTGTTCAAGTTTGTGCGGAAGGGAGATACGCTAATCGTTCCCGCCGTTGACCGTCTTGGGCGTGACACCATCGACGTGTTGAACACTGTTGAGGCGCTGCAATCCAAGGGCGTGTCGATTATCAGCTTGCGGGAGGGGTTCGACCTATCCACGCCAATCGGTAAGGCAATGCTGACCATGCTGGCCGCTGTCGCAGAGCTGGAACGCTCAAATATCAAGGCCCGTCAGATGGCCGGGATCGCCAAGGCCAAGGCAGAGGGCAAAGCATTAGGGCGTGAGAAGACCATCGACGATACCGCCGTTGCTATCTGGCGGAAGGAAAACCGCGCAAGCATCCAGGCGACCGCCGAACATTTTGGGATTTCACCCGCCAGTGTGAAGCGAGCCTGCAAAGCAGCGTAATGACGACCCAAACAGCACGCGAATAAAGCAACAACATACCGGCCAAGCGCCGGTATTTTTTTGTCTTTAATGTGGTGATCGGTCATCTATTTGTGTAACATGAAATCATTGTAACTTATTGAGATTTATAGGCTTATACATGAAGGTTTCAATATTGAAGCGTCAGCTCGCAGAGCGGATGGGTGAGGATGCGCACTATCTGGAAGGTAGGGACAAAGCGTTTTTAGCAGAGCTTGCCGGTATGCCGGTTGAGCAGATTGAAGACGACGAGATCATCACTGGTGAAGGGGAAACCGGCTGGATTGAAGAGCGTGAGACCTATCTAGATTCGGCGGACAGGATGCGCATGGAGGTTAAGGAGGAAATCGAGAAGCAGCGTCAGCGCACTATTGAGCGTGGAAGCCTTGGCGGCTCGTATCGTATAGCGGCGGCATTGGCCCGCAATGGAGGTAAAGCATGATCCCGGAAACGCGTTTCGAACAGGCGCATGGTGTGACAGCGGGCAAGCTCTCATACGCTTTGGAACTGATGGATAAGGGGGACGTTGTGGCGGCTCGCGATGTAATCCTTGAGGTTCAAAAGACCAATGAAGAGCAGGCCCGGGTTATTGATACCCGGCTTTATGGGGCTGTTCGTAATCTATGCGAGGCGAGGCGTATGGATAGCCGGAGATTTTTCGCATTGCAGCAGGTGTTAGGGTTGCGCGAGATCGTCCGCTCCTTGCTCGTATCACCTGCCGGGGTGGATCTGATCTCTATGCATGTGCCAGTAGAAAATGATTTCTTTGTCTCCATGCTGTCTAGGATCCCACAATCGGCGGCAGTAGCCCCCATAGCCAATGACAATGAGCGGGCGGCAACCCTGACATATCAAAATGGGAATGCGCGTTTATGGACGATGTTCTGCGAACAGCAGCAGGGTTTGGAGCATGGAGAGGGGAAAGCATGAAGCCGCAAAAAACAGTCCAAGTAATACGGCTATCCCGTCCAGTCGCGGAACGTGTGGCGATATGGGCCAGTGCTCTGAATATGTCGCCTACGCAAATTGTGGAGCTGGCAATCACCCGATGGGAGCAATTGACCCCGTGTGATGCGCTCGGAATAGAGGGGGGCCGCGATGCGTCGCACCTCCCCCGCCCTTGAAGCGCAGGTCGCCGCAGCTCTCGCGGCAGGATGGCCTATTGTTGCTATCGCCGAGCAGACGGGAATCAGCCTATCCACAGTGAAACGGATCCGGGGGCGTTCAGGTGTTCGCCCCGACTCGATGCGGGAGGAGTTGATAGAGGAGGCCCGCGCCGGATTGCGGGCCTCATTATCTTCTGAGTTCGCCGCCTCGGAGGGCGCTCGCCTCGTCCGGTCACAGGTTGCACTTTGCAACCAAATCCATACCAAGACAGCCGAGCTGTTAGAGAGCCTAACGATTGATAGTGAATGTGACAGGCACCAAGCGGCCAAGATCCTTTCAGCGTGTGCCACAGCCAGCAAGCTAGCCGCTGATGGGTTGCGCCGGGTACTCACACTGGCAGCGGAGCCGGAGGTGGTCGAAGCCCTGCCGGAGCTGGTTGTGAGAGACTACACAGACGAGGAGATATTGGCTATCAGGGCCGAGCGCGATTGCTGGGGCGATGTGCCGCCATAGTGATGCAGGTTGACGGCGACCCCGCCCATGTCGCAAAGTAACTCCGTAATTTTGGCCGATGAGTCGGCCCTACCTCTTCGCTAACGCCCATTTCGCGGCGTCCTTTCGTTGGAATCCCCATAGGTACTGACACCGGCCCTAACCGGTCAGTTGTCGCTGTACGCGCTTCACAGGCGTGAAAGAGATTGGAAAGAGGGCTTGCCGTTGGCGAGCGATAAAAAAAGCCGCCCAATGAGGCGGCATAAAGGAATTACATTAATGATCATACCAGCAGAAAACCCGGTGAACAATGACCGGTCATCAATACTAGAACGGCCTAAGGTTGTTGAATTTCGTGTGAGGATCATCCGCGAACGGATAGAACGTGACTCATACGCACATGGCACGCCTCGCAGGCAATGGCATTTTGCAAACCATGCAGAGACGGATTTGGGACGGCGCTCTAATCGGAAAAATGGAAATTTTGAACGTGGTTTGAGACGCAAAATTGCACGGCAAAACCTAGAGCTGGCGTGCCTTGCTGCTAACCAAGACCCGCAGAAAATGATCCGACCCGTGGTTATGGGTATTACCCCTGATAGTGACCAAAACAAGATCCTGATTGCAGTCAGGAAGGATTGGAGGAAACACCCCCTCCCTGAATGGGATGAACTATCCAGACCTGAGCGGTGGGCCTTTGGAATTCTCGGACACCTAAAGGCGAGTCGAGGTGAGTATTCAGCCATAACTCTGAATTTTTCCGAAAAGAAGGCCCAGCGATCCCTTGAGCATCTTAGGGACTCGGCACGAAAGAAGCTGGACGAGATCTTTGGCCTCGATGTCTCTTTCAACCTTGAGAGGGACAAAGAGGGTCGCGCCCACTTGCACACCCTCACACCCGGCAACGTCACGGACGCGCAACGCGCAGCACTTAAGAAGATGGGCGGGAAGTGGAGCGGTAGCGACGCGAGGCGGCAACTGGTAATAAAGCGCCGCCATGGTGTGCGGAATGCTATCTCGTGGGTGGCTGGTTATATGGCTAAGAATGTGGTGAAGGGGGAGGGCATTTATTATTTCCCCCACTCCATGACGCGAGAAGGCAAAGCCATTTATGAGAACATGGTCGCGATGGTTAGTGAACAGTGCATTGCTGCTCGGAGCAGTCAGACCACCAGCCCCACACAAACCAAAGTCCTAGAAAAACCAGCTCCCTACTCATCCCCCAGTGAGAACGTCAGCACTGCAATTTTGAAAATCGAGGCTGAAGACCACACGGGCACACCCGGCATAGATCCCCTAGATGCAATGCTTGCCGAGCTAGATAAGTGGGTAGCCACTAACCTAGGAAGGGAGGATGATGTCTGACCAGAAAGCATCTGACCCGGTAACGGACGGTTAATGACCCTGTAGTAAAAGTAGATGTGCGGGGTGTGTCAGGTGTAAGGGGGATCGTAAACGTGTGAGACAGTACCGGGACGATTTACAAAAACCGCTTTAGAGCTCTTCAGCGAGCATCCGGCACCGTACCAATGGCATAGCGGCAATAACGCACAGGGGGCGTTCCAGGCCCCCAGAATCAAACCTTTCGCAGCTATGCCACCACCTGACGAGTCACCCCCAGAACCTCACGCCCCAGCATCAGGCTCAGATTGAAATCGGCAGCAGACACCGGGAGCGTTCCGTTGTCGCTCTCGTCGAGATAATCCAGCACGTCAGCTGGTGAAACGTGCTGGATGTCATCGAAGCCACTCTGGATCAGTAGCGTCCAGAGCGCCCTTTTCCCTGCCTGTGATAATTCGCGCTCGCTCCATTGAAACCACTCGCAGACGCCTTCGCAATGATGGATATGGCGACCGTTAGACAGGCGGCACCCACAGGGCAGCGACACGCTCAATACCCTAGCCTGTATGGACAGCAGGACGTCCTCGAAGCTGATGTCGGATCTCATTTCAAATTCCCCATTTTCTTGGCTCTTCGCCAGTTCAACCAATTAACCCCGGTCAGGTCACAGCCGAAATCGACACTGTTTATGACGTTGCGCAGCGTTGCACAAGCCTCTTGCATCCGTGGGCTATAACTGACATTTGGCTTGATATAGTCCACCGTCGCGCCTAAATCCCTAGGGGCTGGCAAGCCGTAGGTTTTCCGCAAATCGGAGCCGTGTCCCAAGATCATCTGTATCTGTTTCAGGTCTGTGTCTGCATGGTGGGCGCATGTGGCGAAGGTATGCCGCAGGCTGTGAAAGCTGACTTGATGATCGGTTTGCCAAATGTCCAGCTTTGCCAACAACCCGGTTCCCTTGTAATGGTTGAACCACTTGCCCAGCTTGTGTGAGTAGTTTGGCGCCTCTGAGTCGCCGCCAAGTACCCAGCCCGGAAATAGTCTCGCGTCGTCACTAGACATCCGCGCCCATTCCACCAACTGCATAAAACCCGCATTCAAAGCTACATCCGGGAGCGGTATCAGGCGCTCGGCGTTGGGGGTCTTAGAGCCCGGCACGTTGAGCATGACTATGCCTCCTACATCAATGACATGGGCCACAGTGAGGCTGCCAATTTCATCGCCGCGCATCCCGGTAGTCAGTCCCAGCAATGGAGCCCAGAAATGCCAGTCTTTCGGCTGTTCGTAGGGAAGCCTACTGTCGGCTCGCCAGAGTCTATTAACTAGTTTCCCCAGTTGTTCCTGAGTGAAGGGTTGTCCGCCTTCTTCATAGTCGGCATCGTTCTTGATGGGGGTCAGCATGTTGCTGAAATCCTCGGCGACATACCGCTCAGCCTTAAGCCATTTAAGAAAGGGTTTAACGTCATGGAAGTGGGTCATCTGTCCCTGCTCGGACAGGGATGGCAGGCCCTGCTTGCCTAAGCCCAGATACCAGTTACGCCGCAGCAAGGGATCCTCGGGACGCTCCTTCCAAATTGGCTGTTTCGGGAGATTCTTCGGTAGCGTGCGGATAACCTCTCGATAGTGGGTAATATCGGCAGCAACAAGCGCCGCGCTGTTCAGCGGGCCGAGAACATCGAGAAAACGCGCAAGATTGCTTTTGCGCTGGCTCAGGGTCTTGGGTTTGAGCTTCTCCACATGTTCGCTGTGCTCGTTGAATCGGGCCACCAGCCATTCCAACGATTGACCGGGCGCAGAAGGGGCAACCAAGGCACTACCGACGAGCACCGGCTCGGCGTTGAGCGTTGTTGGCAACGAGGCGAGAGCGTCCGCCGTCCGCCGGGCTTCAATGAGCTGGCCTTGTGTCCGCTGGGCAATGCCAACCGCAGTACGGGCCAGCTCCTTCGCCTTCTGAGTTACAGCCTGAGCTGTCGCCAGCTCCTTGCGAGAGCGCAGTGCTGCAAGACGCTGCTCGTTAATCTGGTCTTGCAGTGCGGCCAACTGCTCCCCGAGCCGGATTTGTTCTCTTTTCGCGGCGATCTTCGCCTTCATGATTTCTGAGATTTCAGCCATGTTTACTTCCTGATCGACTTCCTGAACTAATGCCAATAATTCGTCGAGCAGGAGCCTGCCAAGTTGGAAAGCATGGATCCACAATTCTCCCGTTTTAGCGCGATTTTTTGTGCCAAGTGAGAAGCGAGTCTCACGAGGAGCGCCGTACTGGCGGAGGGATGGGGGGAAGATCAGGCGGTAGCAGTAGACACCACAGCGGTTTTTGATGAGACCGGGATAGAGCATATGTGACACCTCAGTGTGTCACTCCCTGACCAGCCATAAAGAAAAAGCCCTGACGAATCAGGGCTTTAGAAGGTGGTGGAGCTGGGGGGATTTGAACCCCCGTCCAAAATTACTACATCCTCGGTACTACATGCTTAGTCACTCTTTACATTCGCCAACACGCTGCGGAGAGACACGCCACGCATTGACTAGCTCGATTGGTTTTAATGCTTCCGCCCCGAGCAGGACTTCCACACGATCCTGTGAAGGATGACCTTCCAATTCCCTAGGACACAGGCAAGCTAGGGTAGAAGGGCTCAGCGCAGGTTATTAAGCTGCGAGTGCGTAGTTTTCGTCGTTTGCGACTATTTTTTTGCGGTTTGTTAACGAGGCCTACCGCACCTCGGCATGCACCTTGGGTTTCGTGAATCTTGTCGAATCCAGAATCAGCCCCAAGTTGTCAAAAGCGATTGTACGCAAAAATCCTGCCATGGCAAGGCGTTGATGGCAATCGACCGGCACGGGCCGGTCGATTGCTGGTTTATTGGTCGCCCCACGGGAGCTGGCGACGCACAATCAACCGCGGTTCTTGTTCTTCATGATGCGGGCCTTCTCCCGGTCCCATTCCCGGGCCTTGGTGTCTTCCCGTTTGTCGTGTTCTTTCTTGCCCTTCACCAGGCCGATCTCGACCTTGACCCAGCACTCTTTCCAGTACAGCGCCAGCGGCACTATGGTATAGCCCTGGCGGGCGGTCAGGCTCTCGAGCTTGTCGAGTTCACGGCGGCTCAGCAGCAGTTTGCGGGTGCGGGTCGGGTCACACACCACGTGGCTGGAGGCGGCGTTCAGCGGCAGGAAGCTGGAGCCGAACAGGAAGGCTTCGCCCTGCAGGAAGATGACATAGGCTTCGCTGATGTTGGCCTTGCCCGCCCGCAGGGATTTAACTTCCCACCCTTGCAGGGACAGACCGGCTTCCACGCGCTCTTCGATGAAGTACTCGTGACGGGCGGTTCTGTTGAGTGCAATGGTGCTGGACCCGGCTTTGTTTTTACTGTTCTTTTTGCTCATGACGGGGGCCTTCGGCAATGTTTAGGAAGGCGCATTATACGTGGGTGGCGGCGGCTGTAAAACGCGCAACCACTCGAGTGGCGGCTTTGTGAGCAGTTCGGTGATGTTTTTGGCCGGCAAGGTGATCTCAAGCTGGTCATCCGGGGCCGCAAAGGGGGGCAATTGCGCGCGTGGCGGCCAGGTGAGCAGTTTCGGCGGTGATTTTGGCTAGCAAGGTGATAAAATCGGCCCGATTGGATGAGGAAAGCCCATGCCCCGTATTACTCGCAGTGCCCTGGTGATGTTCAGCGCGGAACAAATGTTCCGTCTGGTCAATGATGTTCACGCTTATCCCGAGTTTCTGCCCGGTTGTGTCGGCAGCCGCGTTCACGAGACGGGTGAGGACTACATGATGGCCTCGGTGGATGTGGCCAAGGCAGGCATCGCCAAGACCTTTACCACCCGCAACTTGCTCGATGCCAACCGCGCCATCAAGATGGAGCTGGTGGAGGGCCCCTTCAGCAAGCTGGCGGGCTGGTGGACCTTCACGCCGCTGGATGTGGATGCCTGCAAGGTGGAGTTCGATCTCGACTTTGAATTTACCTCCAAGCTGATCGAGCTGGCTTTTGGCCAGATCTTCCGCGACCTGGTGGGCTCCATGGTGCTCGCCTTCTCCAACCGCGCCAAGGTGGTCTACGGTGTCTGATCTGCTCAATGTCGAAGTGGCCTATGCCCTGCCCGAGCGGCAAACCGTGTTGTGCATCCGAGTGGCCCCGGGCACCAGCGTGCTGGCTGCCATCGAGCAGTCCGGCATAGTGCAGAAACACCCTGAGATCGATCTCTCGGTCAACAAGTTCGGCATCTACAGCCGTCCGGTCAAGGGGAGCGAGCCGGTGCAGGACGGGGATCGCATCGAGATCTACCGTCCTCTCATCGCCGATCCCAAGGAGATGCGCAAGAAGCGGGCGGAGAAGGCCAAGGAAGAGGGACGGGCCGACGTGGTCACCGGCGGGCGCCCCGACGTGCACCGCAAACGGGACGACGGCGAATCGACCTGATGCGGGGAGACCGAGCAATGAAAAGAGGCGCCATGGCGCCTCTTTTCTATTGGATGTTTTATCACAGGGGTAGCACTGGCCTGGGCCTTACAGGGTCAGCAGCCGCTCGTTTTGCACCGTTTCTATGCCGCTCTCTTGCCTGGCGAGCACCGTCATGGCGTGCGCCACCTGGCTCGCCTCTATGGCCCGCCAGCGCCTGAGGGGCCCCAGCAGCAGGGGTTTTATCCAGGGATAGATGGCCTGAACTATCTGCTCGGACCTGCGCGGGGGCTGGCGATGACCGAGCAGCATGGCGGGACGCAGTATGACGAGCCGCTGCCACGCCTGGGCCAGCAAGGCCAGCTCCATCTGTCCTTTGGTGCGGGGATAGAGGGCGGGGGAGCCGGGGTTGGCCCCCAGGCTGGAGACGACCAGCAGGCGCCGGCAGCCGTGGCGGCGGGCGAGGGCGGCAAAGGCCAGCACATAGTCGTGATCGACCCGGCGAAAGGCCCCATCGGAGCCGGCGTCCTTGCGGGTGGTGCCGAGGCAGCAGAAGGCCATGTCGACGGGGCCGGGCAGCGCCACCTCGTCGAGGCGTTCGAAGTTTACCGGCAGCCAGTGCCGATTGGGGGCCGCCTCGCCCGGCTGGCGGCAGAGCAGAGTCAGCTGGTGCTCGGGGCCGAGCTGGCGGATGAGGGCCTGGCCGACCAAACCGGTTGCCCCGGCGATCAGGATCTGGCTCATGTGATCTCCTTGAGGGGATGACGAGGGGTGTTGACCTCCTTGATCATGGTTCAGGGAGCGCGCCCCTGTGAAACCCGATCGGAGGCCAGACAAGAGAAAACCGGCCTTGGCCGGTTTTATGATGCTATCAGAGCGGGGTCGTGAAGGCGGCGGGGAGGGGGAAGTCACCCGTGGCAGTGGCGAGTCTGTCTCCCACGAAGTTCAGGGTCAGCTCCTTGCGCTCCTTGTCACCACGACCTGGCTGGAACTCATAGAGATAGTACCAGGTGTTGGGGTCAAAGCCGTCGCGCAGCATGGGAGAACCCAGCACGAACTCGACCTGCTCGCGGGTCATGCCCTGGCGCAGCTTGTCGACCTGCTTTTGTTCCACATAGTTGCCCTGAGGAATATCGATGCGATAGACCAGGCTGCAACCGGACAGGGTGAGGGCGGTCAGGGCCGCGGCAATCAGGTGTTTCATCCGCATATCGGGTTCAGATCATCCATACAGTCTTTTTAGCTCGGCAAATCATACCCACTCCCCGTGCGGAAGTAAAAAGCCATTGATCCTCCTGCCAATAAAAAGGGCCGCGTGGCGGCCCTGACACATAATCGCTCCGTCACATGGCGGCGCGGAAGATGGCGACTATCTCTTCGTGGCTTGCCTGCTTGGGGTTGGTGAAGCCGCAGGCATCTTTCAGGGCGTTGCTGGCCAGCACGTCGAAATCATCTGCCTTGACACCGAGCTGCTCCAGCCCAGCCGGGATCTTCACATCCAGCGCCAGCTGCTTGATGGCGGCGATGGCCGCCTCGGCCCCCTGCGCGTCGCTCATGGCGCTCACATCCACCCCCATGTGGCGGGCCACCTCCTTCAGACGGGCGGCGCTCACCCGGGCGTTGTAGGTCTGCACGTGGGGCAGCAGCACGGCGTTGCAGACCCCGTGGGGCAGGTCATAGAAACCGCCGAGCTGATGGGCCATGGCGTGCACATAGCCGAGGCTGGCGTTGTTGAAGGCCATGCCGGCCAGGAACTGGGCATAGGCCATCTGCTCGCGGGCGTGCAGGTCGTCCCCCTGGTTGACGGCGGTGCGCAGGTGATTGGCGATAAGCTGAATTGCCATCACGGCGCTGGCATCGGTGACCGGGGTGGCGGCGGTGGAGACATAGGCCTCGATGGCGTGGGTCAGGGCGTCCATGCCGGTGGCGGCGGTGAGACCGGCCGGCTTGGCCAGCATCAGCTCGGGATCGTTGACCGACATCAGCGGGGTGACATGCTTGTCGATGATGGCCATTTTCACCTGGCGCGCCTCGTCGGTGATGATGCAAAAACGGGTCATCTCGGAGGCGGTGCCGGCAGTGGTGTTGATGGCGATAAGCGGCAGCTGCGGCCTGGCGGAGCAGTCCACTCCTTCGTAATCCTGGATGCTGCCCCCGTTGGTGGCCACCAGGGCGATCCCCTTGGCGCAGTCATGGGGGGATCCGCCCCCGAGGGAGATGACGCAGTCGCAGCCATGGGCCTTGATCATGGCCAGACCCGATTCGACGTTGGTCATGGTGGGGTTCGGCTTGGTTTCATCGAAAACCACGCTTTCAATGCCATGTTCTGCCAGCAGGGCGGTGAGCCTGGCGACCACGCCTATCTGGTTGAGGATCTTGTCGGTGACGATCAGCGCCTTGCGAAAGCCATGACCCTGGATGTCGGCCGCCGCCTCTTGCAGGCAGCCCGCCCCCATCAGGTTGACCGCGGGAATGTAGAACTTGAATGTCGCCATGGTGGACTCCGTATGATTAGCCATTAAGTGGTATACGGGCCTCAACATAACAGCGTCAGAGGGGATGAAAAGGGGTCAATGGTATCTGATTGACAACTTTATGGACTCGATCACGTACCGAAAAACCGGGGCCAGGCGGGGATTGACAGGGGCCCTTGCCTCTTGTTCGGTATAAAAACGTTTTTCAAGAAATTCATCAGGTTAGCAAACGTTTTGCCGGTTTTTTAGCGCCGCTGATGCGCGGAAGTGTGAAGCGCGTCAAGGAATTGGAAAGCGCTTTCGACCATAGTTGGCGCCTTCCCCAATGGAGGGAAACAGGCTCGAAAATACCATAAAGAATCACCTTAACTGCGCTCGGCTGCGAGGCGGCGGGATGCAACCAGGAGTCCACTATGTCTGATGTATTTCACTTGGGTTTGAAGAAAGCGGATCTGCAAGGCGCCACCCTGGCGATCGTTCCCGGTGACCCCGAGCGCGTGAAGCGCATCGCAGAGCTGTTGGACAACCCTGTGCACCTGGCCAGCCATCGTGAGTTCACTACCTGGCGCGGCGAGATGGACGGCAAGGCCGTGATCATCTGCTCCACCGGTATCGGCGGCCCGTCCACTTCCATCGCGGTAGAAGAGCTGGCCCAGCTGGGTATCAATACCTTCCTGCGCATCGGCACCACTGGTGCCATCCAGCCGCACCTGAACGTGGGCGACGTGATTGTGACCACCGGTTCTGTGCGCCTCGACGGTGCCAGCCTGCACTTTGCACCCATGGAGTTCCCGGCCGTGGCCGACTTCGACTGCACCACTGCGCTGGTCAACACCGCCAAGGAGATGGGTTCCAAGCTGCACGTGGGTGTGACTGCCTCTTCCGACACCTTCTACCCGGGTCAGGAGCGTTATGACACCGTCTCCGGCCGCGTAGTGAGCCGTTTCCAGGGTTCCATGAAAGAGTGGCAAGCCATGGGCGTGCTGAACTACGAGATGGAATCTGCAACCCTGCTGACCATGTGCACCAGCCAGGGCCTGCGCGCCGGCATGGTGGCCGGTGTCATCGTGAACCGTACCCAGCAGGAAATCCCGAACGCCGAAACCATGGCGAGAACCGAATCTGATGCCATCAAGATCGTGCTGGGCGCCGCCCGCAAGCTGATCTGATAGCACCACAAAGAGTGGGGGGTGGGGGCCGTTGCGAAAGCGCGGCCCCTATCTTTATCCGCCGTTTGCCGCTGTTCTCACTTTCCCCTTCTCCGCGTTACGCTTTTTGCCCCATCATTGCCTCAAGCACCTCCTCAAAGGGCGCCTCACATCTGATTTGCATCGGCTCGCCGCTCACCGGATGCACGAAATCCAGCGCGCTGGCGTGCAGCATCAGCCTTGGCGCCTGCTCACAGCCCGGCAGCAGCAGACCGCCATAGAGATCGCAGCCGAGTATGGGGTGACCCAGCAGCTGGCTGTGGATGCGCAGCTGATGGGTGCGGCCTGTCTCCGGCACCAGGCTGACCCGGGTCAATGGCAAGGGCTCGCCCCCAGCGCTCTCGTGCACCAATCGCTCCACCACTCGATAGCGGGAGCGGGCGGGCTTGCCGCTGGCGCAGATCTTCATCAGGGGGAAGATCGCCGGGTCCTTGGCGATGGGGGCATCGATCACCCCCTCATCGTCCGCCAGATGGCCGCACAGCAGGGCGTCATAGGCCTTGCCCACCGCCCGCTGGCTGAACTGCTGGCACAGCATCCCGTTGATGCCCTTGTCTCTGGCCACCACCATGATCCCCGAGGTGCCAAAGTCGAGGCGGTGCACCAGGGTGCAGCCGGGGTAATCCCGTACCAGTCGATGGTGGACAGAGTCGAGGTTCTGCGGGTTCTTGCCCGAGAGGCTCAGCAGGCCGCTCGGCTTGTTGATGAGCAGCAGGTGTTCATCCTCGAACAGGATCTCGATGGCGGCATTGCAAGGGGGGGCGATAAAGGTATCGACGATGGCGGACATGGGCGGCTGCGGGCTGGAAACGGGGGGCGATCATACTCCAAGCGGCGGCGCGGGGCGAATCGGGACGAACTGGCCAGTGCCTGCCCGGCGGGTCTGGTGGCAAGTGATTGATAATGCAGGAAGGCCCCGTTTTGTGACCCCTTCCCGAGTTCATTCGGCGCTGGCTTGCTAAGGTATGGCTCCCTGTCATGTCGTAAGGAGCCTCTCCATGGCGTTGCCCGTTATTCTCGATTGCGATCCCGGCCACGATGATGCCATCGCCCTCATACTGGCGCTGGCGAGCCCAGAGCTCAAGGTGCTGGCGGTGACCACCAGCGCGGGCAACCAGACCCCGGACAAGACCCTCAACAACGCCCTGCGCATCCTCACCCTGCTCGGTCGCCACGACATTCCGGTGGCGGCGGGGGCGCCCAAACCCCTGATGCGCGATCTCATCATCGCCGACAACGTTCACGGCGAATCGGGTCTCGACGGCCCCACACTGCCGGATCCCGCCTTTGCGCCCCAGGCCATGACGGGCCTCGAATTGATGGCCAAGTGCCTGTGCGAGAGCCCGGAGCCGGTCACCCTGGTGCCGACCGGCCCCCTCACCAACGTTGCCCTGCTGCTGGCGGCCCACCCCGAGCTCAAGCCCAAGATTGCTCGCATCGTCTTGATGGGCGGCGCGGCGGGGGCGGGCAACTGGACCCCGGCGGCAGAATTCAATATTTATGTGGACCCGGAAGCGGCCGATATGGTGTTCAAGTCCGGCATCCCCATCACAATGTGCGGGCTGGATCTGACTCACGAGGCCCAGGTGATGGACGAGGACATAGCGCGGGTGCGCGCCATCCCCAATCCGGTGGCCCAGTGCGTGGCAGATCTGCTCGATTTCTTCATGATTTACCACAGGGATCCCAAGTGGGGATTTGCTGGCGCGCCGCTCCATGACCCCTGTACCATCGCCTGGTTGCTGGCACCGACGCTGTTCCATGGGGTAGAGTGCCGGGTCGATATCGAAACCGGAGGCACCCATACTACCGGCATGACGGTAGTGGATCGCTACGGGCTCACCGGCAGACCGGCCAATGCGCGGGTGTTGCTGGGGCTGGACAGGGTCGGCTTCATCGATCTGCTGGTGGGGCGTCTAAGGGCATTTGACTAAGAACTCGGACATCGAATAAGGGGTTGGGCATGTGGAAAGGGACGTTGGCACTGCTGACATGTATGCAATTGACGGCCTGTGCCACCCCCTTCGAGAGGATGTGGCAGGGGCTGGCGACCTGCGATCTGGACGATCTCTACCTGGACAGCGAGAGCGGTGAGCCGTCCCACCCGCTGCTCAAGACCTTCACCCCCGACAAGACGTCAGACGGCTTCGCCTGGTACAAGACCCACCAGGAGCTTCATGGCCTGCCCATCACGGGATTTCTGATCCCGGCCTCGACCTTCGAGGTGCACGCCCTGTTTGTGGATACCCCCATCGCCAATGCGCGCAGGCTGACCCACAACGCCTACGGCAGCGAGTTTGCCGACGAGCAGAAGCACGACAGGGGGGAGGCTCCCCTGCTGCTGCGTGACCCGGGCAACCCCAAGCGCTCCATCATCGACTGCACCAAGGGGGAGTCGGCGGATCCGCTGCCGGAGGAGCCCTTCCCGGAGTAGGGGCGCATCCTGCAGATAAATAGAGAGGGGAGCCTGGGCTCCCCTCTCTATTTATCGATTGCCAGCTCGCCCTCAGGGATAACCCAGGGTCTGCTTGATGACCGGCAGCTGAGCCTTGATCCAGTCAGGATTGATGGGGCCCCAGTCGCTGATGCGATAGTGGCCCTGCAGGTGGCGGGCTCCCTCGGTCTGCTCGAAGGCGCAACTGATATCGAGTTCGGCCAGGGCACTCAGGGTGTCCTGGGCGGTGCGGCGTGGCATGCCGGTGGCGGCCATGATGGCGGGCACAGTGTCCGTGCCCTGGCTTATCAGATGGGCCACGTAGAGCCGCCGGTAGAAGCTGGTGCGGGTCTTGCTCGGTTCCGTCATTGCCCGTCTCCGCCTGATGCCGGTGTGCCCCTCATATCTCGTCCTCGAGACGGTCGAAGTAGCGCCAGGTCGCGATGGCGGCCTTGCCCATCACCAGCGCCCAGACACCGAACCAGAACCAGCGGAAGAAGCTCCAGGTGGAGGCATCGGGCTGGGTGCTCTCTATCTTGGTGACGTTGGGGAAGAGGGAGAACATGTTCACCCGCCAGCCGTAGGAGGTAATGATGGCCAGGCGCTTCTCGAACTCCATGGACTTGGCCTTGGCCTGGACGTCGGCGGCATTGAACTTGAAGTAGAAGGGCCAGCCCCAGCCGGTATCTTCATTGCGGAACACCCGGATCTTCTCGCCGGGACGCTCGGTGTAGATGTAATAGACGTCGGTGATGGGGCCGTCGGCCGGGTTCTTCTGGCTGATGGGACCATCCTTGTCGGTGCGCTTCACCTCGACCCCTGTGATGGTGGCAATGGTGTGTTCCGGCAGATAGAAATCGAGCCAGGTGGCGGACACGAGGGCGATGAGCCCCAAAGCGATAAAGGCGGGTTTCTTGAACTTCAGGCTCATGGTGTTCTCTGGGTGAGGGGGAATGACGTGCCTCTACCATACCCATATTTGTGGATGCAGCCCAGCCCCTAATGGCGCCTTGTGGGCAAAAAGCCGTTTTAAACGGGAGGGGACAGACCCCGGTGCCGGGCCCGGGGTCTGCCAAAGAGAAGGGGAGGATTACAGCTGGAACTGGGCGAGCTGCCTGCGCTGCTGCTCGGCGAGCTGTGACAGTTCGTGACTGGCGGCGGCGCTCTGGGTGATGCCGGCCACGTTCTGGTTCACTATCTCGTGGATATTGGTGATGTTGCGGCTGATGTCGGCGGTGACGCAGGACTGCTCCTCGGCGGCGGTGGCCACCTGGGCATTGGCGCCATTGATCTGGTTGACCGCCTCCGTGATGCCCCCCAGCAGGTCTTGCACCTCGGCGGATAGACGCTGGTTGTGGCCGAGGATCTCCAGGGTCTCCTGTACGCCGCTGTTGGCCGACAGGGACTGGCTCTGCAACTGCTCTATGATGGCCTGGATCTCCTTGGTGGAGTCCTGGGTCCGCGCCGCCAGCAGGCGTACCTCGTCGGCCACCACCGCAAAACCACGGCCGGTTTCGCCGGCGCGAGCGGCCTCGATGGCGGCGTTGAGCGCCAGCAGGTTGGTCTGCTCCGAGATGCTCTGAATCACCTCTATCACCTTGCCGATCTGCTCGGACTGGGACTTGAGCCGCGCCACCACGGTAGCGGCGTTTTCCAGGCTGCCCGCCATGCGGCCGTTGGCCTGGATGCTCTCGGCAAACAGGGCCAGCCCCTGCTCGACCCGGCTGTTGGCCTCTCGCGCCAGCTCATCGGCCAGGGCGGCATTGTGGTTGACGTTGTCGGCTGTGCTGGCCAGCTCGGTGACGGCGGAGGCCACCTGCTCGGTCTCGCTGCGCTGCTGCTGGGCATTGGCCTCGGACTGGGTCATGACGGCGGCCAGCTCGGTGGCGGCGGAGGCCACGTTGCCGCTGATTCCGGTCAGGGCCTGGATAGTGCTGCCAAGCTGGCTCAGGGTCTGGTTGATGTCCTTGGCCAGCTGGCCCAGCTCGTTGTTGCCTTCGGCTTTGGCGCGCACGTTGAAGCGACCGAGGGCGACGGCGTGCATTACCTCCTGCAACTGGCCTATGGGCTGGACGATGCGACCGGATAGCCACCAGCCGCCGCAGAGCGCCGCGACCAGGGTGGCGGCCATCAGCAGCAGGGTCTGCAGCAGGGTGGCCTGGTAGTGGGCCTGCTCCTGGGCTATCTCCTGCTGGATCAGCTGGTTGATGTGGGCAGAGAGGGTGTCAATCTGCTTGATCAACTGCTCCCCCAGCTCGCGAAAGCGCAGCCTGGATTGCTCATAGCCGGCGGGCTTGGTCCCGTCTCTGTACTGCTGGGTCAGCAGTGGCAGCATGTTGCTGCGGGTGTGGCCGAGATAGGCCTGCAGGGCCGCGGCCACCTGGCTGTTGTCCTGCTCGGCCCCGGTGATCACCAGCCGGGACAAGAGGCCGCTTATCTCCTGCTCGGCGGCATTGAGCGTGCCGGGGAGCTCGGCGAAGCGGGCCTGATCGTAGAGGCCGTAGATGGCATTGGTGCGCAGCCGGTAGGTGGCGTGGATCAGGGCTGCGATGTCATCCTTGTGGCGGGTGACGCTGGTGGTGGTGTCGTTCATGTCCTTGATGGCACCGTCTATCTCCTGCTTGCTGATCACGGCCATGAGCAGCATCAGCAGGCTGGCGAGCAGTAGTGGAATGAGAACTTGCAGACGAATGGACAGATTATTCAAAGACATGAAAGATCCTAACCCAAAAGAGGAGTGAGGCGGCATCTTACACAGGCGCGACAACTATTGTCACAGGGTTTTTAAGGTGAAATCCGTGCCGAATGAAAAGGTTTTTCTTGTGTTAAAAGAGTGTGATAGGCAAGATCGACTGCTTGTTATCTGGAGGTGTAGTGTGTCCGACTGGATTGATCCCGCCATCTTGGCGCTCTTTATTCCCACGTTTTTCTTTGTCTCCGTGACCCCCGGCATGTGCATGACCCTGGCGATGACCCTGGGCATGAGCCTGGGGGTGCGCCGCACCCTGCACATGATGTGGGGGGAGCTCATCGGGGTCGGCCTGGTCTCTGTGCTCTCCGTGGTCGGGGTGGCGGCCGTCATGCTCAACTATCCGGCCCTGTTCTCGGCCTTCAAGTACGTGGGTGGAGCCTATCTGGTCTGGCTCGGCATCCAGATGTGGCAGGCCAAGGGCAAGATGGCGATTCCGGCGGATCTCTCGGCCGGCCAGGAGACCAAGCCGCTCGGGCTGGCGCTGCAGGGCTTCGTCACCGCCATCGCCAATCCCAAGGGGTGGGCCTTCATGGTCTCCCTGCTGCCGCCCTTCATCAATGCGGCCAAGCCGATGGCACCCCAGATCAGCGCCCTGGTGGTGCTCATCCTGGTCATCGAGTTCTCCTGCCTGCTGCTCTATGCGAGCGGTGGCCGCACCCTGCGCCACTTCCTCGCCAAGAGCGGCAACGTCACCCTGATGAACCGCATCGCCGGCTCGCTCATGCTGTTTGTCGGCGTCTGGCTGGCCTTCGGCTGAGGCGATCGGAATGAAAAATGCCACCTCCCCTGGTGAAGGGGAGGTGGCATTTTTATTGGGCGTCCGGCGAGATGTCAGTCGGTGAGGCAGTCCGGATCGAACACATATTCCCCCGCCAGCCAGCGCAGGATCTCGTTCACGCAGCTCTGATCCTGGAACGGCAGGTAGCGGTGCTTGAGGTGGGTGAGTTGCTCGGGGGTTAGCTGGGCCAGGCCTATGTCCTGAAACAGCGGCAGATCCGCCTCTATCATGGCGGAGATCTGCGGCCCGCAGGTGGCGTTGAGGGAGGTGTGCAGCGCCTGATCCGGATCGTACTGGTGGCCGAGTCGGTAACTCATGGGCAGGGTGGCGAGCGGCAGCACGGAGAGCGCCGCCTGCTTCATGGGATTGACCGCGTGGCCGGCGGTCAGCTCCGCCAGCTCGGCGGGGCGGTTCTCGAAGGCGCGCAGGTGCAGGAAGCTGCTCGCCTTGCTGCCGTCGTTGACCGGGTAGTTGTCCCACAGGAAGGGCTTGCGGTGCAGCCAGTCGGCGGCCTGCTTGAGGTGCGCGGCCGGGTAGTCGGTGGAGCAGACCTTGGGGCCTGTCCAGAAGATGTCAAAACCCTTGTCCAGCCCCTGGCCCAGATCCGTCAGATAGTGGGGGGGCATGGCGCCGAACACCTTCTCCAGCACAGGATCCGTCGAGTAGTAGCTGGGGCAGAAGATGAGACGGCTGGCGCCGGTGTGGGCCGCGATGTCGTGGGCTATGGTGAGCTGCCAGTGGGCGAGATCCGGGGTGTCCCCCTTCATGTCGTCAAACAGCACCGCCAGGATGTCGGGCTTGAGCGCCTCCTCGATGAGGCGCACCTTCTCGAGCAGGGCCGGGCGCTTGTGCGCGTAGTCGTGATGGGCGCCCATGGGGCTCAGGCCCACACCGAAGGCGAGGCCGTTGTCCCGGCACTGTTGGGCCAGCTGGCGCAGGTGGTCGAGCTGCTCCCTCGGCCAGGGCTCGGCCCAGTGCTTGCGCAGATAGCCGTCTTCCTTGGGGGCATAGAGGTAGAAGCCATAGCCATGGCGGGGCAGCCACTGAGCGTAGCGGGCACGGGCCTCCCAGCTCCAGCCCTTGCCGAAGAAGCCCTCGATCAGCCCCAGTCGGGGGGAGGGAGGATACAGACCAGACAACAGGGTTTGATAAGGCATGGGTCACTCCCTTCTCGCCGGGCGCCGGTTCACCGTCCTGGCGGGAACGGGCGCCGAGTATGTGTATTGAACAGGGTCCGGCTTGCGTCCTAGACCGGATCTTCTTCCAGGAAGCGTACCCCTATCTTGCGAGGCTCACCCTCTTCCATCTCCGCCACCGTCCAGAGCAGGCCCTGCCAGGCGACGTGGTCACCCACTACCAGATTATCGCCCAACTGATGGGCAATGAAATCGCCCAGGGTCTGATCCGCCACCTCGCTCACATCCAGCCCGTACAGCGGGGCGAGATCCACCAGCCTGGCGGTCGCCTCCAGCAGGAAGTCACCGAAGAAGCGCGGGCCCAGATCCTGCTCCGGCGCCTGGCTGAACAGTTGGCCGAGGGCGGGGAGATCCCGCTCGTGGCCGATGACGCAGAGGATGTCATCCGACTGCAGGCAAGTACTGCCCGAGGGGTGCAGCAGCTCCTGGCCGCGGAACAGGGCGCAGATGCGGGTGCCCTCCGGCATGCGCAGCTCCCGCAGGGGCGAGCCTATGCACCACTTCTCGGCGCTCAGGCGATAGACGAAGGTCTCCCACTGGCTGTCGAGATCGATCTCGAGCCCGGAGCGGTTGATGGGGGACGGCGGCGCCGGCACCTCGACCCGCGCCAGCCTGGAGGCCAGCGGCAGCGAGCTGCCCTGCAGTATGAGGGAGACCAGCACCACGAAGAAGGCGACATTGAAGTAGAGCTGGGCGTTGGGCAGCCCCGCCATCATGGGGAAGACCGCCAGTATGATGGGCACGGCGCCACGCAGGCCGACCCAGGAGATGAACCAGCGCTCCCGGGGGGCGAAGTTCTTGAACGGCAGCAGGCCTATCCAGACCGACACCGGGCGGGCAAAGAGGATCATCCACATGGCCAGGGCCAGCGCCGGCACGGCGATGGGCAGCAGATTGCTCGGGGTGGCGAGCAGCCCCAGCACCAGGAACATGCCGATCTGGCTGAGCCAGGTCAGACCGTCCAGCACCGACAAGGTGGTACTGCGGCTGCGCAGGGAGAGGTTGCCGAGCAAGAGGCCGGTGAGGTAGATGGCGAGGATGCCGCTGCCCCCCACCGCCGTGGTGAGGGCGAAGATCAGCAGGCCGCCGCTCACCGTGAGCAGCGGATAGAGCCCAGGGGCCAGGCGGGCCGTGTTGATGAGCCGCCACAGCAGCCAGCCCCCCGCGAGGCCTATGCCGGCGCCGAGACCAAACTGCTTGATGAGTTGCAGCAGCAGGAAGCCGGCATCCAGCCCCTGCTGGGCGCTGGCCAGCACCTCTATCAGGGTGACGGTAAGAAAGACCGCCATGGGGTCGTTGCTGCCGGACTCTATCTCCAGGGTGGCGCTGACCCGCTCGTTGAGGCTGCGTCCACCGAGCAGGGAGAAGACAGCCGCCGCATCGGTGGAGCCGACGATGGCCCCGATCAGCATCCCCTGCATCAGGTTGAGGTCAAACAGCCAGGCGGCGGCCAGACCGGTCAGGCCTGTGGTGATGGCCACCCCGACGGTGGCGAGCGAGAGGGCAGGCCAGAGCGCAACCCGAAAGGAGGAGACCCGGGTGCGCATGCCGCCATCCAGCAGGATGATGGCCAGTGCCAGGTTGCCCACCAGGTAGGCGACAGAGTAGTCGGCGAAGTGGATGCCGCCGGGGCCATCCTCACCGGCCAGCATGCCGACGGCGAGGAAGATGACCAGGATGGGGATGCCGACCCGGGACGAGAGCGCACTTAACAGGACACTGGCTCCCACCAACAAGGCACCGATAAAAAAGAAACTGTTGATGGTGGTGGCATCCAATGGCGAACTCCTTATGGCGGGCGGCAAAACAGGCACATTATATGCAGATTGCACCCCTTTGTGTGGCTTAATTGTGCATCGATTTGCAGTTTTTTACGGTTGATGTGCTGTTTTTAAGCAGTAGGCGCTGGGCCTGAGGGGGACGAGAAAGAGGGGGCAGGAGTGGCGATTGGTGCCCATTTTCAGGGGGCGGGTGCCGGGTTGTCAGCAGGCCGGGGTGGGGGCGCAGGAGCGCCATCGGGCTCCTGCGGGGGAGGTCAGTCGTCCTCGTCGTCCTTGACTTCCCGGATCTTGTCCTTATATTTCGGCAACTGCTTTTCGAGCTGTTTCATGTCCTTGATGGCATTGAGAAACAGGCCGAGCAAAAACAGCAGCGGCAGGCCTATCCATAACCACACACTCATCGGATTCTCCTTTCGGTGTGACCGGCAGTGACATAACGGGCCAGGATCTCGTCGAGATGGGACAGTATGCACGCCTTGCCTTCAATATCCGCCTGTTGCAGGCAAAGCGCCAGCGCATCCGGATCCAGCCGCTGTTCAGCGGACTCCAGGGCGAAGCTGATGTGCCAGGGCTCGTAGGCGACCCCCTGAGCCGCGTCCAGCGGTTTGGCATAGGGCAGGAAGAAGCCGAAGTCGCTCATGTGATCCCCGAGCCACTCGCCGAGATCGGCAAACCAGCCTCCCGCCTCATACTCCCAGGGCTCCAGCGCCAGCTTGGTACCGGCGGGCAGGCAGTCCGGATCATAGATGTCGAGATCCGTGCCCCAGTGGTGGCGGCTGGTGCCCGGCAGGGCGCTCCAGCGCAAGATGGCGTGCAGCCGCTCTGTCTCCCCCAGCTGCAGCGCATCCAGTGGCCGGTTGTCGGCATCCAGCAGGGGCCGCTCCCCGCGCCACTTGCCATTCCAGATGGCGAGCTGGCGCTCGAAGCTGCGCCAGCTGGAGGCGGCCTGCAGGTTGAACCCTTCATAGGCGGCCGCCACCTGCATGTCGTTGAAGGCCGCCGCGGTGGCGGCGGTCAGGCGGTGAGGCCCGCGCCCCACCAGGATGAGGTGGCTCTCGTCGAGCCCAAGCAGTTGATCCTGGGTCATGCCAGCAAGTGCTCCAGCACCCCTTGGTACATGTCCGCCAGCAGATCCAGATCGTCCGCTTTCACGCACTCGTTCACCTTGTGGATGGTGGCGTTGACCGGGCCCAGTTCGATGACCTCAGCCCCGGTGGGGGCGATAAAGCGTCCATCGGACGTTCCGCCCGTGGTGAGCAGGGCAGGTTGCTGACCGTTGACCGCGGCCACGGCGGCGACTGTGGCCTCCAGCAGGGCGCCGGTGTCGGTCAGGAAGGGCTGGCCAGAGAGGGTCCACTTCAGCTCAAAGTCCAGACCGTGACGGGTCAGCAGTGCCTCGACCCGCTCGCGGATATCCATGTCGGTCAGTTGGGTGCTGAAACGGAAGTTGAACTGCACCTGCAATTCGCCGGGAATGACGTTGGAGGCGCCGGTCCCGGCCTGGATGTTGGCTATCTGGAAGCTGGTGGGGGGGAAGTAGGCGTTGCCCTCATCCCAGACGGTGGCGGCGAGCTCCGCCAGGGCAGGCGCCGCCTTGTGGATGGGGTTGTCTGCCAGATGAGGATAAGCCACGTGGCCCTGTACTCCGCGCACCAGCAGATCGCCGGTGATGGAGCCGCGGCGGCCGTTCTTCACCACGTCCCCTACCACTGCGGTGGAGGAGGGCTCGCCGACGATGCACCAGCGGATCTTCTCGTTGCGCGCCTCCAGGGTGTCGATGACGCGCACCGTGCCGTTGATAAAGGGGCCCTCTTCATCGGAGGTGATGAGAAAGGCGATGGAGCCCTGGTGATCCGGGTGGGCCGCGACGAAGCGCTCGGTGGCCACCACCATGGCGGCCAGCGACCCCTTCATGTCGGCGGCGCCCCGGCCATAGAGCATGCCATCCATGATGGTCGGCTCGAATGGCGGCGTATGCCATTTGTCCAGCGGCCCGGCGGGCACCACATCGGTGTGGCCGGCGAAGCAGAACAGCGGCCCCTCGCTGCCACGGCGGGCCCAGAGGTTGGTGGTGTCTTCAAACACCATGGGTTCGATGACGAACCCGAGGCGCTCGAGGCGCTCCGCCATCAGGGTCTGGCACCCTTCATCCAGCGGGGTAACTGAGGGGCGGCGGATAAGATCCTTGGCCAGTGCGATGACATCCGACATCGGCGTTCCTTAACAGAAAAGTTTAACGAGAGAAGAGGGATTGGTAGTGGTCTGCCTTGAACCCCAGGGTCAGCTCGCCATCGCGATCCAGCAGCGGGCGCTTGATCATGGCGGGGTGTTCCAGCAGCAGGGCACGGGCTTTTGCGGTGTCCAGCCCTTGCTTGGCCTCCTCCGGCAGGGCGCGGAAGCTGGTGCCTCGGGTGTTGAGCAGGGCTTCCCAGCCCAGCTGGTTCAGCCAGCCGTCCAGCCGGGCAGGCTCGAGGCCGTCGGCCCTGTGATCGTGAAAGCGATAGTCGATGCCAGCCTTGTCCAGCCACTTGCGGGCCTTCTTGATGGTGTCGCAGTTCTTGATGCCATAGAGGGTGGTGGCCATGGGAGATCCTATATCTGCGGGCCCTGGGCCCTGAAATCCGAACGTGAAATCATGCAAGGGCCCGATTCTGGCATTGTGGCCCAGCCATGGCAACGCTCATGGCCGGGCTGGCTGGTTTTACCAGGGGGGAGGGGGGAGAAAACGCGAGGGGCCAGATAGCCAAAACGCGCCTGGGGGCGCGTTTTGTGGGAAGGGGGCTATCAGTGCAAGGTGGTCCACTCGTGGTCGAAGACCCGGGCCCGCTCCCAGGGCGCATCCGGCAGGCTGGAGGAGAGGCCTGTGTATTTGCCCACGTCGTCCACCACTATGGCGGAGAGGATCGGCAGGTTGTTTTCGGTGCAGTACATGCGGATGCGTTGCAGCAGGGTGCGCAGCTCATCCTGGCACTGTTCCAGCCCGGCCTGCCTGGCCAGCTTGGAATAACGAATGGTGGTGCGTTCCTTTGCAGACTCGACGAGGATGTCCCACAGCTTGTAGTCGCAGGTCGAAGTCCCTGCGGTGGCTTGGCTTGTCATAACTCTCTCCGGTGCGAAATGGTCGCTCTGTATCGACGGGCATCTTGGCCAGTTCACCCCTGACGGGCGTTGATCCAACGCAAAAAAAGTGGAGGTTGTTGGTCAGGATCTGATGCAGGGCATTCTAGTGCGTCGGGACTGGATTGATATACCAATTTTATTTGATATATCAAAATTTAATGCTGCTTTTTGTCATTCAAGCCACTTTTATTGATAGGGATCAAGGGGAAAGGAGGGGCTCGCCACTAGATTTCGATCCTCGATAATCTTATCAGGAGCGCACTTTGGAACTCTTATTCGTCTTGCTCGTGCTGATGGCCGTGGTCTACGGCATCGTCAAGGATTACAACCCGCAGGCGGTGCTGGCGCTGGCAGGCATGGCCATCTTCGCGGTGGCCTACTGGCTGGGGTTGCACCCCATACTGTCTGCCGACAAGAGCACGGGGTTCGCCCTGTTCGACCTGTTCGAGGTGTTCAAGGGGATCTTCTCCTACCGGGCGGCGGGGCTTGGTCTCACCATAATGGCGGTGGCGGGCTTTGCCACCTACATGTCCCACATAGGCGCCTCCCAGTCCCTGGTGCGGGTGGCGGTCAAGCCGGTGGCGGGCATCCGGTCCAGCTACCTGATGCTCTCCATCTGCTATCTGGTGGCGGTCTTCGTGTCGCTGTTTGTCACTTCCGCCACCGGCCTCGGCCTCTTGCTGATGGTCACCATGTACCCCGTGATGCGCAACCTCGGTATCAGCCCGGCGTCGGCCTGTGGCGTCATCGCCACCTCCCAGGCGTTCGAGATTGGCCCGACCCAGACCAACGCCATCTTCTCCGCCGGCCAGTCCGGCATGGATCCGACCAGCTACTTCGTCGACTACCAGATTTGGCTGGTGGCCCCCATGCTGCTGGTGACCATGGTGCTGCACTTCTTCTGGCAGCGTCACTGCGATCGCCTGGATGGCTGGGATCCCGCCCAGCATCGCGGCGATCCGGCCGAGCTAGACGAGCAGGGGAAGGAGGAGGTGCCGGCACCGACCTGGTATGCCCTGCTGCCCATCATCCCCTTCGTGCTGATGATGACCTTCTCCAAGCTGCTGGTGACCAGCATCAGCGTCAGCGTGGAGGTGGCCATGCTGCTGTCGGTCTTTATCGGCATGCTGTGCGAGCTGCTGCGCACCCGCTCGGTGCGCACCGCCATGGCCGGGCTCTCCAGCTTCCTCGACGGCATGGGCAAGGTGTTTGGCCCTGTAGTGGCGCTCATCGTCTGTGCCGAGCTGTTTGCCGAATCCCTCAAGGCCATAGGCGCCATCGACACCCTGCTGCACTCCGCCAGCAATGCCGGGATCGGCAGCGGCCTGATGACGCTGGTGATGGTGGGACTCATCATGGTGGCGGCCGTCATCATGGGCTCGGGCAACGCGGCCTTCCTGAGCTTCTCGACCCTGGCACCGGCGGTGGCGGCCAAGTTCGGGGTGCCGGCGGTGACCATGCTGCTGCCGATGCAGCTCGCCTCCAGCATAGGCCGCACCGTCTCCCCCATAGCGGCTGTGCTGATCGCCTGCGCGGGGATCGCCAAGGTCTCCCCCTTCGTGGTGGTCAAGCGCACCTGCGTGCCCATGGCTGGTGCCCTGGTGACGGCGCTGATGCTCAACTATCTGCTGTTTATGTAATGGCGGGGCGGGCGGCCAGGCTGCCCGCTCCATTCACTCTGCGCAAGGGTGAGGCCCGACCTTTTGCCCTTTGGAGACGATGATGACAGATCCTCGCAACGCTTTTTCCCTGGACGCCTATCTGGCGGATCTGGCCCCCCTCATCAACCTGGATTGCGGCACCCGCACCCCGGCCGGGGTGGCTCGGGTGGCCGACATCCTGACCGAAAAATATGAGGCCATCGGCTGGCAGGTGGTGCGCCACCAGTTTGCCCCCGAGTGCGGTCCCTGCCTCGAGGCAACCAATGCCCCGGGGGCGGATCACTATGACGTCATGCTGGTGGGTCACATGGATACCGTCTTCCCCGAGGGGACGGCGGCCAAACGTCCGCTGAAAGTCGAAGGCAATCAGGCCTTCGGCCCCGGTGTGTCGGATATGAAGAGCGGCCTGCTCTCCACCTGGTATGCCTTGAAGGGGATGGATCCGGCGCTGCTGGCCAGGCTCAAGGTGCTGGTCTGCTGCAACTGCGACGAGGAGATTGGCTCCCCCTGGTCCAGGGATTGGCTGGTAGCCAAGGCCAAGCAGAGCGGCTGCGTGCTGGTGGCCGAGGCGGCGCGCCCGAGCGGGGATCTCATCAGCGCCCGCAAGGGCAATGCCAAGTACCGCATCCGCTTCCACGGCAAGGCCTCCCACGCGGGATCTGCCCTGGCGGAGGGGGTCTCCGCCATCACAGAGCTGGCCCATTGGGTGCTGGCCATCAACGAACAGGTCAACATGGAGACGGGCACCACCATGAACGTGGGTGTGGTACAGGGCGGCACCGGCGTCAACGTGGTGCCGGACTTCGCCGAGGCCATAGTCGACCTGCGCTTCTGGAGCAACGACGAGGCTGCCGCCGTGCACGAGCGGCTCGGCTTTATGGCCAACAACCCCTTCCTGCGGGGTTGCCGGGTCGAGGTGGATCGCCAGAGCTTCAAGCCGGCAATGCGCCCGAGTGGCGACACCGAGGCGTTGATGGCGCTGGTGGAGGCGGCCGCGGCAGACGAGGGGATCTCCTTCAACTGGCTGGAGGCGGGGGGCGGATCTGATGCCAACTTCACCGCCGCCGCGGGCGTGCCGTCCCTGGATGGCTTGGGCCCCATGGGCGGCGGCTTCCACTCGGAGGCGGAGTTCTTGCTGCTGGGTAGCATAGAGCCGCGCATCCGCCTGCTGCAGCGGGTGCTGGGCAAGCTGGCGAAATAAGCCGGTTTATCCCTTGTTCGGGTCGCTATTGACCTGCTAAAAATTGGCCCGCTCAAATCAAACGGGAGGCTATTGCCTCCCGTTTTTTATCTCTATTTTTCGCGCTAGCTGAGTGAGTTGGCCAAGATGGCTTGAGGTCGTTACCCCTGCGACTTGGCCAGATAGGCCAGATGATCCTGGCGCGCCAGCTGCCAGCCATCGAGGCGCAGCGGGGCGGCAAAGCCCGGGCCGTCGGTCACCATGCTGTGGTACTCCCCCTGCTCGCCACAGGCATCGAATCCCTCTCGCTCGGCCAGTTGCTGCAGCTCGCTGAGGGTGGCCGCATCCAGGATACGCCCCACCCATTCCGGGGCCAGCACCCGGGTATCGACGCAGGATAAGTGGGCGACTATGCCGCGCGCCAGCATATCCGCCAGCAAGGCTTGGCGGGACTTCTGCCAGAGCGGGGTGTGGACGATGAGCCCCAGCGGCTGGCAGCGTTCGCGGATCCAGTTTGGCGCGCCCCCCACGCTGTCGATATCGCCGGTCACCACACCATCGAGTGCCCACTCCTGCCGCAAGTGGCTCAGCGCCGTCTCATAGCCCTGCTCGAAGGGCGCTTCTATGGTGATCAGCAGATGGGGCAGACCCAGGGCCGCCGCCTGACGGCGCACCAGCGGCAAGGGGTGAGCGAGAAATCGGGGCTCTGGCGGGGCAAAGGTGGCCAGGGCCACCACCTGATGACCCGCATCGCGGGCATGGCAGAGGGCCAGCATGGCATCTTTGCCACCGCTCCAGAGCAGTATGACGCGAGACATGGGGGAGATTCCGGTGGTGAAAGAGGGAGCACATGCTACCCAGTGGCGGGGGCGCAGGTAAAGCCGCAGCGGGAAATCGTGGCAGGAATTGACCGGGAGGAAAAAAGAGCAGGCCCCCGCAGCGGGGGCCTGTCTGGCAAGAGCGTGTCGAACGCCGTTGGGATTACAGCAAGATGGTAGTCAGCACATACCCCAGGGCGCAGGAGCTGCTGACCCCGATCAGCCCCGGAATGATGAAGCTGTGGTTGATGATGAACTTGCCGATGCGGGTGGTGCCGGAGCGGTCGAAACCGATACAGGCCAGGTCGCTCGGGTAGGTCGGCAGCACGAAGTAGCCGTAGCTGGCCGGCAGGAAGGCGATCAGCAGTTTCGGCTCAACGCCCAGTGCCAGACCCATGGGGGCGATGGCGGTCAGGGCGGCAGCCTGGCTGTTTACCAGCTTGGAGATGAGGAAGAGCACCAGGGCGTAGGTCCAGGGCTGGGCCTGTACCACGTGGGCCAGGGTCTCTTTGAGCAGCGGCATGTGAGCCTGGAAGAAGGTCTCGCTCATCCAGGCAACCCCGAACACGGAGAAGATGGCGACCATGCCCGCCTTGAAGACGGCGCCGTTGGAGATATCGCCCGGCTTGACCTTGCAGCGCATCAGAATGATGGCGCCGGCGATCAGCATCATCATCTGGATCACCAGGTTCATGGAGAGGGGGCCTGTCTTGTCCTTGATGGTGAACACCGGACGCAGACCTTCGTTGGCACCGAGCAAGACCACGGCGGCGATGGCGGCGAAGAAGATCCAGGTAGACCAGTAGGCCTCTTTCGGGAACTTGGTGTTGAGCAGGGTCTCACCGCCGCCATAGACGAAGGCGCGCTGCTCCGGATCCTGGATCTTGGCCTGGAACTCTTCGTCCTTGTCCAGATCCTTGCCGCGACGCAGGCTCCACAGGGCCGCCATGACCACGCCGGTCAGGGAGGAGGGGATGGCGATCATCAGGATGTCGAGCAGGCCGTAGGCCTGACCTATGCCGTGACCGGCAGCCAGAATGGAGACCATGGAGACCACGGCAACAGAGACCGGGGAGGCGCAGATCGCCATCTGGGAGGCCACGGAGGCCACCGCCATGGGGCGCTCGGGACGAATGTTCTTCTGCAGCGCTATGTCGGCGATGATGGGGAACATGGTGTAGACCACGTGGCCGGTACCGCACAGGAAGGTGAGGGTCCAGGTGGTGAGGGGCGCCAGGATTGTGATGTATTGCGGATGACGGCGCAGCAGGCGCTCGGCCACCTGCATCATCAGGTTGAGGCCACCGGCAGTCTGCAGGGTGGCGGCGCAGCCGATCACCGCCAGTATGGTCAGCATCACCTGCACCGGCGGTTCGCCCGGCACCAGGCCGAACACGAAGGTCAGCAGGAACAGACCTATGCCACTGATGAGACCCAGTCCCATGCCCCCAAAGCGGGTACCCAGCAGCAAGCAGCCGAGCACCACCAAAAATTCCATCAAGATCATTCCATTACCTCGTGTGATTGAATCCATGTCCGCATCGGCCCTGGGGCCCGGGAGCATCTGTCGTTATTTGCCCCTAAAGGGTTAGTGGGTATTCTGGCACCCCTAAAGGGGTAAAAAATTGAGGTGGTTCAATAACAGACTCTTTTCCGATTTAAGTGCATAAAAACTATGGATATGCCCTTGAACAGGGGCGATCGGGGGCGTGACAGGCAGGGGAAGAGGGTGGTGGGATTTATTCGAGGATCAGGATGAGAGGCGGGGCGCCCCAGCCGGGAGAGCAGGAAATAAAAAGCCGACCCAAGGGTCGGCTTTTGCACGGTGCGAGTCTGGCTCGGCGCGTCTTAGAACTCGGCGGTGCGAGGGGTACGCGGGAAGGGGATGACGTCGCGCACGTTCCCCATGCCGGTCACATAGACCACCAGACGCTCGAAGCCCAGGCCGAAACCTGAGTGCGGCACTGTGCCGTAGCGACGCAGGTCGCGATACCACCAGTAATCTTCCTTGTTCAGGCCCATTTCGGCCAGACGGGCATCCAGCACCTCGAGGCGCTCCTCACGCTGGGAGCCACCGATGATCTCGCCGATCCCCGGGGCCAGCACGTCCATGGCGGCGACGGTTTTGCCGTCGTCGTTGAGGCGCATGTAGAAGGCCTTGATGTCTTTCGGGTAGTTCTTCACCACCACAGGAGACTTGAAGTGCTCCTCGGCCAGGTAGCGCTCGTGCTCGGAGGAGAGATCTATGCCCCAGGAGACAGGGAACTCGAAGCTCTTGCCGCAGTTCTTCAGTACTTCGATGGCGTCGGTGTAGTCAATCTGGGCGAAGTCGGAGGCGACGAAACGTTCCAGACGGTCGATGGCGTCCTTGTCAATGTGCTGGGTGAAGAACTCCAGATCGTCACGGCGCTCGGTCAGCACGGCGTTGAAGACGTATTTGAGCATGGCTTCGGCCAGGGCGGCGTTATCTTCCAGGTCCGCGAAGGCGATTTCCGGCTCCACCATCCAGAACTCGGCCAAATGGCGGCTGGTGTTGGAGTTTTCGGCGCGGAAGGTCGGGCCGAAGGTGTAGACCTTGGACAGGGCGCAGGCATAGGTCTCGACGTTGAGCTGACCGGAGACGGTCAGGAAGGTCTCCTTGCCGAAGAAGTCCTTGTCGTAGTCCACCTTGCCTTCGGGCGTGCGCGGCAGGTTTTCCATGTCCAGGGTGGAGACGCGGAACATCTCGCCGGCGCCTTCGGTGTCGGAGGCGGTGATGAGGGGGGCGGCGATCCACAGATAGCCTTCTTCATGGAAGAAGCGGTGAATGGCCTGGGCCAGGCAGTTGCGCACCCGGGTCACGGCGCCGACCACGTTGGTACGGGCACGCAGGTGACCCTGCTCGCGCAGGTATTCGATGCTGTGGCGCTTGGCAGACATGGGGTAGGTGTCCGGGTCTTCGACCCAGCCTACTACCTTGACGTCAGAGGCTTGCAGCTCGAAGGCCTGGCCGCTGCCCTGGGAAGCCACGACCACACCGGTCACTTCCACTGAGCAGGCGGTGGTCAGACGCAGCACTTCATTCTCGTAATTGGCCAGGGTATTGGGAACGACGGCCTGTACCGGATGGAAACAGGAGCCATCGGATATGGCCAAAAATGAGATCCCCGCCTTGGAATCGCGGCGGGTCCGGATCCACCCTTTCACTGTCTGGGTGGTGCCAACCGCATACTTACCGGTCAGCACATCTACTACGGATGCGTGCGTCATCGAAATATTGTCTCCAGCTTGTTCTTGCAGCGCTATTTGCAACACTAGGGGTCTGGCCCGGGCATGAGTGGCCCACCATGGCAGACTAAGCCGTTAATCTTACCCGCGCGGGTTTGATAAACAAGCAAAAATGTCGGACCCTTGCGGGGTTTTCCCCATGAATCTTGCATGGATCCGGTCGGTTGGGCAGGGGGTGAGAGTGAAGGAACGCAGGCGGGGGCCGGATGGCTGGATACGGGTACTCCAGGGGCTGGTGATCCTCTGCTGGGGCGGCTTCATCGTCCTGCTCGGCCTCTATCACCATGCCCGCCCCGATATTGCCTACGGCTTTCTGGTCTATGGCGGGGTCAAGGTGCGTGACTATTGGGATCCTGCCTTGACCCCCTGGCTGGTGCACGGGCTCTGGGGCTGCTGCCTGCTGACCCTGGGGGTCTTGGCGCTGGAGCAGCGCCGCAGCAGACGGCAAGAGGATGCACTGCATGTCAATCTGTTCATCCTGTTGCTGATCCTGATTGCCAGCCTGCTGTTCTACTACCTGGCGTGATCCGCCGGTTGCTCGTCCTGTGACGAGAGGCCTTGGCGCTGGAGCGCCGATGCAGCCTACGGCAAGAGGATGCGCTGCACCTCAATTCTGTTCATCCTGCTGCTGATCCTGGTCGCCAGCCTGCTGTTCTACTACCTAGGGTGATCCGCCGGCTTATCGTCCTGGGGCGAGGGGGCGGGGCGCTTGCCGAGCTGGCGCTCCACGCTGTCGAGCATCTGGTTGTAGGCGAGTGCCACCCGGCCTATCTCGTCCCCTTCATCGCCCTCCAGGCGGTGGCCGAAGTCGTGCAGATCGGTGGCCTCTTCCATGGAGCGGGTCAGCTGGTTGAGAGGGCGGACTATCCAGGTGCGGATGACCCAGAGGGTGAGCAGCAGCCCCAGCCCGAAGATACCGGTGAGAATAAGTGCCGAAGTGAGGATGTTCTGCTCGACCCGGGTAAAGAGGGTGTCGAGGGAGTAGTCAAAGCGCACAGCCCCCAGCACCGTATTCTCCGGCACTTGGTGACAGCTGGTGCAGTCGGTGCCGCGAAAATCCGTCTTGGCCAGCAGGGGGCGGGTCACCACCAGCTTGCTGTGGGTGCCGTCGTGCACCACCTCCAGGCTTCCCTTGCCCGCCAGGGCCAGGGCATCGAATCTGTCCTTGGGGGCCTCGGTCTCGCGACCCGCCCCGTACTGCTTGTTGATCGCCGCTCCGCGCACTATGCGGGCATCTTCCACGTGGGCATGATCGAGGAACTTGGCGCGCAGGGTGTCGCGGGCCTCCATCTTGCCGGTCAGCATCAGCATGTTGAGGCCGTCGAAGTAGGCCTCGGTCTGCTCGCGGCTCTGCTCCTTGATGAGAGTCAGGATGAGGTCGCGCTCGCGCACCGCCTGATAGGCCGCGGAAAACACCAATACCATGGAGAAGATGAAGAGCAGGAAGAAATTGATCTTGGCAGTGATGGAGAGGCGCATGGGAAAGGTACATCTGTTGGGTAAAACCCGCGCAGTCTACTCCCCTCGCCAGCCGGGTTCTGGTGTCTCGCTCACATTCTGATGAAAAAGAGCCAAAAGGCCCTGCATTCTCATGCAGGGCCTATTCATCCAGACTCAGAATTCACCGCTGGTGATGGCCTCATGGATGGCGCGGGTCAATACCCTCAGCTCCTCGGGGCTGATGACAAAGGGGGGCATCAGGTAGATGAGCTTGCCGAACGGGCGGATCCAGGCTCCAAGCGACACGAACTTGCGCTGGATGCGCGCCACGTCCACCCGCTCCTTCATCTCCACCACGCCGATGGCGCCGAGTACCCGCACATCCGCCACCGCCGGGTTGAGGGTCAGCTGCACCAGCTCGGTGCGCAGCTGATGCTCGATGGCGGTTACCCTTTCCTGCCACGGCGAGGCCAGCAGCAGATCGATGGAGGCGTTGGCCACCGCGCAGGCGAGTGGATTGCCCATAAAGGTGGGGCCGTGCATAAAGACCCCGGCCTTGCCGTCACAGATGGTGCGGGCGACCTGCTCCGTGGTGAGGGTGGCCGACAGCGTCAGGTAGCCGCCGGTGAGCGCCTTGCCCAGGCACATGATGTCGGGGCTGATCCCCGCCCAGTCGCAGGCAAACAGCTGACCGGTGCGGCCAAAGCCGGTGGCTATCTCGTCGGCAATCAAGAGCAGGCCGAACTCGTCGCACAGGGCGCGCACCCACTGCAGGTAGCGGGGGTGATAGAAGCGCATGCCGCCCGCTCCCTGGACTATGGGCTCCAGCACTATGGCGGCTATCTCTTCGTGGCGATCGGCAACCAGCTCCGCCAGCTCCACCACGCAGCTCTCGTCCCACTGGGCATGAAAGCGGCAGCTCGGGGCGGCCACGAAATGGTGCTCCGGCAGGAAGCCCTTGTAGAGCTCGTGCATGCCGCCATCCGGGTCGCAGACGCTCATGGCGCCGAAGGTGTCGCCGTGATAGCCGCCCCGCAGGGAGACAAATTTGGCCCTTGGCGTCCCCTTGGCGTGCCAGTACTGCTGGGCCATCTTGAGTGCCACCTCCACCGCTACCGACCCCGAATCCGCCAGAAACACCCGATCCAGCCCTTTTGGTGTGATCTCCACCAGCTTGCGGCACAGCTCCACCGCAGGGGCATGGGTCAGGCCGCCAAACATCACGTGGGACATCTTGCCGAGCTGGGCAGTGGCGGCGGCGTCCAGTTCCGGCACCTGATAGCCGTGGACGCAGGCCCACCAGGAGCTCATGCCATCCACCAGTTCACGGCCGTCGCTGAGGGTGAGGGTCACCCCCTTGGCGCTGGCCACTTCATAGCAGGGCAGGGGATGGGTGAGGGAGGTATAGGGGTGCCAGACGTGGTGCAGGTCGAATTCTTGATTGGTCATTTTATGTTCTGTTGTCAATTGGTTTGATCTGGTCGGTGTTGACAGTCTACGCGCGCTCTCTACACTAGCCAACAATTTCAGCCACTTGGCGCCAGGCCTCACTGCGAGGAGGTCGGCCTGTGGCGGCTTTTGCGGTCCTTCATCCCAGGATGGCGGCGCAGGATCCCACTTATAACAACTGGAAGCCATGTATGAATGCTCTCACCCTGGGCGGTCACGCCCTTCGTCACGACTGGACCCTCGCCGAGGTTCAGGCCCTGTTTGCCCTGCCATTCAACGATCTGCTGTTCCAGGCCCAGACGGTACACCGCGCCCATTTCGACCCGAACGAGGTGCAGGTGAGCACCTTGCTCTCCATCAAGACCGGCGCCTGCCCGGAGGATTGCAAATATTGCCCCCAGAGCGCCCGCTACCACACCGGGCTCGAAACCGAGCGGCTGATGGAGGTGGAGAAAGTGCTGGAGCGGGCCCGCGAAGCCAAGGCCAACGGCTCGTCGCGCTTCTGCATGGGTGCCGCCTGGCGCAACCCCAAGGAGAGGGACATGCCCTACATACTGCGCATGGTCGAGGAGGTGCGCGGGCTGGGGATGGAGACCTGCATGACGCTGGGGATGCTGACCGCGGATCAGGCCGCCCGCCTGGGTGCCGCCGGCCTTGACTACTACAACCACAATCTCGACACCTCGCCGGAGTTCTACGGTGACATCATCACCACCCGCACCTATCAGGACAGGCTGGATACCCTTGAGCATGTGCGCGGCGCCGGCATGAAGGTGTGCTCCGGCGGCATCGTCGGCATGGGGGAGCAGGCCAAGGATAGGGCGGGCCTCTTGATGGCGCTGGCCAACCTGCCGCGCCACCCGGAGAGCGTGCCCATCAACATGCTGGTCAAGGTGAAGGGGACGCCCCTGGAGAACGAGGAGAACCTGGATCCGTTCGAATTTATCCGCACCATAGCGGTGGCGCGCATCATGATGCCCGCCTCCCATGTGCGCCTCTCCGCCGGGCGGGAGAAGATGAACGAGCAGATGCAGGCCATGTGTTTTATGGCGGGCGCCAACTCCATCTTCTATGGCTGCAAGCTGCTGACCACCCCCAACCCCGACGAGAACAGCGACATGCAGCTGTTCAAGCGGCTCGGCATCCGTCCCGCCCAGCGGGCCCAGAAGCCGGATCAGGTTCAGGAAGAGGAGCTGCTGGCCGAGGTGAGCCGCCAGAGCGAGCCTCGCGAACTCTTCTACGATGCCACCCGCCCCCGCGCAGGTGCCGTCCGTTCATGACTTCCCCTGTTGTCACAGGCCCCTTTGCGCTGGGGGAGGCCCTGGCCGAACGCGAGCAGGCGGCCCTGCTGCGCCGCCGCATCGCTACCGATGGCCCCACTGGCGCCAGGCTGGTGGTCGATGGGCGCGACTACCTCAACTTCTCTGCCAACGATTACCTGGGGCTCGCCGATCATCCCGCCATCAAGGCCGCCTTCAAGGAGGGGATCGAGCGCCATGGTGCGGGCGCCGGCGCCTCTCCTCTGGTGACAGGCTACAGCCGTGCCCACCAGCAGCTGGAAGAGACGCTTGCCGACTGGATCGGGGTGGAGGCGGTGCTGCTGTTCAACTGCGGTTTTTCCGCCAATCAGGCGGTGCTCAAGGCCCTGCTCGGCAAGGAGCACCTGCTGTGGCAGGACAGGCTCAACCACGCCTCCTTGCAGGAGATGGGCAGCCAGCTCCCCTGCAAGATGAAGCGCTTTGCCCACAACGACATGGCGGCCCTTGAGCGTCAACTCGAACCAAACCGTGGCTTGATCGTCTCGGAAGGGGTCTTCAGCATGGACGGGGATCAGGGCCCCTGGCGCGAGCTCGCAACACTCGCAGCCCAGAGCGGCAACTGGCTGATGATCGACGATGCCCACGGCCTCGGCGTGCTGGGGCCACAAGGGCGCGGCACCCTGGCGGCGCAAGGGGTTGATCCTGGCAGCGTGCACATCCAGATGGGCACCTTTGGCAAGGCGCTTGGGGTCGCCGGTGCCTTCGTGGGGGGCAGCCGCGAGCTGGTGGAGTACCTGGTCAACTTTGCCCGCCACTATGTCTACAGCACCCATATGCCAGCCGCCCAGGCCTGTGCGGTCAGCAAGAGTATCGAATTGGTACGCGCTGCTGATGATGCCCGCGCTCATCTTGGCCAGTTGATCGCCCGCTTCCGGCAGGGGGCCGAGGCGCTGGGCTGGCGGCTCGGCGCAAGCGAGACCCCGATCCAGCCCCTGCTGGTGGGGGAGAGCGCGGCTGCCCTGCAACTGGCCCAGCGGCTGCGGGATAGCGGCGTCTGGGTCAGCGCCATCCGCCCACCCACTGTGCCGGTCGGCACGGCGCGCCTTCGCATCACCCTGAGTGCCGCGCACCGCGAGCAGGATGTGGACAGCCTGCTCGACGCCTTGGGCCCTTGCCCGTCAGGTGCAGGTGCCGAGGGGGCTTGCCATGCATGAGCGTTTCCAGCAGGTCGACAAGGCCCAGCTCGCCCGCCGCTTCGGGGCGGCCGCCCGTCATTACGACGCCCATGCCCGTTTCCAGCAGGAGGTGGGGCAGGCACTGCTTGACCTGATGCCGGACGGGCAGGTCGGTTCTGAACTGACGGTTTGCGGGCTGGATCTTGGCTGCGGCACAGGCTTCTTCCTGCCCGCGCTGGCGGGACGTTGCCAGCAGTTGCACGGGCTGGATCTTGCCCCCGGCATGCTGGCCCAGGCCGCCCTGCGTGGCAGCGGCGCCCGGCTGCTGTGCGGTGATGCGGAGGCGCTGCCCTTCGCGGATCAAAGCCTGGACTGGGTCTTCTCCAGCCTGGCCCTGCAGTGGTGCGAGCGCCCGGCCCAGGCGTTTGCCGAGATCCACCGGGTGCTCAAGCCCGGTGGCCAGCTGCTGTTCTCGACCCTGCTTGTGGATTCCCTCTGGCAGTTGCGCGAGGCCTGGGGCGTCGTCGACGGGCACGCCCACGTCAACCGTTTCCTCGCCCTGCCCCAGTTGCAGCAGGCCATTGACGCCGGGGGGTTTCAGGCGCCTGAGCTGACCCCTGTCACCTGGTCCCTCGCCTATCTGGAGCTCAATGACTTGCTGCGGGATCTCAAGGGTATAGGGGCCAGCCAGGTCAATGACGACAGGGCCGCGGGGCTTGGCAACCGCCAGCGCCTGAGGCGTCTCGGGGAAGCCTATGAACGCCACCGCCAGCCCGACGGCCTGCTGGCCGCCAGCTATGAGGTCTGCCTCGGACGCCTGGTTCGCCGCTGATCGGCTGCGGGATCACTCATTTTTGCCTTGGGCCGGGCGGCCACCATCAGGTTCGCCGCCCAGTCGGGCACAAGCCCATCACTGATACCAAGGTGGCGCCAGAGCGCCACCTTGAACTGCGCTGAGGAATCATCATGGTCAGATCCTATTTCATCACGGGCACCGACACTGACGTGGGCAAGACCCTGGTCGCCCGCACCCTGCTGCAAGCCTTCGCCGCCCAAGGCATAGCCTGCGCCGGCTACAAGCCGATTTCCGCCGGCTGTGCCCGCACCCCCGAGGGGCTTCGCAACCTCGATGCCCAGCAGTTGCAAGCGGCCGCCAGCCTTCCGCTGCCCATCGACTCGGTCAACCCCTATGCTTTCGAGCCTCCCATAGCCCCTCACATAGCCGCTCGGGAGGTGGGGGCGAGCATTCCTCTGGCGGGCCTGTCGGCTGGATTGCGGGAGATTGAGCGGGCCGGGGCCGAACTGGTGATAGTCGAGGGGGCGGGGGGCTGGTTTTTGCCGCTGGATCTCCAGCATCTGCTGTCGGACTGGGTCGCCCTTGAGCGCCTGCCGGTGATCCTGGTGGTGGGGGCCAAGCTGGGTTGCCTCAATCATGCCTTGCTCACCTGCGCCGCCATCCGCCATCAGGGGCTGACCCTTGCTGGCTGGGTGGTCAATCGGGTGGATCCGCACATGAGTCGTTACCCGGAGAACCTGGCCACCTTGAAAGCCTTGTTGCCGGCCCCATTTCTGGGAGAGATCCCCTTCGTAGACCAGCCGCTCGAGGCGGATCTGCGCGGCTGTCTCGACATTTCACCCCTGCTCTGACCCCCTCGGCAGCTTAGCTGGGCCCGACATTCAGCAAACATTCATCGAGTCTGTCTATGATCGGGAGCAGGTGTGGTATCAGGTCGATTGTGAACTGGCCCGAACCATGCATCTATATCTCACAAGGAGTCAATATGAAGCGAATTATGCTATTCCTGGTGACCAACCTGGCCGTCATGCTGGTGCTGGGGGTGGTACTCAATATCCTGTTCTCGGTTCTGGGGATCAACAAGTCCAGCATTTCCGGTCTGTTGGTGTTCTGTGCCGTGTTCGGTTTTGGGGGTTCCTTTATCTCCTTGCTGATGTCCAAGTGGATGGCCAAGCGCAGCTATGGCGTCCAGGTCATCGAGCAGCCCCGCAACGAGACAGAACACTGGCTGGTGAGCACTGTTGCCCGTCAGGCCCGTGAGGCTGGCATCAAGATGCCGGAAGTGGGGATCTACGACTCTCCCGAGATGAACGCCTTCGCCACAGGTGCCCGTCGTGACGACTCCCTCGTCGCCGTCTCCTCCGGCCTGCTCTACAGCATGAGCCGTGACGAGGCGGAAGCCGTGCTGGCCCACGAGGTGAGCCACGTGGCCAACGGCGACATGGTGACCCTGACCCTGATCCAGGGGGTGGTGAACACCTTCGTGATGTTCTTCGCCCGCATAGTGGCCGGCGTCATCAGCAACTTCTTCAGCTCCAACAACAGCGAAGAGAGCAGCAGCTCGGGTGGCTTTGCCTACATGATCACCGTCTTCGTGCTGGAGATGCTGTTTGGCGTGCTGGCCTCCATGATCGTCATGTGGTTCAGCCGTCAGCGTGAGTTCCGCGCCGACGCCGGTGCCGCCAAGCTGGCCGGTCGCGACAAGATGATAGCCGCGCTGCAGCGCCTCTCCCGCGGTGCCGAGCCGCAGATGGAAGGGGCCATGATGGCCTTCGGCATCAACGGCAAGCGCTCCATGAGCGAGCTGTTCATGAGCCACCCGCCCATAGAGCAGCGCATCGCCGCCCTGCGTGGCTGATTGCCAGACGCGATAAGAAAACGGCTGCCTCAGGGCAGCCGTTTTGCTTTGTGGTGAT
>NZ_JBFODK010000007.1:0-32767 GCF_040908275.1 Aeromonas sp. R4-3
TTCGATGACGGGCCCATAAAAAAAGCGTCCGCCCCCCTGCGGGGACGGACGCCTTTGTCCGGATGAGCCTCAGTCATCTTGTATGAGGAAATGACTGCAAACCCCGCGCCAGGATGTCAGGTGCGCCACCATTGGGCGCCAGGGTGCGGGGCTGCGCCAGAGCGGTGCAACTGCTCCCTTGTTGGGCCCGCCGGACGGGAGTCGGCGCCACAGGCTGGGCAAGGGGCGCGCCGGGGGTATAATGCGCCGCCACAGAGGAGAACGAGATGAAAGAGTCAGATTACGGCGCCGCACAGCGGGTCGATGTGCAGCCGGATGCGGCTCCCGATTATTGCGCCATCGGGCTGGTCAATCCCAAGTCACCGGAGAATGTGGGAGCCGTGATGCGGGCCGCCGGCTGTTACGGGGCAGAAGAGGTCTACTACACGGGGCAGCGCTTCGAGCTGGCGCGCCGCTTTGCCACCGACACCAAGCAGATGGTGGAGAAGATCCCCCTGCTCGGGGTCGAGGATCTGCTGGCGTTCGTCCCCGAAGGCTGTACTCCTGTGCTGGTGGATCTCATCGAGGGGGCCACCTCGCTGCCGGACTATGTGCACCCGGCGCGGGCCTTCTACATCTTCGGCCCGGAGGATGGCACGCTGGATCCCGCCCGCTTCGCTGCGGTGAAGGAGGTGATCTACGTACCGACTCAGGGTTGCATGAACCTGGCCGCCTCGGTCAACGTGATCCTCTACGACCGGCTGGCCAAGAAGCTGAGGGCTGAAGACTGAGCAAGAAGGTGATCCAGACAGCCAGACACAAGACCGCATCAATCCGGTGATGGTGCCAGCGTGCGCGCCCTCGCCTCCTGCTCCCTGATAAAGTCCCGGTAGTCGTGGTAGAGCCTGTTTTTCCGATAGATCTCCGCCAACCTTCCCTGCCTGATCAGGGTGCGCATGCCGGGATCCCAGAGCCCATGCAGCTGCCTGCCCTTCTCGTTATCGGCGAAGATGGGGTAGGTCGGGATCCAGCGCAGGAAGACCTGAGCCAGCTCGGGCGGGAGGGCGCCCTTGGGGTAGAGGGCGCCATCGGTCAGGTAGTAACGGTAACGCCCCTTGAGCAGCAATTGCAGTGCCGTGGTGTGGTTGTCTATCTCGTACCAGCGCATGGTCACCGGGATGTACTTGTCGAAGGCCCAGCCCCGCAGCCAGAGCACCTCCTGCTCCTTCAGGCTGGCCTCCCCGGTCCATTGCGGCAACCAGCGCTTCTGCATCACCACGGTTACGTAGTCGGCCGAGTCTGGGTAATCCGGCTGATGAACGCCTGCTACCTCCCCCCGATAGACCCCCATCGCCATGTCGCCCCCCTTCTGTGCCACCACCGCCAGCGCCCGCTTGTAGGGCACCATATGAGGCTTTATCACATACCCTTCGGGTTCATAGATGGCGCGAACAAGGTCCAGATAGACCCCTTTGCCATCCCTTTGGCAGAAGCCGGGCCAGTCATCACAATAAACGTGCAGGGTGTCGGCCCGAACAGGCAAGACGAGCAGCAAGCAGCACAACAGGAGCGGACGAACCATGTACCAGTGTTTCCTCTAAGATGTTGCCGTCAGCAGGCGCTCACAGCCAGGCGGCACATTCAGGCATACAGATAGCATAGAAAGCCGTCGTGTCCGTTCATATTTTTCCTGATTTTGCGAGCGGGTCGAGGGTTATTGCCCCGTCGTTCCGTATCATGAATCATAAGATTCATTAGTGACCTAACTTGAGGGGAGCTTTCTCATGCCAACCATCAAATCCCTGCTCTGTCCCGTCGATTTTTCCGATATGTCCAAGGCCGTGCTCGACTACGCCGTCTTCATGGCCCAGAGCCACCAGGCCGAGCTCAAGCTGGTGCACGTGGTGGACCAGTTGCACGGCTTCGACAGCTACAAGATCCTGCACATGACCGCCATCGAGATCACCCACGAGATGGAGCGTCAGGCCAAGAGCCAGCTCAAGGAGCTGGTCGCCAGCCTGCCCATCCCGGCCAAGTTCGAGGTGCGCTTCGGCCGCGCCGCCGACGAGATCGTCCTCCAGGCGAAGGAAGACAAGGTGGATCTGCTGGTCATGGGCAGCCACGGTCGCTCCGGCCTCAGCCATCTGCTGGTGGGCAGCGTGGCGGAATCCGTGGTGCGTCACGCCCCCTGCCCGGTGCTGGTGGTGCGCAAATAATCTCTCTTCCATCTGACAACCGAAGGCCAGCATTTGCTGGCCTTCTTGCCCTGTATTGCTCGGGGTACCCGCCTCAGCCGTGGGCATAGATGACACTCCCCCCCTTGATGATGTCGATGATAGCCCTCGACTGCTCTCGCGGCAGCGCGGGGCAACCCCAGCTGCGACCCAGCTTGTCATATTTTTGCAGATGCCTCGGGCTCGCATAGTCAGCCCCGTGCACGACGATGGCGCGCTTGCGGGCATTGCTGTTCTTGCCCGGACTCAGTCCGTCGAGGCGCAGGGAGTAGCCGTGCTTGCCCTGATAGGTTTCGGCGGTGCGATAGACCCCGAGGGAACTCTGCCGGGAATTCATCTGGTTGGAGAACTGGCGCGCGGCCAGCTCCCCCGAATTGCGACCGTGGCTGACCCAGGTGTGGTAGAGCAGCTTGTGCCGCTTCACGTCGATGACGAACAGCCGGCGCATGGTCGAGGGCTTGCTGTAATCGATGATGGTGAGGATGGGTTTGCGCTTGTGGCGCACATCTTGATAGCCCCGCAGGGCCTTGCGGAACACCTGTTTGTCGAGCTTGCCCGCCAGACCCAGCTGACGGTAGAGATCCTGATCCCAGCTGGCGTGGCCCTGGCTGCTGAAGCAGAGCGCCACCAGCAGCGGCAGCCCCAGCCAGAGGCGAGTCAGCCGCGCAATCCAATGCTGTCGCTTCATCCTTGAAGTCGCTCCCCTTCCTGATCTTGCGCCCTGAATGACGCCATCTCTCGCTGGATAGTTATATGCAAGCCACTGATAGTGCGCAATAAAAAACCACAAAAATGCCGACCAGAGTCGGCATTGACGGCAAGATGTTGATCGCCTTGCTCAGGCACGGATCAGATAGTCCGCCTGGCCGACCCACTTGTAGCTGGTCAGCTCGGTCAGCCCCATGGGGCCACGGGCGTGCAGCATCTGGGTCGAGACCGCGACTTCGGCCCCCAGGCCAAACTGGCCGCCATCGGTGAAGCGGGTGGAGGCGTTGACGTAGACCGCCGCCGAACCGGCACCGTTGACGAAGCGCTCCGCATTGGCCAGATCGTTGGTCAGGATGGCGTCGGAGTGGCCGGCGTTGTGCTCGCGCATATGGGCCAGCGCCTCTTTCACATCCGCCACCAGCTTGATCCCCAGAGTCAGTCCCAACCACTCGGTGTCGAAATCTTCCGCTCCCGCCTCGCACAGGTTGTCGGCACCGGCCAGCAGTGGCATGGCGCTGGGTGCGGCCACCAGGGTCACCTGGCGCTCGTTCATCAGGGAGACCAGCTGCGGCAGGAAGCGGGCGGCGATCTTCTCGTGGACCAGCAGGGTATCGAGGGCGTTGCAGGCGGAGGGGCGCTGCACCTTGGCGTTGTCGATGACCGCCAGGGAACGTTCCAGATCGGCGCTCTCGTCCACGAAGATGTGGCTGATGCCAAAGCCGCCGATGATGACGGGGATGGAGCTGTTCTCCTTGCACATCTTGTGCAGCCCGGCACCGCCGCGGGGGATGATCATGTCCACATAGCGATCGAGGCGCAGCAGCTCGCCCACCAGGGCCCGGTCAGGGTTGTCGATGTACTGCACCGCATCACCAGGCAAGCCCGAGGCTGCCAGCGCGCGCTGGATCACCCGCACCAGCTCCAGGTTGGAGTGGAAGGTCTCGCGCCCACCGCGCAAGATGCTGGCGTTGCCGGTCTTGAGGCAGAGGCTGGCGATGTCGATGGTGACGTTGGGGCGCGCCTCGTAGATGACGCCGATGACACCTATGGGCACCCGTCGGCGGGAGAGGCGAAGGCCATTCTCCAGCACCCGGCTGTCGATTTCGGCGCCGACCGGATCATCCAGGGAGATCACCTTGCGCACGTCCGCCACAATGCCGGCGAGGCGGGCGGGATTGAGCAGCAGGCGATCCAGCATGGCTTCCGACAAGCCGGCGTCGCGGCCAGCCGCTATATCCTTCTCGTTGGCAGCCAGGATCTGCGCACTGTGCGCCTCCAGTTCATCGGCAATGGCGGCCAGCGCCCGGTTTTTCTGCGCCGTGCTGATGGTCGCCAGCTGATAGGCGGCCTCGCGGGCCGCCTGCCCCATTTTCTCCAGACTCATAACGTCATCCTTTTTCTCTTTCATTGGTGCCGCTCATAGCAGCACCATATCGTCTCTGTGGATGGCCCATGATCCCGTAGCCATGGCCACAGCTTCTATCGAGCCAGCTGCTTTACAGCAGCACCATGTCGTCTCTGTGGATAGTCCATGAGCCCGTAGCCATGGCCGCAGTTTCTATCGAGCCAGCTGCTTTACAGCAGCACCATATCGTCTCTGTGGATAGCAACGGCGCCATAGCCGTAACCCAGCACGGCCTCTATCTGATCCGAGTGTAGGCCCCGCAGCTTCTCAAGCTCCAGATGATCGTAACGGCAGATACCGCGCGCCAGCTCGCTCCCCTGAGGGCCCAGGATCCGCACCACGTCGCCACGGACGAAGTCTCCCTTGACCGCGACTATGCCCTTGGGCAGCAGGCTGGAGCCCTTCTCCTGCATGGCGGCCACTGCCCCCTGATCCACCTGGACTTCCCCATGGGGGGGCGGCCCTGCCAGGATCCAGCTCTTGCGCCCTTCCAGCGGCGAGGCCAGCGCCGGGAACAGGGTCCCCACCCGCTCGCCGGCGGCGAGGCGACCTATCACTTCCGGGATCTGGCCGGTGGCGATCACCACGTTGACCCCGGCGCGGCGTGCCACGTCGGCGGCCTGCAGCTTGGTGGCCATGCCGCCGGTCCCGAGGCCGCTGACGCTGTCACCGGCGAGGGAGCGCAGGGTGTCGTCTATGGTCTGCACCTCTTCGATGAGCTGGGCATCCGGGTTGGTGCGGGGATCCGCGGTAAAGAGCCCCTTCTGGTCGGTGAGCAGGATCAGCAGATCTGCATCCGCCAGGATGGCGGCGCGGGCGGAGAGGTTGTCGTTGTCCCCCACCTTGATCTCGGCGGTGGCCACGGCGTCGTTCTCGTTGATGACGGGGATGATGCGATGATCGAGCAGGGTGCGCAGGGTGTCGCGGGCATTGAGGTAACGCTCCCTGTCCTCCAGATCGGCGCGGGTCAGCAACATCTGGCCGATGTGCAGCCCGTAGAGGTTGAACAGGTCCTGCCATACCCGGATGAGCTGGGTCTGGCCCACCGCCGCCAGCATCTGCTTGTTGGGCAGGGTCGGCGCCAGCGGAGGGTGCCCCAGGTGCTCACGTCCGGCGGCGATGGCGCCAGAGGTCACCAGAACGACACGGTGTCCGTGTCGATGCAGGGCGGCACATTGCCTGACCAGCTCCACCATGTGGGCACGGTTGAGACGGGCAGATCCCCCGGTGAGCACGCTGGTGCCCAATTTGACGACTATGGTTCTGTTTTCCATGGGAACAAAGGGTTAGAAAAGTAAGGAATCCCTTTATACCCACGGCCCTGTTACCCTGCAAGGCAATTAAGCCTCACAGCTGTCATGGCAAAGAAGGAGGCCCCGCGGATATGACCGCAGGGCCCGGGCGGATCAGGCCGCCGTCACGTTCAGCTCGGCGGTGACCTGCTTGGCGGGAGACAAGGTGCACTCCAGCAGGGTCAGCTTGGCGCTGATGAGCTTGTAGAAGTGGTTGAGGGTACGCTCGACCTCGGCCTGGTGCTTCTTGGGCAGCGGCTTGTTGATCCACTCCCCGTCCGCATTGTAGAAGCCGACCTGATAGTGATAGCTGAAGCTGTGGTCCTCCTGCTCCAGCACCAGCCACCAGCCCCAGAACTCCCGCTTGTCCGGCGCCGGTTTGGCGCTGACGCAGACGGAAAGGCAGTCGAAGCGGTAGCGTCCCTCTTCGCACAGATCCTCGCGCAGATAGGGGCCAATGGCCGCGAATTGCCTCAGCAATCGCTTGTAGGTCACTCTTTCTGACATGCTAACCTCCCTGTTGAACAAGCCATACCATCACATGATGATGTTACATTTTTAGTTCTATATCATGTACATAAGTGTTTCTTTAGCCAATCTACCGTCTCTTTGAGCGCCTCATCATACACCTCCAGCAGAGGCTGTTTGTCGAACACCACTGCCTTGCCATTGCGGCTGGCGGAGGCCAGGGCCCGGACATCCTGCTCGGGACAAATGAAGTCACGCTTGTGACCAATGCTCAGGATGGGCACGGAGGTGCGGCTCCCCAGCAACCCCTGGGTCTTGAGGGAGAAGACCTGGCACTTGGTGCGCAGCAGATCCCACTGGGCGGCATCGGCCCCCAGGCGGTTCGCCAACCCGTCTCGCATCATGCGCGGACAGCGGGCAAACATCTCCTGATTGGTAAACACCTGATTGATGCCGGCCCCGATGCAGACCACAGTCCTGAGCTTGAAGGGCTCGATGAAGGCGAGGCGCGCCGCCACATTGCCGGCGAGGCGGAACCCCACCATGGCGATGCGCTGATGATCAACCCAGGCCACCTCGGAGAGGTGGTTGAGCACCGCCTGGTGCAGGCGACTGGTGTCCTGCACCAGAGGCCAGTGCTCCGCATAGCCGGTTCCCGGCATGTCCAGCGACAGCATGCCGATACCGTGAGGCTCGAGGCACTTGAAGTAGAAGTTGAGGAAGTCGACCTGGAGGGCGTCTATGCCACCGCTGACGATGACCAGGGGCACAGGCCTGTCGGTGGTGGGCAGGTGCAGATAGCCTTGAATGGTCTTGCCCCGGAACGGGACCTGCAGCTCCTTGAGAGGCACCTTGAACAACCTGCCTGCCTCGCGGTAGGCCATGTTGCAGAGCAGCTGGGCCTGATCCGCCAGCTCGTCATTCTTGAGGTGGGGATAGCTCGCGATGGAGTAGTAGCGCACCGCCTTGAGCAGATTCTTCAACGCCCCGGCGCTATCGCCCTGGCTGACCAGCTCGCGCCCGGCATTGAAATAGCGGCCAGCCAGCTGGCTCCACTCATAGACCCAGTTGCCGGGCACATAGCCCTTGATGGTATCCAGATAGCGCTCGTGGCTGCGCTCCCCCTGACCCATGGCGATGCGGGCAAGAGTCTGCTCCACTTCCACCGGATCCGCCCCCTGCCAGGCCCAGGTCGGCCGGCGCAGCAGGCGGTACCAATGGGGCGACAGGGCGCCGTCGATGAAGCTCTCGGCCAGGGAGCTGTCCTGCTCATCGACCGGGCTGGAGTTGGATATTTCGGAGGTTTCCAATACCTGTTTGACCCGGGTGAACAGCTTTTCCGTCAGGTTGGTATCGTCGTTTGGTTCCAAGATGGTGACTCTTCTGTCTCAAACAATGGTCCATCTTAACCACTTTTCACCGCGGGCAGCCACATCATAAACGCATAAGGCCCCAAACAGGGGCCCTATGAAACCGTCTTGCCATCAGCGCGAGCAAACCTCCCCCACTAAAGTCAGGGGCGGGGCGCCAAGGCAGGGGGCGATTACTCTTCGTCGCAGATCGGGTTGGCAAACTCCAGCGCCATGTCCCAGGGCTGCTCAATCCAGGTGTCCTGCGGGATGGCGACTTCGAAGTCATCCAGCAATTGCTCACCCATGGGCTTGGCGAAGATGGCGATGAACTTGGCCTTGGGATAGAGCTCGCGGATCGCCTTGGCGGTAGTTCCTGTGTCCACCAGATCTTCCACTACCAGCCAGCCTTCACCGTCACCGGCTGTGGTGGCGGCCTTGACGACCACCAGCTCACGCTGGCTGTTGTGGTCATAGCTGGAGATGCAGAGGGTTTCGACGTTGCGAATGCCAAGTTCACGGGCCATCAAGGCAGCAGGCACCAGGCCACCACGGCTGACCGCGATGATCCCTTTCCACTGGCTGACGGGCAGTTGACGACGGGCCAGACGGCGCGCTTCACGTTGCAGGTTATCCCACGATACATAGAACTTTTTTGGCATGCTATCGATCTCAACGAGTTATAAAGGCAATCACTAAGACGTAAGGGTCCCGGCAGACACACGGGATCCGGTAAATTCTGGCCCCCGTCTCCTGAATTTTGCTTGCACTTTTGCGGCCTCAGGGGTAGACCCTCGGCAGCAAAAAGCAGATGCATTGAAAGCAGGACGGGCATGGCTGGCGGCCATCTCGATCTAGACCCAGACCTCAGGCCAGCTGTTGGGCCGGTATGATAGCACCCTTTGCAGATAAAATGACTGGCAAACGTATGCGAAAAACAGGAAAAGTCGGCCATCTCCTGCCCGTTTGGCCTCCCCTCTGGGCCCAGTCCTTATCAACAGGGTGCTCATTCGAAGAGCAAACCTCGAATTTCGGGTAAAAAAATAGCAGGGGGAGGATGGAACCCTCACACACCTGCTGCTTTTCTGCTTTCTCTGTCAGCCTGGCTGACTGCCCGTCTTAACGACGACCGGCGTAGGGGTTCGGATAGTTGAAACCCTGGGTATAGAGAGACTGGGCAAACCAATAGGTTGAATTGCTGCCTGACATAATGAACTCCTGATTGCTTAACAAGTTACGTACCTTTAATGCGGGTTCAGATCCTTGAACAGACACTCGGTTCCGTGGAGGCGCACTTGCTTTGCTTCGGTTCCCTGGAGGCATTCATTGTCGTCCTGACAAGTGGTTGACCCACGGCGGCTAATTTACCACCCGGCGGCGAAAAGACAATATTTTTGTGATGTGCGTCACGAATTTCATCTTCTGCTGGTAACCATGGGCAAGGCAGTCATGTTCGCCATTCAGGCTCCCTTTATCAGCACAAGCAGACCGCAATTTGCGCAGATCGCTCACATTTTTGTGTGATTGACTGTATTATCGTTACCCTCTTCTGCGGCCCACTGGGCCCTGTCCATTTCCGTGCTGGTAAGGAGTCCCGACGTGGCACAGCTTAGTTCTCTGTCTCCCAAATTGATTTGGCAATTCTTCGAGCAGATCTGCTCCATTCCCCACCCCTCCAAGCACGAGGCCAAGTTGAGCGCCTGGATAGTGCAGTGGGCCCAGGGGGAAGGCCTGGCGGTCAAGCAAGACGCCGTGGGCAACATCATCATCAAGAAGCCGGCCACCCCGGGCATGGAAAACCGCAAGGCCGTGGTGCTGCAGGCCCACATCGACATGGTGCCCCAGGCCAATGCCGACACCCGGCACGACTTCACCCAGGATCCCATCGATGCCTACATCGACGGTGAATGGGTCACCGCCCGTGGCACCACCCTGGGGGCCGACAACGGCATGGGCATGGCAGGCTGTCTGGCCGTGCTGGCCGACAAAACCATCAAGCACGGTCCGCTGGAAGTGCTGCTGACCACGGACGAAGAGACCGGCATGACAGGCGCCTTCGGCCTGGAAGCGGGCTGGCTGGAGGGCGAGATCCTGCTCAACACCGACTCCGAAGAGGATGGCGAGGTGTACATGGGCTGCGCCGGCGGCGTGGATGCCAATATCCGCTTCCCGCTGGAGCAGGTTGCCGCCACCCAGGGTGAAGGGTTCGAGCTGCAGGTGAAGGGGCTGCGTGGCGGTCACTCCGGGGTCGACATTCACCGCGGTCGTGGCAACGCCAACAAGCTGCTGGTGCGCCTGCTCAAGGCCGCCGAGCCGCTGGGGGTGCGTCTGGCCGAGATAAGCGGCGGTACCCTGCGCAACGCCATCCCCCGCGAAGCCCGCGCCACCCTGCTGGTGCCCACCGCCAGCGTCAGCGAGTTCAAGGCCCTGGTTGACCGCTACGCCGGCATCTATCAGAGCGAGCTGGCCGCCACCGAGGCGAACCTGACCGTGCTGCTGAGCGGCCGGGACATGCCAGCCAAGCTGATGAGCGAATCCCTCCAGACCCGCCTGCTGGACGCCCTGATGGCCTGCCCCAACGGTGTCATCCGCATGAGCGACGCCATCCCGGGCGTCACCGAGACCTCCACCAACCTCGGCGTCATCAAGACCCTCGAGGGTGAGGTCTATGTGCAGTGCCTGATCCGCTCCCTCATCGACTCGGGTCGCGAGAGCGTCGAGCAGATGACTAGCTCCCTGTTCAGCCTAGCGGGCGCCAGATGTGAATTCACCGGCGCCTACCCGGGCTGGGCACCGAACGTTGACTCCCCCGTCATGGCCCTGGTGCGGAGCAGCTACCAGACCCTGTTCGGCGAGATGCCGAACGTCATGGTGATCCACGCCGGTCTCGAATGCGGTCTGTTCAAGAGCGCCTACCCGGATTGGGACATGGTCTCCTTCGGCCCGACCATACGCGGTGCCCACTCACCGGACGAGCGGGTTCATATCCCGGCGGTCGAGCGCTTCTGGCAACTGCTGGTCCACGTGCTGGAACAGATCCCGGCCAAGTAAGCACGGCCTCCCGAGCCACTCCATGCCCCGCCCAGTGCGGGGCATGTCATTGGGGCTGTGCCCCTCCTTTCTCTGCGTTGCCCCCTTCACTGCCCCTGCCGATCCCCCTTGAAATCGTATCCATAAGCAACCCTGGATTTGAAAACCTTTTCCATGATTTATGTAAATTTACAACACAATAAGTTGATCGAGATCACAAAAGCCTCTAGCATCAAATTGTGACCAAGGTCACAGGAAACAATAATCAACAGAGCGAAGAGGTAAGACTATGTTTGAGAACCTGGCAGTGCTGTTCCACCTGAAAGGTGCATCCAGCAAGAAAGGCACACAAGAGAAAGACACTTATGCGCCTTCGACTCGCAACTACTACTTCCGCTATGGCGCCTGATGTCGCCCGTCCGGAAGTTGAAAATTACGACGTAATAAAACTACAAAACAACTCAGCAATTCACACCACAGCCACCCCCTCGGGGCGCTGTCCTGCCCGGGCCAGATGTTCCACGGCCAAACCTGAACTCCAACCATGAAGATGGGGCCCACAGGCCCCATTTTTTTATTGCTCGTCCCCGACGCCACCCTGCTGTGATACCGGCCCTGGCGAAGCGGACGCCGGCATCAGACCGCCTTTCCCAGCGGCGCCGCCTCCACCGCGGACAAGGGGAAGTGGCAGGCCACCTGATGGGCCTCTGTACCACAGGGCTCCAGACTCGGCGAGGTGCCTCGGCACAGCTCTGTTGCATAGGGGCAGCGCTGATGGAAATGGCAGCCGCTCGGGGGCGAGATGGGTGAGGGAACGTCCCCGGTCAGCAGGATGCGCTGGTTGCGCCTACGGGGATCCGGCACCGGGATAGCCGAGATGAGCGCCTGGGTATAGGGGTGGCGCGGGCTCAGGTAGAGTTGCTGGGCCTCGGCCAGCTCGACGATCCTTCCCAAGTACATGACCGCAATCCTGTCCGAGATGTGTTTGACCACAGAGAGATCGTGGGCGATGAAGATGATGGCCAGATTCATCTCCCGCTGCAGGGTGAGCAGCAGGTTCACTATCTGGGACTGCACCGAGACGTCCAGCGCCGACACCGCCTCGTCGCACACCAGCAGTTTGGGCTTGAGGGCGATGGCGCGGGCTATGCCGATGCGCTGGCGCTGGCCGCCGGAAAACTCGTGAGGATAGCGATCCACCGCACTCTTGGGCAGGCCCACCTTGTCCAGCAGCTCCAGCACCCAGCCGCGTCGTTGCGCTGTGCTGCCTTTACCGTGGATGATGAAGGGCTCTTCCAGGATCTGGCCCACTGTGTGGCGACCGTTGAGGGATTCTGCAGGATCCTGAAAGACTATCTGCATCTCCTGGCGCAGGGATCGCATCTCCCCGGGTGACAACCGGGTGATGTCGCGCCCCTCGAAGCTTATCTGCCCCGCCGTGGGTTCAAACAGCTTGAGCAGGGAGCGCCCCAGGGTGGACTTGCCGCAGCCGGACTCCCCCACCAGCCCCAGCGTCTCCCCCTGCTTGAGATCGAAGCTGATGCCATCCACCGCATAGACGGTGTAGGGCTTGCGCAAAAAGCCGCCACCCATCTTGAAGTGCTGCTTCAAGTCTCTGACCGACAACAAGGTGCTCATCGCTGCCGCTCCTGTCCATCCAGGTAAAGAGCCGACATAGCCCCTTCCCGATTGCTGAGGTGCTGCTTCAACTCCCGTACCGACAACAAGATGCTCATATGCTCAACTCCTTCCAGTGGTGGCAGGCCACTGCGTGGCGCTCGCTCAGTTGTTCTGTCACCGGTATGGTGCCCACGCAGATCTCGGTGGCGTGGGGACAACGGTTGGAGAAGCGGCAGCCCGCCGGCATCTCGTGCAGGGCGGGCACCTGGCCCTTGATGGTCTTGAGCAGGCTCTTGGGCACGTCTTCGAGGCGCGGGATCGAGGCCATCAGACCATGAGTATAGGGATGGCGCGGATGGTCAAACAGCTCGTAGATGTCGGCCCGCTCCACCGCACGGCCGGCGTACATCACCACCACCTCGTCGCACAGCTCCGCCACCACCCCGAGATCGTGGGTGATGAAGATGATGGCCATGCCGGTCTGGGCCTGCAGCGCCTTCATCAGGTCCAGGATCTGGGCCTGGATGGTCACATCCAGCGCCGTGGTCGGCTCGTCACAGATCAGCAGATCCGGCTCGCAGGCAAGCGCCATGGCGATCATCACCCGCTGGCGCATACCGCCGGAGAGGTTGTGCGGATAGACGTTGAAGCGCCGCTCCGGCTCCGGGATCCCCACCCGTTGCAGCATGGCGATGGCGGCCCCCTTGCGCTCGGCCTTGCTGAAATCGGGCCTGTGCAGGCTGAACACCTCCATCAGCTGAGCCCCGACCGTTTGCACCGGATTGAGCGCCGTCATCGGCTCCTGGAAGATCATTGAGATGCGGTTGCCGCGCACCTTGTACATCTGATCCGGCGGCAGCGACAGCAGCTCCTCCCCCTGAAAGCGGATGGAGCCCGCCACCACCTGACCGTGGGGCCTGGGCAGCAACCCCATGATGGCCAGCGAGGTGACGCTCTTGCCGCAACCTGACTCACCGACGATCCCCAGAGTCTGGCCCGGGGCGACCTGGAAGCTGACCCCGTCGAGCACCTTTATCTTGCCGTCGTCGACGCTGAACTCCACCTCGAGATCCCGCACCTCCAGGATGGGGACCCTGCCCTGACCGTTATCAGCGGTGAACTTCCCCCCATTGTCTCGGACGTCGAGGATGGGGGCCTGTGTCTCTGCCATCGCCTCCCCCTTCTCAATGATGCGCATAGGTCTTGTCGATCAGGGTGATGGGAGAGAGCGACTCACCCGCTTCCTTGGCGTTGCGGGTCTCTTCCTGCACCTTGGGATCGAGCCAGAGCAGGCCGCCACTGCTGTGGGGGTAGCCATCCATGGGCCAGTAGAGCAGATCCGGGGTGTTGCGGGTGGCGGGCACCTCCGGCAGCATCACGTGGCGCCAGCTGCTGGCTCGCACGTAGTTGAGCTGGACTCCGGGCACGAAGATGGCGAGGTCATAGATGCGCTGCTGGATCTGGCGGGAGATCTCGGCCCGTTTGGTCATGTCGAACTCGACGTTGTAGGCGTCAATCAACCCGTCCAGCGCCTTGTCGGCCACGTTGAACAGGTTGTTGGTCTGGGGCTTGTTGGCGTTGGCCGAGTGGAACGACTCCCAGTATTGCGGGTAGAGACCCCCGCCACCCCAGCCGAGCCAGGCCGCCTCGTGTTTCTTCTCCAGCATCACCTTGAAGCCGGTGGCCCCATCCACCAGGTTGAGCTCCAGATCCAGGCCCGCCTTCTTGGCCTCTTCTTTCAGCACGGTCAGCCGCTTGGAGTGCTCCTGGCTGGTGTAGGTGAGGGCCAGGGTCAGCCGCTCCCCCTTGTCGTTTTGCAGGATGCCGTCCGGCCCCGGCTTGTTGTAGCCGCCCTTGGCGAAATACTCCCGCGCCTTGGTGATGTCATAGGCCCGCTCCGGCAGCTTGATGTCGGTGAATTCGCCAAAGCCCGAGCCGAAGGTGGTGGCCCTGTCATAGTCGCCGTGCAGCACTGTCGCTATCATCTTGTCCAGGTTCATGGCGTGCTGGATGCCGAGCCGCACATTCACGTCCGCCAGCTTGGGGTTGCTGACGTTGAGGTGCACCCCCTGCCCCCCCTGCTTGGTGTCTGTCATCGCCATCACCTTCTGCACATAGCCCTTCTTGTATTCCGGGGTCACGGCTTTTTCATGCCACCAGTTGGGCAGTATCATCTCGAAGGTATCTATCTCTCCCTTGAGGAAGTGGCGAAACGCTATGTTGTGATCCCGGATCACCTGCACCTTGATGCGGTCGATGTTGAATCTGTGCTGGTTGTAGCGATCCTGCTGGGCCCACCAATCCTTCTGCTTGCTGAAGGTGATGGACTTGCCCTTCTTCACCTCGCTCATCACATAGGGGCCCGTGGTCGGCACCACAGCCCAGTTGTACTGCTTCACCCAATTCGGCCCCATCTTGTAGTAGTGCTTCGGCTGGGGCCACAGCTCCGTGGTGTTGAGCAGATCCAGCCTGGCCTTGCGGCTGCCCGCCTTCACCAGGATGGTGTGATCGTCAATCTTCTCCACCGCCACCACCTCCGTGGTGTAGTAGTTGTTGAACCAGGGGCCCTTGATGTCCTTGGAGCGCATCATCTCGTAGCCGAAGGTGTAGTCGTCGGCGGTGACGGGCTTGCCGTCAGACCATTTGGCGCGGGGATCCAGCTTGAAATAGACGGTCTGGCTGTCCGGTGCTATGGCCCAGGCGCTCGCCAGCGAGGGAATGGGATTGCCGGTATTGGGGTGGAAGCTGATGAGCCTCAGCTGGTTGTCCAGGATGAAGGAGCGGAACGAACCGTTGGAGTCGGGCCCCACGGTGCGAAACGTCAGCGGAAAGCTGTCGATGAAGAGGTTGAGGGTGCCGCCGGGCTGCGCCTTGGGGGAGGCAAACACGGGGTCTGTGTCATTGGTCTCCCACTTGAGATCCGCGGGCAGGCTGGCGGCCCACACCCAGGATCCGTTCACCAACACGAAGAGAGCACCTATCCATTTGATTTTATTGTTCATGTTTGACTTCCAAGTCATGCCCCTGCACCGGGGGCGTCTCAATTAAGGGTTGGATACCCAGGGCCGTGAGGCGGGCCACGGGTCACTGATAACGGGTAAACTTGCGCGGATCGAACGCCTCGCGGATCGCCTCCCCGATGAAGGAGACCATGATCAGCACCAGGCTCACCGCCGCCACCACAGAGCTGACGATCCAGATGGCATCCAGGTTGTTGATCCCCTGGGAGAGCAGCTCCCCCCAGCTCGGGGTCGGCGGGGCCAGGCCGAAGCCCAGGTAGTCCAGCGCCGTCAGGGTGGAGATGTTCCCCACCACGGCGAAGGGTGCCAGGGTGACTATCATCATCAGGGTGTTGGGCAGTATGTGGTTAAAGATGATCCGTTTGGTGCTCGCCCCCTGGGCCCGCGCCGCCATCACGTAGTCCCGCGCCCGCTCCTTGTAGGTGAGGGTGCGCATGTACCAGGTGATCCCCATCCAGCCGAACAGCACGTTGATCCCCACGAAGAGGCCGAAGTTCGGCTTGGCCAGCGACACCAGTATCATGATGACGTAGAGGAAGGGCACCTGGGACCAGATCTCGATAAAGCGCTGCAAGATGAGGTCAAAGCGCCCGCCGAGGAAGCCCATCATGCAGCCGATGCTGACCCCGATGACATAGCTCGCCACCAGGGTGATGAAGGCAAAGCCGATGGCGATACGAAAGCCGTAGACCAGGCGCGCCAGCACGTCGCGACCGCTGGTGTCGGTGCCGAGGAAGTGGCGCTCCGTGAGGCTGGGAGCATAGGGCGGGTAGGCCTCCTCCTTGAAGTCCTGCTCATAGGGGTTCCAGGGCACCAGAGGCAGCAGCACCCAGTCCCCTTTTCCCGCTTCTGCGAAGCGGGCTTGCAACTGGCGGTAGTTGGTCTCGTACTCGTAATCGAGCCCGAACTGCTGGCCCGGGATCACGTCGCCATAGGTGGGAAAGTAGAGCTCTCCCTGATAGCTCACCGCCAGCGCCCGGCTGTTGACCAGGAGCTCCGCCAGCAGGGAGATGACCACCAGGGCCGAGAAGATGACAAAGGAGTAGTAACCGCGCTTGATCGACTTGAAGCGCTTGAGTTTTTTCAGGGTGACCGGGTTCAGGTTCATGCTCAGTCTCCAAACCGCACGCGGGGGTCAACGAGAGCCACGCAGATGTCGGAAACGATATTGCCGATGAGCATCAACATGGAGGTGATGGCCAAAATGCCCATGACGGTGGGGTAATCCCGCTCGACTATGGCCTCGTAACCGAGCAGACCTATGCCGTCGATGTTGAAGATGGTCTCGATGAGGAAGGAGCCGCCGAAGAAGACGGTGAGCACGGACCCCAGGTGACTGGCGATGGGGATCAGGCTGTTGCGCATGGCGTGGTCGGTGACCGCCTTGCGAAACGGCAGCCCCTTGGCCACGGCGGTACGCACGTAATCCGCCGACAGGTTCTCCATCAGGCTGTTCTTCATGGTCATGGTGAGAATGGCAAAATCCCCGATGGCGTAGGCGATGAGGGGCAGCAGGGCGTGGGCGAAGAGGGTGCGGATCTGATCCCAGCTGCTCTCCATGGAATCGAACTCGTCCCCCGGGAAGCCCCCCATGGGCAGCCACTCCAGATGGAAGGCAAATACCGTGATGAGGAAGATCCCCACCACATAGGCGGGTAGCGCATAGGCCATGTAGATGAGCATGGAGCTCAGGGAATCGAAGCGGCTGTTGTGCCTGAGGGCCTTGGCCACCCCGAGCGGGATGGAGACGGCGTAACTCAGCAGGAAGGTCGCCAGCCCGAAGAAGGCCGTCACCGGCAGTCGCTCCTTGATGAGATCCCACACCGGCTCGTAGTAGCGGGTCGACTCCCCGAGATCCAGCACCGCCAGCTTCTGCAGCCACTCCCAGTAGGCGATCAGCATGGGCTTGTCGAGACCGTAAAAGGCCTTGAGCTCCTCTATCTGCTCATCGGAGAGCGCCTGCGCCCCCTTGCTGCCGCTGGAGCGACCTGTCTCGTTCTGCGAGACCTGCGCCTGCAGCAACATGCGCTCGACCGGACCGCCCGGCACGAAGCGGGTGATGGTGAAGACGAGCAGGGTGATACCGAGAAACGTCGGGATGATCAGAAGCATCCGACGTAAGAAATACGACAGCATGGTGGAACCTCGTCCTTGTTGTTCTTTTATGGTCAGTCACATCCGGTGACCGGCCTATGCTTCCTGGCATTACTCACTGAATTGACTGGTATTGGCAGACAATCCCGCTCGGCCACTGTAAAAGCTCTGCAACAAAAATCAAGTAGAACTAAGCCCATCGATCGTCAGTGAGGTCCGCAGCATAACTCACCGATGTTTTTTTCCAAAAAATCCAACTTCAATATAAAAAACTGCTACGCCTTCTCATTTAACTTGTTTTTAATTATTAAAAAATTAATTACACAGCCGTTTGAAATTCAAAAAATACAAATAAAAACATACAGATAAAATCAAACACCCTCTCATCCCATTTTACCTATTAAAGAAGAGGGAAATATCCTCCGGCCTGAACCTGAACTGAAATCCCCCTAGCACCGAAGATAGATTTAAATACTGCAAAAATGTCATTCCACGATACCGAGGTCATGGCGACAGGTGGTTTATCGATAAGTTCAAAACTAATCAATAAAATGGGGAAATACAAATTTAACAACATATTTACATGAGCATCCGCATTCTTTACGGAATAAAACGCCAAAAAAATCACCTAAATCCTGCACAGTCTTCTAATTCCCCTTCCAGTCACCATCCTGGCCACTCCATTTGACGTCAATCATCAAAGCTTGATAAGCCTTACGCACCGCTCCAACGAGGGCGGTAAGGGAAGCAAACAAAAAAACAATCAGGAAGGATACTAACGATGCTTAGGAAAAGCAGACTCTCTGCTGCCGTAGCGTTTGCCTTGGCGAGCGCGGCAGTTGTGGTCACCCCTGCCCTGGCCGAAGAGGGCCAGAACGTCGAAAAACTGCAAAAAATCAAGGTCACCGGCTCGCGGATCTCCCGGGTCGATGTGGAAGGGTCCACCCCTGTCGTCTCGGTGACCAAGGCCAAGATCGAAGCATCGGGTCAGCAGACCGTCGCCGATTACCTCAAACAGGCCTCCTACAACTCCTTCGGTGGCGTCTCCCCGGCCTCCGGCAGCTCCTTCCAGTCCCAATCCACCGTCGGCCTGCGCGGCCTGGGCTCGGAGCGCACCCTGGTCTTGCTGAACGGCAAGCGGGTGGCAGGCTCCCCCACCATGGGTGGCACCTCCATCAACCTCAACACCATCCCCATGGCCGCCGTTGAGCGGGTCGAAGTCAACCTGGATGGCGGTTCGGCCATCTATGGTTCCGACGCCATCGGCGGTGTCATCAACGTGGTGCTCAAAGAGGGCTATGAGGGCCTGACCTTCCAGGGACGCCTCGGCTCACCGACCGAGCCGGGCGGCGATGAAGCCAGCGGCTCCGTCGTGGCGGGCGTCAACGGCGAGAAGGGCTCGCTGATGGCGGTCTACGAGCACGACAAGAAAGACGTCGTCTATGCCCGGGATCGTGACTATCTCGCCAAGCAGGGCAACGACGCCCCCAGCGCCTACGGCCGCAACGTGGAGGGAATTACCGGCCTCGATGCCAACGGGGATCCCATCTGGAAATACGGCCCCCTGGCCGGTACCACCAATGCCGACGGTAGCTGCAAGGAGCCCTTCATCGGCTTCGAGGGCGGCTGCAACTTCAACTACGGTCAGGTCGCGGCCACCACGGCCTCCCGCAGCCGTGACACCCTCTATCTGAACGGTCGCTACCACCTCAACGACAATGTCGACTTCGTGCCGCAGATCATCGGCTCCCGGGTCGAGAGCTTCGGCCGCTTCGCTCCCGCCGCCGGCGCCTTCGCCATAGACCCGTCCAACCCGAACAACGCCCAGTTCTTCACCGATAACGGCCTGGATGCCGCCGCCACTCAGGGTCTGGGTGAAGCCGCCTACGCCTACTACCGCTTCAGCAACGTCGGCCCCCGTGACAACTATGTCACCGACATGACCGGTAGCCTGAACCTCGGCTTCGAGGGCACTGTCACCACAGAATCCGTGGGCGACATGCAGTGGAACGCCGGTTACATGTACTCCAAGACCGACAACAAAGAGAACGGCACCGGCTACGTGCTGCAATCCGCCGCCCAGCAGGCCATCGCCGACGGCAAGTTTGTCGGGGGCGAGTTCGATCCCAAGAGCACGGCCGCCATGGCAGCCGACACCAGCCGCCGCTCCACCATGGACTTCTACCAGTGGTACGCCGGTGTCCAGTGGGACATGGGTGAGCTGCCGGCCGGTCCGGTCAGCTGGTACGCAGGCGCCGAGTACAACGACTGGGTCTATGCCGACAAGTACGATGCCCAGTCCGAGGCCGGCAACATCATAGGCTCCTCCGGCAACTCCTCCGGCGGGGTGCGCGACGTCACCGCCGCCTACATCGAGTCCCTGGTGCCCATCACGGATCAGATTGAGCTGAACCTGGCCGGTCGCTTCGATGACTACAGCGACTTCGGCAGCGCCTTCTCCCCCAAGGCGAGCCTGCGTTACCAGCCGCTGGACAACCTGATGCTGCGCACCTCCTGGTCCCGCTCCTTCCGAGCCCCCAGCCTGAGCGATCTCTACGCGGCTGATTCCTACTCGGCCGACTGGGCCAAGGACTATGTCTACTGCGAGGCCAACGGCATCTCGGCGGCGGACTGCCCGAACCGCCAGTACGACACCACCCGTACCTCCAACGAGGAGCTGAAGGAAGAGACGGCGGACACCTGGAACTTCGGGGTGGCCTACAGCCCGCTGGATAACCTGAACCTCTCCCTGGACTACTACACCATCAAGATCGAGGACGTGATCCAGCTGAACTCCCTGCAGTCCGTCATCTATGACGAGCTGAACAACGGGGGCTCCAGCAACATCACCCGCAACAGCCAGGGCAAGATCAGCGGTGCCATCGCCCCCATGGTCAACCTGGGGACCCTGAACACCAGCGGTCTGGATCTCAAGCTGGATTACCGCTACGACCTGACCTCCGCCACCATCCGTTATGACCTCGGCGGCACCTACATCCTTGAGTACAAGGAAGGCCTGTACGCCGGTGGCCCCGTCATCGACAAGATCGGCCAGAACGGTCTGCCGCAGATGCGCTTCAGCACCGGCGTGGGTGTCAACGTGCCCCAGTGGTGGAACATGGATACCTATCTGAGCGCGAACTACATCGACTCCCAGAGCCAGGACTACATCGCCGACACAGGTGAGGAAGTGGGCCACATCGCGTCCCAGACCACCTGGAACCTGAACGTCGGCGTGGATGCCCCCTGGAACGGCAAGATCCAGGTCGGGGTGAAGAACATGTTCAACGCGGGTCCGTCCCTCGAGAGCGATGGCTTCACCTATGACGAGGAGCTCTACAGCATCGACGGTCGCATCTACTACCTCGACTACGCCCAGAAGTTCTGATCCACCAGGAAAGTGACGAGCCGGCCCCTCGGGCCGGCTCTGCCCAAGGTTCCAAGGAAGTCACGGAGATAGGGTAATCCTATGAAAACAAGGACTATTACAATGAAGAAAGCGCTCCTCGGCAGCCTGGTTTCGGCTGCCCTGCTGACCAGCTTCAATCTGAGTGCCGCCTCTGCCGGTCAGGCAGTGGACGCTCAAGCCGCCACCGACAATGCCTCCAAAGTGTCCCAGCAGAAGATCGACAGCTACGCCGAGTCTGCCGAATCCGCCCTGGCCCAGTACAAGGCCGCCCTGCGTCAGGTCGACAGCCTGCGCACCTACAACGAGCAAGTGGGCAAGATGGTCGACTCCCAGAGTGCCGAGCTGGCCTCGATGCAGCGCCAGATAGCCCAGATCGATCAGACCAGCACCGAGGTGGTGCCCCTGATGCTCAAGATGATCGACTCCCTCGATCAGTTCGTCGCCCTGGACTTGCCGTTCCAGAAGGTCGAGCGGGAGGACCGCGTGGCGGCCCTGACCGACCTCATGAACCGCGCCGACGTCACCATCTCCGAGAAGTACCGCAAGATCCTGGAGGCCTACCAGATCGAGGAGGGCTTCAGCCGCACCATAGAGTCCTACAAGGCCAGCCTGGACAAGGACGGCGGCGAGAAGACCTACGAGTTTCTGCGGGTCGGTCGCATCGCCCTGCTCTACCAGTCCCCGGACGGCAACGAGACCGGCATGTGGAACAAGCAGACCCGCCAGTGGGAAGAGTTGCCCCAGGAGTATCGCAGCGCGGTTGAACAGGGCCTTCGCATCGCCAAGAAGCAGGCGCCTCCCGCCCTCATCAAGCTGCCGGTTCAAACTGCGGAGAAAGCATCATGAAAGGAATCAGACTCGCCATTGCCTCCCTGATAGCGGGAGCCACCCTGTTCACCCTGCCGGTGACCGCCGCCGAGAAGCCGGTGGATCTCAACGCCCTGCTGAGCCAGGTCAAGGCCGCCAGCACCAGCGAATCCCAGCTCAACAAGGAGCGGGAGGCCCGCTTCCTGGCTGACAAGAACGAGCAAGGGGCCCTGCTGGCCAAGGCCAAGGCCGAACTCGCCGCCGAGACCGCCAAGGGCGAGCAGCTCAAGGCCACCTTCGATGCCAACGACAAGCAGCTCACCGAGCTGACCGAGACCCTGCGCCAGCGCTCCGGCAACATGGGCGAGATGTTCGGCGTGCTGCGCCAGTTCGCCGGCGAGTTCAAGGGGATCTTCAACGCCTCCGCCCGCCGGGTCGAACACCCGGAGCAGACGGCGCTGCTGACCCGCCTGGCGGAGAGCAAGGAGCTCCCCTCCAGCGACGACCTGACCGCCTTCTGGACCACTACCCTCGGCCGCATGGTGGACGGTGGCAAGGTGAGCCAGATCCCGGCGACTGTGGTCTATGGCGAGGGCAACCAGGCCGAGAAGACGGTGACCCAGATAGGCGAGTTCAACACCGTCTCCGAGGGCAAGTACCTCACCTTCGTGCCAGAGACCGGCAAGTTCGAGCAGCTCTCCCGTCAGCCGGACAACGCCGTGCTGGAGCCCATCGCCCAGTTTGAGCAGGGCAACGGCGCCGTCGAGCCCATCTTCATCGACCCGTCCCGCGGGGTGATCCTCTCCCTGCTGGTGCAGTCGCCGACTCTCAAGGAGCGGATCGATCAGGGTGGTTCCGTGGGTTACGTGATCCTGGCACTGGGAGTCATCGGCACCCTGCTGGCCATCTTCTGCGGCCTGCGCCTGTCGATGATCGGCAGCGCCATGCGCAAGCAGCTGAAATCCGATCAGATCGTCAAGGGCAATCCCATCGGCGAGATGCTGGGGGCCTATCAGTCCCACCGCGGTGACAACATAGAGGATCTGGAATCCAAGCTCGACGAGATAATCCTGCGCAACGTGCCCAAGTTCGAGAAGGGCATCAGCATCATCAAGCTGATCGCCTCTGTGGCGCCGCTGCTGGGCCTGCTGGGCACAGTGGTGGGGATGATAGCCACCTTCCAGGCCATCACATTGTTCGGCACCGGGGATCCCAAGCTGATGGCGGGCGGCATCTCCGAGGCCCTGGTCACCACCATGCAGGGTCTGGTGGTCGCGGTGCCCATGCTGTTCCTCTACACCATAGTGCAGACCCAGAGCCGTCGTCTCATCCAGGTCCTGGAAGAGCAGAGCGCCGGTTTCGTCGCCCGTTATCAGGAACGTCTGCACGCCGCCAAAGCCGCAGCCTAAGGAGTCACCCATGTGGTTCTGGTTGATTGAAGAAGTCGAGTCGGTCCGCCGGTTTCTGGGATTGGGGGGCGACGTGCTGGTCGCCCTGTTCTTTCTGACCCTGATGATGTGGGCCCTGCTGCTGGAGCGCTGGTTCTACTTCATGGCGGTCTACCCCCAGCAGGTGAAGCAGACCAAGGTGACCTGGATGGCCCGCAGCGATCACCTCTCCTGGTCTGCCAAACAGATCCGCCGCGAGCTGGTCTCCCGGGTCGCCATGGCGGTGGACAAGGGGATGCCGGTCATCAAGGTGCTGATCGCCCTCTGTCCGCTAATGGGGCTGCTCGGCACCGTAGTGGGCATGGTGCAGGTGTTTGACACCCTGGCCATCACGGGCACGGGTTCGCCGCGGGCCATGGCCTCGGGGATCTCCAAGGCGACGGTACCGACCATGGCGGGCATGATTGCCGCCCTTTCCGGCCTGTTTTTTGTCAACCAGCTCGATCACAAGGCCAAGTTGGCGGTGCAGAAGCTGGAAGACAACCTGAAACACGGCTGATGCAGGATGCACTCCCCCGGCCGGGCACTGCCCGCCGGGGCACAGAACAAGCAAGGAGTTTTTGCCATGAGAAAACGTCACAGCGACAGCGGTGCCGATGAGGCGGCCATCGATCTGACCCCCATGCTGGACATAGTGTTCATCATGCTGATCTTCTTCATCGTCACCACCTCGTTCGTCAAGGAGTCCGGCGTGGAGATCAACCGCCCGAGCGCCAGCACGGCCGAGACGGTGAAGAAGGGGAACATCATGGTCGCGGTCCGCGAGAACGGCCAGGTCTGGGTCGACAAACGGGTCGTCGAGGTGGGCGCCGTGCGTGCCAACATCGAGCGGCTGCGGGCGGAGAACCCGGAGAGCGCCGTGGTGATCCAGGCCGATACCGAGTCCCGTTCCGGGCTGGTGGTCCAGGTCATGGATCAGATCCGCATGGCCGGTGTCCAGAACATCTCCATCGCGGCGAGCAAGAGCAGCTGATGCCGGAGCGAGCACCATGAGATACCTGATAGCGATAGCTGTCTCCTGTGTGGTGGTGTTCTTCCTGTTTCTGGGAATGAACAAGCTGATCACACCGGATCACCGGGAGCTGACGGAGAGAGAAGACGTCACCATGACCGACTTCATTCGCCTCAAGCCCCAGGAGACACTGCAAGAGAAACAACGGGAACTGCCCAAGCCGCCGCCCCCGAACCGCCCACCTCCCCCACCCGAGATGGAAGTGGCGAGCACGGACAGGCCCAAGATGGATAGCGCCCCCATGGACATGCCCAAGCTCGACATCCCGGTCAACATCGGCGGCGGCAACGCCCTGGGTGCCTACAGCACGGGGGGCGGTGGCGGCGGCATGGGTGGCAACAACGGCGCCATGCCCATGGCGACCTTCGAGCCCATGATGCCCCGCAAGGCGGCGCTGGCCGGCCTCGCCTCCGGCAAGGTACTGGTGGAGTTCACCGTGACCGAGCGCGGCACCGTCAGCAACATCCGGATCGTCAAGGAAGAGCCCCGCAGCTACGACCTCGGCAAGGAGGCACGCAAGACCATAGCCAAGTGGACCTTCAAGCCGGCCATGGTGGATGGCAAGCCCCAGGCCAGTCGCATGCAGCAAGAGATCGAGTTCGCGGTCAACTAAGGAAGGTGGCGATGAAAAAGTTACATACCCTGATCCTCGCCCCGGTGGCCATGGCGGTGCTGCTCAGCACCGCCAGCTGGGCCGCCGAGCAACCCGCCCTGTCTGACCGCGCCTACCGCGCGGTCAACAAGGCCCAGGCGTTGATCACCGAGAAGAAATACGGCGAGGCCAATGCCAAGCTGCAGGATGCGCTCTCGGGCGCAGGCGATCGGGTCTACGACAAGGGGGTCATCTTGCAGACCCTGGGCTTCGTGGCCGCCCAACAGGAGAAGTACGGTCAGGCGACCAAATACTTCGCCGACGCCATCGCCACCGGCGGCCTGCCGCAGCCGGTGGCCCAGCAGGTGCGCTACAACCTGGCCCAGCTCTACATGGCGGAGGGCAACTTCAAGGGCTCCATCAGCACCATGAATGAGTGGTTCGCGAACCTTGGAAAAGATGAGAAGCCGACCCCCCACGCCTACATCACCCTGGCCAACGCCCATGTGCAGCTCAAGCAGTACCGGGAAGCCATACCGGCGGTGGATCAGGCGATCAGGCTCTCCGCAGGCAAGGCGCCGGAGTCCTGGTACCTGCTGAAGATGGCTGCCCACTACGAGCTGAAACAGTACAAGCCGGCCACCGAGGTGCTGACCGCCCTGGTGGACAAGTACCCGGAGAAGAAGAAGTACTGGACCCAGCTCTCGGCCATGCACATGCAGGCGGGCAACGATGCCAAGGCGCTGGCGGCGCTCGAGTCGGCCTACAACCTCGGCATGCTGACCGAGGCGGCCGAGTTGCAGCGGCTCGCCAACTACCTCGCCTTCGCCGGCATTCCCCATCGCGCCGCCCGCGTGATGGAGAAGGCGATGAAGGAGGGGCAGATCGAGAGCAGCGCCGCCAACTACAAGACGCTCGCCAACTACTGGCATCAGGCCAAGGAGCTGGATCCCGCCATCGACACCCTGGCCAAGTCCTATCAGCTGGCCCCCAGTGCCGAGCTGCAGCTGAAGATGGCGCGCATGATGATCCAGAGCAAGCGATACAAGGATCTGGTAGCCCTGGCCGCCAAGCCGGCCGCCAATGCCAGCGGTGAACAGCGCGCCGATCTCAAGTTCCTGACCGGGGTCGCCTACTTCGAGCAGCAGAAACCCAAGGAGGCGCTCAGCGCCTTCACCCAGGCAGCCCAGAATGGCAACGTCAGTGGCCGCGCCTCCCCCTGGATCAGCTTCCTGAAGGAACAACAGGGCGGTGCCGTCACTCAATAAACCGGCACGTCATGGGCAAGCATCCGCCCATGGCGACTGCCCATCCACAAGGGGGTCAGCCCCGCAGCTTGCCTGGTGGCAATTGGCCGCTCTTCGGAGCGGTCTTTTTTATGCGCCCTCCCCCATATCACGAAATCCCTTCCTTATATAAGGCGCAAAAAAATCCGGAGCCTGGGCTCCGGATTGGGTCATTGCGTTGAAACGGGGCTGCCCCCCTTCAACAGGTCATCATCATCAGTAACTGCATACCAGCTTCCAGCTGCCGTCGCCCGCCTTGGGCTCGCTGCTGGTCCACCAGTTCGCCTGCCAGACTGCCTTGCCGTTGGTCATGCGGTCGTTGCCATTGGCGTGATCCCCGCGCGGCCAGCTCGGGTAGGCCGGATAGGCCGCCGGATCCACGCTCTGGCTGGTGCAGCTGGTGCCACCACTGCCGCCATCACCCCCACTGCTGCCCCCCAGCACCGCCTCGGCCAGGGCCGGGAAGTCGGACTTCAGGCCTATGGTCTGGCTGCCGGCAATCAGGCGCATGCCGCTCGGTACCCCTGCGGCCGGCAGGTAGTAGGTCATGGCCACTTCCACCTCGGTGCCCGGCGCCCAGGCCTTCCAACCCGGCAGCGTCAGGGCCACCTTGTGGAAGTCCTTCTCGCCCGCGATGCCGTCGGAGTTCTGGTTGCCGCCGCTCTCCACTACTTTCAGCCCCATGCCGCTCTGATCCGTGATGGTGTCAGAGGTGGAAGTGGGCATCAGGAACTCGATGCGGGTGCCGCCCGGTATGGTCTGGGTCGACTTGTTGATGAGCTTGAGGGTCGGGTTGATCGGGTAGTTGGAATCCCCCTCCTTGAAGCCCGAGAGGCTCACGCCTATGTCGAGCTGAGCGGCCGGGGCCGGCAGATCGTTCTGCTTCAGGCTGGCCTTGCTCGCCTTGCTGAACTTGTCGTAGGCCAGGCTGGTGAGGGTGCTGCCCATGACATACTCGTTCTTGGCAGCGTCGAAGTCGTAGTCCCCCGCCATCTCCCAGAACATGACGCCACCCAGGCCTCGATTGACTATGTAGTCGAGCTTGTGACCCATGGACTCTTCATCTTCGGTGGAGAGGAACACCTTCTTCTCTTCGTTCCACAGCCAAGGCGCATGGGCCTTGTCATCGTAGTAACGCACGTACTGGCCTTGCATCACGTGGGCCGGGTTGTTGGGATCCAGACCCCAGGCCGTGCCATAGCTCGGCAGCGTGGTGATGCCGAGGCTGGCCGCGTGCTCCAGGTTCTTGGCGTGCCACATGGGCACGGCGCCGCCGCCTATCTCCTTGCCGTTCTTGTCGAGATCATGCCAGATGTTGTCGATGCCGACCGCCCCATTGCCGCAGGGAACTGTGCTGCCCCCCGTGCCCGGCTGACAGGCGCTCTGGCTCGGCAGCGCCGCCTTGCCCCCCAGGCCATGGGTACCACCTGTCACCCCTTGCCAGCCACGGGTGTAGTAAGGCACCCCTATGTTGATCTTGCCTGCCGCCAGGGCACCACGGAAGTAGTGGGCCGCCCAGGCGGAGTTCAGGTAGCCGATGGCACCGAACTGGGCCTGGTTGTAGACACCCCACTGGGCCAGCTCGGGATCCGCCTTGTTGTCGAACAGGGCGGCATTGTGGCCGACGAAGTGGTTCCAGGCGCCGTGGAAGTCGTAGGTCATCAGGTTGACGTAATCCAGATACTGGGTGACCTGGAAGTTCTCCATGCCGCGCAGCAGGTAGGCCGAGGCCGGCGAGGCTATGGTCAGCATGTACTTGCGGCCGTCCTCGGTGCCGGCACTGTCGAGCTTGCTGCGCAGTGTCTTCATCAGCACTTCGTAGTTCGCAAACAGCTTGGCCCGGCACTGGTTGGAGAGCGGGAAGTCGTTGGGGTTGCCCGCATCCTTCATGGAGGTGGGGTACTCGTAGTCCACATCCACCCCGTCGAAGCCGTACTGGCGGATGAAGCTCACCGCCGAGTTGGCAAAGGCGTTGATGCCGGCGGTGTTGACCGAGCAGTCGCCCTTGGTGGTGGCGGTGTAGAAGCCGCGGGTATCGGCCCAGCCACCCACGGAGATCAGGGTCTTCACGTCCGGATACTGCTTCTTGTATTTCGACAGTAGGTTGAAGTGACCCTGATAGGCGAATTCGGGATCCATTTCGGCGCCCGGCACCCCGTCCCAGGTCAGCTTGGTGGCGGCGTCATCCACCTTGATGAGGTGGCTCTGCTCGTCCACCGCCGCGAAGGCGTAGTTGATGTGGGTGATCTTGTCCCAGGGGATGTCGCCTACCAGGTAGGAGGGCAGCCCGTTCTTGCCGGTCCGCCAGGAGGTGAAGTAACCGATGACGCGGCGGCCATGGTCATCCCCCATGCACTCGCTGCCGTCGGCGCGATAGATCTGGCGCACGTCGCAGGAGAGATTGCCACCCGTGGGGGGCAGGGCCGCCTCTTCCACCTGGACATCGACCTGGGCCGACTCGCCGGAGAGGTTCTCCTTGTCGGCCGCCACCAGCTTGAGACCGGCCAGCCCCTTGCTCTGGGGTGTCCAGCTCAGTTGCCAGGGGGCGCTGCTGTCCTCGCCCACCTTCTTGCCATCGACGAACAGCTCGACCTTGGCGACGTCGTCATTGGCGTCGGTCACATTGCCGGCCACTGTGAGGGCGCGGCCCAGGGTCACCTTGGCCCCGGCTGCGGGGCTGGCGATGCTCGCCTTGGGGGCCTCTGGCGCCACCACGGCGGCGACCTTGAAGCTCGAATCCGCCTCACTCAGCACCTTGCCATCTTTATCCAGCGCCCGGGCCTTGAGGGCGTGATTACCCACGCCGGCGGCAGACCAGCTGGCACTCCAGGGGGAGGCCGTGGCCGTGGCGACCTGGGTGCCATCGACCAGGTACTCCACCTTGGCCAGCGCCGTGACCGGGCCGCTCAGGGTCACCGCCAGGGCCAGGCTGGCACCTTCGCTGACGCTGCTGCCCACGGCGGGGGAGCCGATGGCAACGACCAGAGCAGGCGGCGGCACCTCACCGCCATAGAGTTTCCAGGCATCGGCCCAGACGGCGCCGACACCGGGCTCGTAGTGGTAGGGGGAAGCCCCGCACCAGCCGGAATAGGGGAATTCTTTGCATTCGTAGAGGGCGCCTGCGTTGCTGACGACATCGCCGGCCTTGTAGGCGGTGCCAGCCTGATAGGCGGGATAGGCGGCGTGCGCCCAGGCGGGCATGGCCGCAAGGGCAACCAGCATGGCGAGCCTGCTGGGCCTGAGGGTCTGTTGCATCTTGTTATCATCCTTGTTTTGTCTTGGCTTCAACACCGGGAAAAGCGCAATCGCAACAGGGGATCAGGGAACGACAACAGGCCTTGGACGGGGCCACATACCCTCATGTCACCCCGGGGTAACCCCGCTGTCTGGCCCGCTTGGGACAGATCGGAGGCTTTGCGTCCCGGCATCACTGCCGGTTTGCCCTTAACCTGGGTTCCGTGAGGAACGGATCGAGTATAGAAAGCAAGTGGCGACCGCTCAATCTTTATTCTCTAAGGAAAATATGTGAATGCCGGCCAGCTCACATCCTCCCTCAATCGGCCAACTAATAATTAAGTCATTAATATCAATCTGTTAGCCACATCAAAAAAACGGACTCAGCCTCTTTTGTCTCCCCATAATGTGCGCTGCCTCACTGGTCAGAGCTGCCAGAAATGTGACAATGCGCGCCCTTGGCCAGAGCGCCAAGGCTATGGAAACACTGGCAAAAAAATAAAAAAGGAATACCCATGAAAGGAAGACCTACCCTGCTGTCCCTGGCCGTGGGGCTCGCCCTCGCGTCCCCGTCTCTCCATGCCGCCGGCTTCAGTTGCCCGGCCGACAGCGCCCTCACCCCCATCCCCGCCATCCAGGGCAGCGGCGACAAGAGCCCCCTCGTCCCGGACCATCAGTTCGAAAGCCCCCGAAGCATCTCGGTCAAGGCGGTAGTCAGCGCCCTCGGCGAGAGCCTGAACAAGGGCTTCTACCTGCAGGATCTGCAAGGGGACGGCAATCCCCAGAGCTCGGATGGCATCTTCGTCTTCCTGAGTGACATCAGCAAGTACCCCGCCATCCAGCCGGGTGCCCTGATCTGTCTGGAGGCCAAGGTCGAGGAGTATCATGGCCACACCCAGCTCAAGCCCCTGTTTGACGGCAGCGCCCCGCGCCTGACGGTGCTGGCCCGGGGCGACGCCCCGGCCGCCACGGCGCTGCGGGTGCTGGAGGGGGAAACCCTGGCCCGGGCCCTGGAGCGTCACGAGGGGATGCGGGTGCGCCTCGATGGGGACAGCGCCCTCAAGGTAAGCCGCAACTTCAGCTACGACTACGCCGCCAAGCGCAACAACCTGGTGCTCTCCCACGGCGCCCCGCTGATGAAGCCGACCCAGCTCCATGTAGCTGGCAGTCAGGAGGCAAACACCCTGGCCGAGGCCAATGCGGGCAACCGCGTCTTCCTCGAGTCGGACTTCAAGGCCGCCAACGGCAAGCTGCCCTGGTTGCCGGCCTGGGAGCCGGAGCAGGGCTACCTGCGCATCGGCGATGCCCCGGTCAATCTGGAAGCCCTGGTGGGCTACAGCTTTGACGAGTACCGGCTGATAGTGCCCAAGGATCAGCGCATCACGGCGGGGGATCTGCTGCGCACCGACGAGAACGACCGCCAGGGCGCCCCGGCCCGCGCCAATGGCACCGACCTGCGCATCGGCAGTTTCAACGTGCTCAACTACTTCACCAGCCACTCCAGCGTGGGGGGCGCCCTCAACGTGCTCTGTGCGGATCAGGCGGATGCGGACAGCGCCAAGGGCTGCAACCGCGGCGCCAAGAGCCTGGAGGAGTTCCAGCTGCAGCGCACCAAGATAGTCAACGCCATCACCGAGATGGACGCAGACCTGCTCGGCCTGATGGAGATGGAGAACAACGGCTTCGACGAGCACGCCGCCATCAGCGATCTGGTGCAAAGCCTCAACGCCCGGCAGAAAGAGGCGAGCAAGCAGTACGCCTTCGTCACCCTGCCCAAGGCCCTGCTCACGGAGGATCGCTTCTTCGGCGGCGACGCCATCATGGTGGCCATGATCTATCGCCCCGCCCTGCTCACCCCAAGCGGGGATGCCGAGGTCATTCGTCTGCCAGAGCAGCACTACACCACGGGCGGCGTCGCCAGGAGCGCAGGCCAGCGGGACTCCCTGGTGCAGCGCTTCGGGGTGGCGGGCAGCGACGAGCCCCTGACTCTGGTGGTCAACCACCTGAAATCCAAGGGATCCGGCTGCTATGAGAACGGGGATGGCAAGATCGAGCCTGCGGATCTGCAGGGCAAGTGCACCGAGTTCAGGGTCAGTGCCGCCAAGGTGCTGGGTGAGGCGGTGAGCAAGATGCCGGGTCAGGTGCTGCTGGTGGGGGACTTCAACTCCTACGCCAAGGAAGATCCCATCCGGGTGCTCACCGACTACGATCCGGCCACGGCGGAACGCAAGATCCGCTCCGCCTCCCACACCTTCGTCGGCGAGCAGCCCTACGAGCAGCTCGGCCAGGAGGTGAGCAAGAGCTATGGCCTGGTCGATGTGAACCTCAAGTTCAACCAGGAGAAGGCCATCTCCTACAGCTACGAGGCCGAGCTTGGCACCCTGGATTACGCCCTCGCCAACCCGGCGCTGGCCAAGAAGGTGGTGGCCGTCGCCGACTGGCACATCAACTCCTTCGAGAGCAACCTGTTCGAATATGGCAGCGCCTTCACCGGCGAGCTGATCAAGTCGGACAATCCGTTCAGCGCCTCCGACCACGACCCCATCATCGTCGACCTCAAGCTCAACGAGCAGAGCAAGGGCAGCGGTGGCGGGGCCATGGGGGCACTGCTGCTGGCGCTGCTGCCCCTGGCCTGGCGCCGTCGGCACACCTCATGATCCGCGCTGAATAACGCAAAAAGCCCGCGACAGTCGCGGGCTTTCTCATTCTGGCCATTTGATTTGTAAATGAAGGGGCGATAAGTATGGGAAAAATAAATACCTGAACAAACAAAAAGGCCACCGCGATAACGGTGGCCTTTAAGAATTTGGTGGAGCTACGCGGGATCGAACCGCGGACCTCTTGCATGCCATGCAAGCGCTCTCCCAGCTGAGCTATAACCCCAAATTTTACTCTTTGAACAACCGGTTCTGGCGGCCGGCTGCCTTACTGCTAAATAGTGGTGGAGCTACGCGGGATCGAACCGCGGACCTCTTGCATGCCATGCAAGCGCTCTCCCAGCTGAGCTATAACCCCAAATTCTTTCTTCATTAGACAACGGGTTCTGGCGGCCTGTTGCTCTTTATTGCAAATAGTGGTGGAGCTACGCGGGATCGAACCGCGGACCTCTTGCATGCCATGCAAGCGCTCTCCCAGCTGAGCTATAACCCCACAAAGGTCGGCCTGGGTGATACACACCGCACTGCCCTGGGTACTTCATCTTCAATCAGGAACCTGGTGGAGCTACGCGGGATCGAACCGCGGACCTCTTGCATGCCATGCAAGCGCTCTCCCAGCTGAGCTATAACCCCTTGGATTCCAGATTGTTCGAGGAGAATTTGGTGGAGCTACGCGGGATCGAACCGCGGACCTCTTGCATGCCATGCAAGCGCTCTCCCAGCTGAGCTATAACCCCAACTCACCTCGGCGCTACCAAAGTTATCTCTGGCAACGGAGGCGCATGATAGGCATCACCCGCTTTGCTGTCAACCCAAAATTTTCGCCGGTTGGAGCGTTTAGTCAAAATTCAGGCAGTTAGCTGTTTTTACCGCCAACTGCGTCGCTATGTCGCTGTTTTACGTCGCAAATCCGCTTGAGGCCAAAATGCAAAGGGCCCCCGTCAGGGAGCCCTTTGTTGTCAGCGACTGACGCTTATTCGGCGGCCATCCGCGCTTCGATATAGGCCAGGGCGCGGTCGATGCGAGCCAGCACACGCTCCTTGCCCACCAGCGCCATTACGGCGTCGGCGATGCCAGGGGAGATTGGCCCAGACCGGTATTACTCGGCTGCCATGCGCGCTTC
>NZ_JBFODK010000008.1:0-1242 GCF_040908275.1 Aeromonas sp. R4-3
CCTCAAGAGCCTCAAACTGAGGTCAATCAGGAGGTGTTATGAGCAAGCAGCAACGTTACACGGAAGAATTCAAACTGGCCGCCGTCAAGCAGGTGACTGAGCGCCATTACCCAGTGGCAGAGGTCGCTGAGCGACTTGGTGTTTCCAGCCACAGTCTTTACGCCTGGATCAGGCGCTACAGCCAGCCCGCCGTGCAGCAACAGCATGACTCCAGCCAGCAAGCCGAAATTCGGCGCCTCAAGGCTGAACTGCGCCGCGTCACCGATGAGCGAGATATCTTAAAAAAGGCCGCCGCGTACTTTGCCAAGCTGTCAGGGTAAGGTACGCCTTCATCCGGGTGCACGCGTCCACACATCCCATCCGCCGACTGTGTCGGATGATGAATGTCCACCCGAGCGGTTATTACGCCTGGCAGCACCAGCCTTTATCTGCCCGCGCACTTGAAGACCAACGCCTCCTGGGCCAGATCAAGCAATGTTGGCTAGAAAGCGGGGGCGTCTATGGCTATCGCAAGATCCGGGATGACCTGCGAGAGATGGGCGAGACCTGTGGGAAACACCGGGTGGCGCGATTAATGCGTCATGAAGGTTTGCGTTCACAAACCGGTTATCGTCGCCGTCCCGGTCATTATGGTGGCCGGCCAACGGTGGTTGCACCGAATCATCTTGAACGCCAGTTCGATGTGACTGAGCCAAATAAGGTCTGGGTAACGGACATCACTTATATTCGAACCCATGAAGGCTGGCTCTATCTGGCCGCGGTATTGGATTTGTTTTCACGACAAGTCATTGGTTGGTCAATGGGGCCACGGATCGACCGAGAGTTGGCCATCAGCGCGTTACTGATGGCAGTGTGGCGACGGCGACCCGAGCAGGAAGTGCTGGTTCATTCTGACCAAGGGAGCCAGTTTAGCAGCTATGACTGGCAGGATTTTTTGCGGGAGCACCGGCTCAAGGCCAGCATGAGCAGACGTGGCAATTGCCATGATAACGCGGTGGCGGAGAGTTTCTTCCAACTCCTCAAACGCGAGCGGATCCGACGTAAAACCTATGCAGATCGGGAGGAGGCCCGGCAGGATGTGTTCGATTACATTGAAATGTTTTACAACCCCAAGCGTCGGCACAGTTTCAACAATGGGCTATCGCCAGTAGAGTGTGAAAAGCAATATTTCGAACGGCTCAAAAGTGTCTAGAGAAGCCGGGGCGATTCAGAGCGAGGTGATCCCTAGTGCCATTTCAAAAC
>NZ_JBFODK010000009.1:0-2801 GCF_040908275.1 Aeromonas sp. R4-3
GTCAGGGATGACTCATCTCAGGGCTCGCTTCCCGCTTAGATGCTTTCAGCGGTTATCGATTCCGAACTTAGCTACCGGGCAGTGCCACTGGCGTGACAACCCGAACACCAGAGGTTCGTTCACTCCGGTCCTCTCGTACTAGGAGCAACTCCCTTCAATCATCCAACGCCCACGGCAGATAGGGACCGAACTGTCTCACGACGTTCTGAACCCAGCTCGCGTACCACTTTAAATGGCGAACAGCCATACCCTTGGGACCGACTTCAGCCCCAGGATGTGATGAGCCGACATCGAGGTGCCAAACACCGCCGTCGATATGAACTCTTGGGCGGTATCAGCCTGTTATCCCCGGAGTACCTTTTATCCGTTGAGCGATGGCCCTTCCATTCAGAACCACCGGATCACTATGACCTACTTTCGTACCTGCTCGACCTGTCCGTCTCGCAGTTAAGCTGGCTTATGCCATTGCACTAACCTCCTGATGTCCGACCAGGATTAGCCAACCTTCGTGCTCCTCCGTTACTCTTTGGGAGGAGACCGCCCCAGTCAAACTACCCACCAGGCACTGTCCGCGAGCCCGATTCAGGGCCCTGCGTTAGAACATCAAACATACAAGGGTGGTATTTCAAGGACGGCTCCAGCGCAACTGGCGTCACGCCTTCAAAGCCTCCCACCTATCCTACACATGTAGGTTCAATGTTCAGTGCCAAGCTGTAGTAAAGGTTCACGGGGTCTTTCCGTCTAGCCGCGGGTACACCGCATCTTCACGGCGAATTCGATTTCACTGAGTCTCGGGTGGAGACAGCATGGCCATGGTTACACCATTCGTGCAGGTCGGAACTTACCCGACAAGGAATTTCGCTACCTTAGGACCGTTATAGTTACGGCCGCCGTTTACCGGGGCTTCGATCAAGAGCTTCGCTTGCGCTAACCCCATCAATTAACCTTCCGGCACCGGGCAGGTGTCACACCCTATACGTCCACTTTCGTGTTTGCAGAGTGCTGTGTTTTTGATAAACAGTCCCAGCCATCTGGTCACTGCGACTCCCAACTGCTCCATCCGCAAGGGACTTCACTGTCAAGAGCGAACCTTCTCCCGAAGTTACGGTTCTATTTTGCCTAGTTCCTTCACCCGAGTTCTCTCAAGCGCCTTGGTATTCTCTACCCGACCACCTGTGTCGGTTTGGGGTACGATGACTTGTAATCTGAAGCTTAGAGGCTTTTCCTGGAAGCAGGGCATCAATGGCTTCACCACCGTAGTGGCTTCGTCTCGTGTCTCAGTGTTGTGTCTCCGGATTTGCCTAGAAACACCACCTACGCACTTTCACCAGGACAACCGTCGCCTGGCCCACCTAGCCTTCTCCGTCCCCCCATCGCAATTACAAGTCGTGCAGGAATATTAACCTGCTTCCCATCGATTACGCCTTTCGGCCTCACCTTAGGGGTCGACTCACCCTGCCCCGATTAACGTTGGACAGGAACCCTTGGTCTTCCGGCGAGGAGGCTTTTCACCCCCTTTATCGTTACTTACGTCAGCATTCGCACTTCTGATATCTCCAGCATACCTCTCGATACACCTTCGCAGACTTACAGAACGCTCCCCTACCACTCACACATAAGTGTGAATCCGCGGCTTCGGTGCCTGGTTTGAGCCCCGTTACATCTTCCGCGCAGGCCGACTCGACTAGTGAGCTATTACGCTTTCTTTAAATGATGGCTGCTTCTAAGCCAACATCCTAGCTGTCTGAGCCTTCCCACATCGTTTCCCACTTAACCAGAACTTTGGGACCTTAGCCGGCGGTCTGGGTTGTTTCCCTCTTCACGACGGACGTTAGCACCCGCCGTGTGTCTCCCGGATATTACTTACTGGTATTCGGAGTTTGCATGGAGTTGGTAAGTCGGGATGACCCCCTAGTCCAAACAGTGCTCTACCCCCAGTAGTATTCGTCCGAGGCGCTACCTAAATAGCTTTCGGGGAGAACCAGCTATCTCCGAGTTTGATTGGCCTTTCACCCCCAGCCACAGGTCATCCCCTAACTTTGCAACGTTAGTGGGTTCGGTCCTCCAGTTGATGTTACTCAACCTTCAACCTGCCCATGGCTAGATCACCCGGTTTCGGGTCTACACCTTGCAACTAGACGCCCAGTTAAGACTCGGTTTCCCTACGGCTCCCCTATACGGTTAACCTCGCTACAAAATGTAAGTCGCTGACCCATTATACAAAAGGTACGCAGTCACCCCGAAGGGCTCCCACTGCTTGTACGTACACGGTTTCAGGTTCTATTTCACTCCCCTCACAGGGGTTCTTTTCGCCTTTCCCTCACGGTACTGGTTCACTATCGGTCAGTCAGGAGTATTTAGCCTTGGAGGATGGTCCCCCCATATTCAGACAGGATGTCACGTGTCCCGCCCTACTCGATTTCACTTCAAGGTCGTTTTCATGTACGGGGCTATCACCCTGTATCGCTGGCCTTTCCAGGACCATTCCACTAACTTCCAAGAAACTTAAGGGCTAATCCCCGTTCGCTCGCCGCTACTGAGGGAATCTCGGTTGATTTCTTTTCCTCGGGGTACTTAGATGTTTCAGTTCTCCCGGTTCGCCTCTATTACCTATGTATTCAGTAATAGATACCCAGCTTATGCTGGGTGGGTTTCCCCATTCGGAAATCTGTGAGTAATAGCGTCTCTTACCGACTTCTCACAGCTTATCGCAGGTTAGTACGTCCTTCATCGCCTCTGACTGCCAAGGCATCCACCATGTACGCTTAGTCACTTAACCATACAACCCCAAGAAGTGTCGT